>NZ_CP156084.1:593500-924500 GCF_040687965.1 Methylocystis echinoides
GGAGACGGTTTCGAGCGCGCTGCGATTGAGCACCCGGATCATTCCGCGTCCCGTATCAATCAGCCCTCTCTCCCGCAGCGGTTTGACCACGCGGGTCAGATAACTGCGGCCAATGCCGAGCATTCCCGCCAATTGATCTTGCGTGAGCGCAAGCTTCTCCTGGCCGGTGCGGTCCATCGCGGCGAGCAGCCATTTCGCCGTTCGCTGTTCGATCGTATGCGCGGCGTTACAGGCGACTGATTGAAACACCTGGGCGAGCAGGCAGTCAGCGTAGCGCGCGAAGAGGGTGCGGATAGCAGGCGAAGACCGCTTCGCCGCGTCCAACCGCTTGATCGGCATCCGCAGAAACTGACCCGCGGATTGCACCTCGGCGCGGGCGAAGGCGGGAAGATTTCCTTCACTCACCACGCCCCCGATCGCGCCTTCTCGGCCCACGAGGGCGGCTTCGATAAGCTCTCCCTCCGGGAGCGGCGTCAAGAAGCAGGCGACGCTTGCGCCGCAGGGGAAATAGACATGGGTGACGTCGTCGCCGGGATTGTAGATGACCTGGCCGCGAGCGCCCGACCAGATCTCTAGATAGGGCGTAAGCAACGCCAGATCGTTTGGGCGGAGGGCGCGCAGCAGATTGTTGCCCTCCTGCTCACCGGCGCAGGGATTGGTAGCCATTCTCCACCAGCGTGCGACTTCTGACCTTTAGTTAGGCGTTAACCGCGCTCCCCGGCCTTATGTTCATTTGTGAGCAGACAAGTCGCCCCGATTATGCTGCTTTAAAAGCATGCTCTTGACCAACTCAGAAAGACAAATGACCGAGCTCGAGGCTGACAACGATGGAGAGCTGAGCAAATCCATGCTCAACGCCGTGCTCGATGCGCTGCCAGTTGGCGTCATCATCGCAGACGCCCATGGCAAGATCATTCGTGACAACGCCGCCAGCCGCGATCTGTGGGGGGCCCCGCCTGTCACCGCGAATTGGGAGGGCTACTCTGATTGGGTGGGCTATTGGCCGCACTCCGGCCAACGCCTGACGGCGCAAGAATGGGCGATGGCCCGCACCTTGCGAACGGGCGAGGTGGTTCGCAACGAGCTCGTGCAGTCCGAACACTTCCAGACCGGGGAGCGACGCTTCTTCTTCAACAACTCAGCTCCGATCGTCGACCCTCAAGGACGGATCGTCGGCGGCGTCGTCGTCGAGGTGGACGTTACAGAATACCGCAAGGTCGAAGAGCGGCTGCGGGAAAGCGAAGAACGGCTGCGCCGTCTCAATTCGGATCTCGAGCGTCAGGTCGAAGAGCGAACCGCGCAAGCCAAGGAGGCGTTGGCGAAACTCTTCGAGGCGCAAAAAATGGAGAGCATCGGCCAGTTCACCAGCACGGTCGTCCATGACTTCAACAATGTGCTGGCGGTCATCATGGCGAACCTGCGCGTGCTGCAGAGGCAATTGAAAGGGCAGCCCCAGGCCCATGCGTTCGACGCCCTCGCAACCGCAGAACGGGCCGCAAATCTGGCCGGGCGACTGCTCCTTTACGCCCGGCGCACAGATTTTGAGCCCAAGCCGGTTTCTATCCCCGAGCTGCTCGAGGGCATGCGGCAGCTTTTGCATTATTCGCTGGGGCCCGACATCGTCTGTGTTCTGAATGCGCCTCCCGGGCTGCCGGCAATCATGGTCGAGCCGCACCTGCTCGAGCTGACGCTGGTGAACCTGGCGACCAATGCGCGAGACGCAATGCCGCGTGGCGGCGCCTTTACAATCGAGGTCGTCGAGGAGCGGGTCGAGCAGGAGGCCCCGGATTTTCCCGCTCTGACCAAGGGCGATTATGTCCGGCTGACCGCCTCGGACACCGGTTGCGGCATGAACAAAGAAACGCTCGACCGCGCCGCGGAGCCGCTCTTTACGACAAAGAGCGGACAATCTGGCACAGGCCTCGGCCTTTCGATGATCCGGGACTTTGTGGCGCAATCGGGCGGCGCGATGCGGCTCAGGAGCGCCGAAGGGAAAGGCACGTCTGTCGACCTCTGGCTGCCGCGCGCCTCCTGACGCCGCAGCGCCAAGCGCTTTCAAGAGAAGGCGGCCCGCCGAATGAGGGAAACGACGGACCGCCCAGCCGAACCGCTCGCAAGCGGCCAGCCCCAACGGTGGCCTCGCACGGGCGCCGCGGTCGGCGATGTGCTCACGAGCACAGACAGCCGTCGAGGCTCCGCGCGCTGAAATATTGCGGAAACAATGCTGACTGGGCAGCGGAGGCGGAAAGGCGATGGGCCCGAAACGCCAAGCTGATCTTTCTCTTGATCTTTTCACCGATCAATCGCGACGCTCCGGCGCTGTCGCGTGCGGCCGTTCCTGCCCCGTCGCGTCCCGAGCGCGGGCCGTTCAGACACCGATGGGAAATTTTTCGGCAAGGCCGAGGCGTTACTTTCTAGCCTGCGCAGCAATGTAACCTGCGCCGGCGTGGCGGCTGTGGCGACTCGCGGCTGCGGTGGGGCGGTTCATTGGGCTCCCGTATCCTCCCAAAGATCCGCCCCCGCCTGCGGCCGCGCGATCAACGCCAGGGACAAGGTCCCTAACCTCTTTCACTGTCGAGATGGGCCAATTGGGCAGCGGGATAGCGCGTTCCGCAAACGGAAGCGGCTAGAGCGTCGAGGACCTGGACCTCGTTTGGACCGAGTTCGACGCGCAGCGCCGCAACCGCGTCGACGAGTTGCTCCGGCCGCCTGGCGCCGATGATCGGCACGATATCCGCGCCGCGCGACAACGCCCAGGCGATTGCAATCTGGGCGACGGTGGCGTCGTGGGCCTGGGCGACATCTCTGACCGTGTCCACCAGCCGGAGATTCTTCTCGACATTCGGCCCGAGAAAACGCGGGACTGCGCCGCGGTAATCATCGGCGGAGATCATTCGGTCCGCCGTCCAATTTCCGCCGACAAGCCCGCGGCCGAGGACGCCGTAGGCGGTAATCGAAACGCCGAGCTCACGACACAGCGGGAGGATGGACGTCTCGATATCGCGGGAGAATAGACCGTACTCGATTTGCAAATCGACGATCGGATGGACGGCGACTGCATGGCGCAGCGTTTCCGATCCAACTTCCGAGAGCCCGATGAAACGCACGTAACCAGCTTTGACCATGTCGGCGATGGCGCCGATCGTCTCTTCGATCGGCACGGAAGGATCGAGACGCGCGGGACGATAGACGTCGATGTAATCGACCCCAAGGCGCTTCAAGGAATAGGCGAGGAAGTTCTTCACGGCCGCCGGGCGACCGTCGACGCCCATCCATTTTCCGCCCGGATCGCGCAAAGCGCCGAATTTGACGCTCAGTAGAATCTGCTCGCGGCGAAACGGCCTGATCGCCTCCGCGATCAGCAGTTCATTCTCTCCCATGCCATAGAAGTCGCCCGTATCGAGCAATGAAACGCCGGCGTCGATCGCCGCTCGGATCGTGGCTTGCCCAGTCGCGCGATCCGCCGGCCCGTAGAGATCGGTCATCCCCATACAGCCGAGGCCGACCGCCGAGACGATCGGACCATGGGCTCCGAGCCTGCGCTGCAACATGGCCGCTTCCTCGCTTTGGCGCGCGTCGCCGGCTCCGCCCCCGGCCAATGCTCGGTATGGTCTAGCCGACGCGGCGCGGCTCGCTTAAGTTGACTGAACTTTGGCGCGCGTCAATCGCCAAGCTTCCAGACGCTTTCTATTCCTTTCAAGAAATATAGAGACCCGCTCATGGATCAGGATCACGACGGCTTCAAACGCAGTCTCGGCGTGCGGCAGATGCGGCTGCTTGCGCTCGGCTCCACGATTGGCGTGGGCCTGTTCCTCGGCTCCGCCTCCGCCATCAAAGTCGCCGGGCCATCGATCCTACTCGCCTATCTCATCGCCGGCGCCATGGTGTTCGTCATCCTCCGCGCCTTGGGCGAGATGGCGATCTATCATCCGGTGACGGGGTCCTTCGCCGCCTACGCCTCCCACTATGTCAGCCCCTTTCTCGGTTATCTCGTCGGCTGGGGATACTGGTTCTACTGGACGATCATCGCTATTGCCGAGGTCACGGCGGTCGGCATTTACATGCAATACTGGTTTCCGGGTTCGGGCCAATGGATCTGGGCCTTCTCCGCGATTGCGATGATGGGGATGGTCAATCTCTTCACGGCCCGCGTCTTCGGCGAGTTCGAGTTCTGGTTCGCCCTCATCAAGGTCGCGACCATTCTCGTCATGATCGGGCTCGGCCTCTTTGTCATTATCTTCGGCTTCCCCGGCGAATGGGGGCCTGTCGGCCTTTCAAATCTGACGCAGATCGGCGGCTTTTTCCCCGAGGGCGTCGCCGGCTGCCTGCTCTCGATGCAGATGGTCGTTTATGCCTATGTCGGCGTCGAAATGATCGGCATCGCCGCCGGCGAGGCTGAAAACCCGCAGACGACGATTCCGATGGCGATCAATTCCTTCGTCTGGCGCATCATCATCTTTTATGTCGGCGCGCTGTTCGTCATCCTGGCTATTTTTCCCTGGAACCGGATCGGCGTCGACGGCAGCCCCTTCGTGCAGGTATTCCAACGCATGGGGCTCGAGAAAGCGGCGGGGCTCATCAATTTCGTCGTCGTGACCGCGGCCCTCTCCTCCTGCAACGGCGGAATCTTCAGCAGCGGCAGGATTCTCTACACGCTCGCGAAAGCGCAGCAGGCCCCCGCGTGGTTCAGTTTCATTGCGCCGAACGGCATTCCGATCCGCGCCATGCTGATGACCGTCGTCTTTCTGTTCCTGGGCGCCGGCTTGAACTATTTTACGCCGGCCCAAGCCTTCGAATATCTCACCGCGGCCGTGACCTTCATCGGCATCTTGATCTGGCTGAGCATCCTCTACACGCATGTCAAATTCCGGCGGCGGCTCGCTGAACAGGGCGAACCCATTCCCGCGTTCAGGTCGCCGTTGTGGCCGTTCTCGAGCTTGGTCGCCGCAGCCTTTCTGATCGGCGTCATCGGCATTCTGGTCAGCGTGTCGGAAACAAGGGCCCCGGTGCTGATCGGCCTGCTTCTGCTTTGCCTGATTGCGGCGGGCTTTCGTCTGACGCCCTTGCGGCGGGTCCGCCCGCAGATCGCTGCGGCCCCGCCTTCGGCGCCAAGGGTCGGTTAGCGCCGGGATGCGTGAACGCGGGGCCGCGGCGCGCCACCGTCGGAATGGGCGGCTTTCGCCGCGCGCCGTCGCGAATGCAGCGAGATCACAGGCGGGATGCAGTGCACGTGGCCGACGTAGAAGCACTCGCACATGACGTTGGAAATGTCCTCGAAATGCGCCGGCGGCGCCTCATCGAGGTCGTCGCTGCACGAAAAGACGTCGTAACCGCCGCCGCGACGCGCCGGTCCGAAGGATGAATATTGATAGCGCCAGCTGAACCGGCCTTCGCTCTCGTCCAACAGGCGGGCCGCCATCAAGGAGAGCTTCGCGACGCCAACTTCGCGGAAAGTGCATTCGGCCCATTCGGGCGAGCGCGCGGCAAAGCGAGCGGAATCGCCCCGGATGCGCTCGCCGCCATGGTCGACAAGCACAAGACGCATGATGCAACTCCCCCCGGAACGCAACGCCTTTGCGCCAGAGTGTCATGCGTCGACGTGGTAGGCCAATCGGGAGAATCACGTAGGGCGGCGCGCCCGATGCGGGGCTGACCGGGAGAGAGGCCATCCCCGCTGGGCGTTTCTGGGCTAATGCCGGAAGCCGATGGTGCGAACGGCGCCCTCGCAGGCTTCTTCGCAGCGCCGACAGGATTCGGCGCAGACCCTGCAGTGCTCGTGACGAGATGCGTGTTTCTCACACTCTTCCGCGCAGAGGCGGCAGGCCACCGCGCAGGTTTCCAGCATCGAACGGATAAGCTCTTCATTCGAGCCCGTGCGCCGCGCGCCCGTGGCCCCTGTGGCGAAACAGACGTCGGCGCAATCGAGATTGAGGCGAATGCACTGCTTCAGCTGATTCGCGTCTTGCTCGCCGAGGCAGGCGTCGGCGCAGGACAGGCAGGACTGGCCGCAATCGTAGCACTCTTCGATGCAGCGGATGAGCGCGTCATTGACCTGACCCTTTACGTCGGGGTGCGCACTGATCATTTCCTGGACGTGCATGAGCGTCCCTCCCATGGTTGGAGACCATCGGATAACATCCGCGCCTGGAAGATTGTTTCGCCCCCGCCGAAGCCAGGGGCGGCGCGCGGCCGATAAAGCGCGTCGAATGGCGGGAACTGCGCTGGGGAGAAAGCCCTCTCGACAGATAAGCTTAGGGATCGGTTGGAGACCAAAATGCCAAGACAAATCGGGACCATTGTCTACTGGATCGGAATCGCCATCGCCGCGCCTTTCGTCTTGCTCATCGGCGTATCGATCGCGCGTATGTTTTCCGAAGGTCTCCAGCCAAAATATGTAAACTCGGCCTTTCTCGGCCTCTTCGGCGCTATTTTCTCTTACGCCGTCGGGTTCATGCTCAGGCATATGATCAGAGAAAGCGACCGGGGCTGACGAGCCGAGGCCCAAGAATTCGAAAGCGGTAAACGTCAGCTATACGAGTAGCCAGACTGCGGCTGCGCCGCAGTCGGGCCAATTTGCTTACTTGGCGCTCATGCACTCGGCTTCGGCCTTGGCGAAGGCCTCGGGACGGGCTTCCTTCTTCTCCGGGCGGCCGGCCTGGATGGCGCCGGTCGAGAGCGCGCGGAGATAGACGTAAAGGTCGTCGACGTAGCAGACGGCGTTCTTGTTGTCGGCGAAGGCCGGCATGACGCTGTTGCCGTTCTGACGGCCGCCAATCACGATGCCGGCGAATTCCGCATAATTGAAGCGCTTCACCGAATCCTTCAGCGCGGGGGCGTAGGTCGAGCCGCCGCCGTTCGGGCCGTGGCAGACGTGGCATTCGGCGTGATAGCGGCGATAGCCGGAGAAGGTGTACCAGTCCACCGTGCCGTCGGCCGCGACGTTATAGGTGGGATCGCCCTTGGCGTCGAAATATTTGCCGTCGGTCGATTTGACGGCCTTGGGGTCTCCGGGCGCCTCGGCCATGGCGGAGGTTCCCACAAAGGTCATGACGCCCAGGGCCAGCGCCCCGAAAAGCGACGATCTCATACTTTCTCTCCTCGTTACAAAGACGGCGCTCGGCGGAATGAATTCGCCGAGCGCCGGTTGTTAGTTTACGGGCCTGCTTTGCCGTTTAGTTCGGCAGCGCAAACACGCTGAGCACGCCGCCGAGCGCGGTGTAATTGGCGAGCGAGGCGTAATTGCCGACCGCGCCGAGGCCCTCGTTGGACTTGGAGAGACCGGCCGCCAGACCGATGCCCGCCCAGCCGCCGACGCCCGACAGCACCGCCACATACTGCTTGCCGCCCGCCTCATAGGTGATGACGTTGCCGATGATGCCCGACGGCGTCTTATACTTGTAGAGCTCCTTGCCGGTCTTGGTGTCGACCGCCTTCAGATAGCCTTCGAGCGTCCCGTAGAAGGTCACGCCGCCGTCCGTCGACGTCGCCCCGCCCCAAACCGAGAACTGCTCCTTGTTCGACCACACGATCTTGCCGACCTTCGCGTCCCAGGCGATGAAATTGCCGGTGTGGTTCGTCCCGTCGCCGAGAACCCGCCCCGCCGGGAACATCTCCAGCGTCGCGCCGACGTAGGGCTGGCCCGCCGTATAGCTCACGCGGAACGGCTCATAATCCATGCAGACGTGGTTCGTCGGCACCAGGAACAGACCCGTCGCCGCGTCGTAGGAGGCCGGCTGCTGGTCCTTCGACCCCAGCGCCGCCGGGCAGACGTTCTGCGTGTTGGTGTCCTCGCCATTGTGCTGCGTCGAATATTTGTCGACGACCAGCGGACGCCCATAGGTCGGCGACGCCTTGTCCATGTCGACCTTCGTCGCCCAGTTCACCGCCGGATCGTATTTCTCGGCGACCAGCAGATCGCCGTTGGTGCGGTCGAGCGTATAGCCGAAGCCGTTGCGGTCGAAGTGAACCAGCGTCTTGACCGTCTTGCCGCCGATCGGCTGATCGGCCAGCACCATCTCATTGATGCCGTCATAGTCCCACTCGTCGTGGGGCGTCATCTGATAGAGCCACTTCACCTTGCCGGTGTCGAGGTCGCGCGCCCAGATCGTCATCGACCAGCGATTGTCGCCCGGGCGCTGCACCGGGTTCCACGTCGAGGGGTTGCCCGAGCCGTAATAAACGAGGTTCAGCTCCGGGTCGTAGGAATACCAGCCCCAGGTGGTGCCGCCGCCCGTCTGCCACTGGTCGCCCTGCCAGGTCGAAATGCCCGAATCCTTGCCCACGACCTTGCCGAGATGGGTGGTCTTGTCGGGGTCGATCAGCGTGTCGGCGTCCGGGCCCATCGAGTAGCCGCGCCACGCCTGCTTGCCGTCCTTCACCGAATAGGCGGTGATATGGCCGCGCACGCCGAACTCGCCGCCGGCGATGCCGACGAAGACCTTGTCCTTGAACACATGCGGAGCGGCGGTCGAGGTCTGGCCCTTGGACGGATCGCCGTTCTTCACCGACCAGACGAGCTTGCCGGTCTTGGCGTCGAGCGCGACGAGCGTCGTGTCGGCCTGGGCGAGGAAGATCTTGCCGTCGCCATAGGCGAGGCCGCGGTTGACCGTGTCGCAGCACATCACCGGCACGACCGACGGATCCTGCTTGGGCTCGTATTTCCAGAGGATCTTGTGGTCGGGATCCTTCAGATCGAGCGCATAAACGATGTTGGGGAACGGCGTATGCAGATACATCACGTCGCCCACGACCAGCGGCGCGCCCTCGTGGCCGCGCAGAACGCCCGTCGAAAACTGCCAGGCGAGCTGCAGCTTCGCCACATTGTCGGCGGTGATCTGCTTCAACGCCGAATGGCGGACATTGGCGTAGTCGCCCGTCGGCGACACCCACTGCTTGGGGTCCTTCTGCAAAGCGAGAAGCTCGTCCGAAGACGTCGCGGCCGACGTCGAGGCGGCCGGCGCAGGCGCGGTCGCGGCAGGAGCAGGAGGCGCGTATTTCGCGGCATCTTCCGGCGTAAGCTGCCACTTCTGCGCGTAGGACTGACCCGATGTCACAAGAGCGAGGATACCCACTGAAGCCGACAGCAACAGCTTTCGCATTCGTTTTCCCTCCCAAAGGCGGTTTCCCGACCGCTTTACGGAACCGCGGCTTCATAGGGCATTTTCGAAGAGAAAACCAGAGCGCCCAGACAGCCAAGCGTAATTGTCGCCAGTCGTTAGCAATAGACCGAAAGAAAAAGGCCTCCGGAAGCGATTCCCGGAAGCCCTTTAAGCCTTCGCTCATGCTGGCGGCAAGCCAGATCGGCTGATCTTGATCAAGCGGTGTGCTTCTTCCAGGCCGAGAGGCGCGACGTCGCCGCATCCATCCAGGAGGCCGCCAATTCACGCCACTCGGCGAGATTGCGCTTGGCGGCAAGTTTTCTTGCGCGCCGGGCGATCAGGCTGGAGAGCGGCATGCGCAGCAGCGAAAACCCGCCGTAGCCGCAATCGCACAGCAGCGCATGCGCCTCGCGCATGGACAAGTTGAAGAAGGCCATGCCTTCGCCGACGCTGTCGCCCGTCAGGCCTTCGCGGCGGAACTGCGCATCGTGGTAAGCGACTGCGAGCGGCGAATGCTCCATCCGAAGCGTCAGACGCTCCCGTCTCGGATAGCATTCCATCGTTGAAAACAGCTTGACCGGCTCGCGCGTCGACTCGAGCACGCTCGCGAGACGCTCCAGCCTGCGCCGGCGCACGGCCCACTCCAATTCCTCGGGTCCATAGACTCGTGCCGTCCCGACAAGCTCTGCTATGGCGCGGCGTTCCATTTCCGCCTCCCTCTTCGAAGGTTCTTCCCCCAACGCAGAACCGATGTCGCAGGCGCTGGTTCCGAGAGCGTCCAGGCCGCTGGAACATCGAGCGCGCCGCTGTCGTTCATGCGCCATTGGCCGAAAGGAGCGGACATGGACGTCGCGGGCTTTATTGGGGCCGCCGCCGCCATTTGCTCGACGGCGAGCTTCGCCCCGCAAGCCTGGAAGATCATCAAGACGAGGGACACAGAGTCGATCTCCGGCAAGATGTATGTCCTGACGGTCGCCGCCTTCGCATTGTGGATGTCTTATGGCGTCCTGCGCGGGGACTGGGCGCTGATCGCGCCGAACGCCATCTGCTTTGCGCTTGCGGCGTTCATCCTGACGATGAAACAGCTGCCCCAGCGCAAAAAGGACGCCGTCGCCGACGCGCTGGACCCGGAAGCATAGGCTGAGGTCAGCGTTCGAGCGCCTGGCCGTCCTGGTCCCGCAGCCAATTATGCGCTTTTGTGGCCGCGATGGCGCCGTGCCCCATGGCGACGCTGATCTGGTCGAGGCCGGCGACGACGTCCCCCGCGGCGTAAAGGCCCGGGACCTTCGTGCCAAATATGGATTCAGCGCCTAAAGCGCCTGCGTCGTCCACGGCGAGACCGAGCTCTGTCGCCAGCTTGCAGCGTGGATGCAAGCCGAGCGCGGGATAAACAACGTCGAAATGGGCTTCGCCGGCTCCGTTCTGGAATTGCAGCCTCATTTCGCGCTCTCGGAAAATGAAGCGCGCGACCGGGGCCTTGAGGACGCGCACGCCGGAGTCGAGCAGCTTCTGCAAGATCGCGCTGTCGAGATCGGCGTAGCGTCTGGGAATCAGCGTGACGTCGGCGGAGTATCGCCGAAGGAACAGCGCCTCCCCCGCGCCTTGCCGATCGCAGCCGATGACGGCGATGCGCTGGCCAATATGCTCATAGCCGTCGCAGATCGGACAATAGCGCAACACGCCGGCGTCGATCGCCGCCTGACGCGCCCGCGCTTCGATCGGCACGTCGTTCTGATCGACGCCGGTGGCGAGGACGAGCGCCCGGCAAGACCACCCTGTTCCATCGTTCGAGCGAAGCGCGAAACCGCGGTCGCAGATCGACGCGCTTTCGACATGCGCGCCCACGAGGGCGGCGCCATATTCAACGGCATGGCGCGTCATTCTCGAGAGAAGCCGCTCGCCAGACACGCCCGACGGGCAGCCCGGCACATTATGGGTGAGCGGAATCTGGGCGGCCCGGCTGCGCCCGTCGTGAATGACGAGCGTCGATCGGCGAAAACGCGCCAGATAGAGCGCGGCGCTCAGGCCTGCCGGCCCCGCGCCGACAATGATCGCGTCCCAAATCTCGGCCATGCGCTCTTCCCAAGAATGAGGCGTCGCGGCGTCAGACTCGAACCGCGTCGCCCCCACCTAACGGTCGGGGCTGGCCCTTGTTCGCCCTTTCGTCACCGCCAGGCGGCGGCGAAGTCCTTCATCACAACGTCCCTGATCTGCTCGGCCCAGATGTGATCCGTAAGACCCGTCGGGTGGCCGTCGCCCGGGATGAACAGGGGGCGGCCGGGGTACGCCGCGGGATCAATCGGCTTGACCTCGGCGACATGCAGGCCGGCGGCGCGAAGCTTCTCCATGATGGCGTCGTTTCCATAGGCGGGGCCGAGCCGGTAACGCTCGGACGCGACATTGTCCGGCAGATACATGATCAAGGTCTCAGCGCCATACTTCTGGCGCGCAAGCTCCCCCGCCCTGCCCAGAACCGCGACGTAAAGATCGACATCCGCTTCCTCGATCGGCGGCTCCCGGGATTCGAAGAAGTAGTGAAACATTTCGGTCGAGCGCAGCAGCGCGCGGGCGGCGCCGAAGAGGCCCGACGCCGCCTCTGCACAGGAGCCGCGATAGACCGGCGCTCCGTTTTCGAAGACATAGCGCGGCGCGTACCATTGGTTACGCTCCTTGCAGGAGGTCCGGCCCGCATGCCACGGGGCGGTGAGCATGACGAAAAGGCGAGGGTCCTTTTTCAGCAGCGCGTCGTGCTCGCCGATCTCCAGCGCGCGCAGAAACTGCTGCGGGCCATAGGCGGTCACGGCAAGATTGAGCACGCGGAAACGGCGTTCAGTCACATCGGCGAAGGCCTGCGGCAGGGTCTCATTATCGTTGAGGCCCGCGCCGAAGGTCATGGAGTCTCCGAAAAAGGCGACCGTCGGGCCCTCCGCAGCCGAGTTGACCTTACGCGTCAGATTCTCGTCGATGGTGTTGACGACGTCGTAAACGACGTCGCCGTTGGGCGCGATCTTCTTTTCGTGGATCGGCCCCGGGCGGGCTGGCCGCCAGCCGAGCTCGCCCACCCGCGCCCAGCTGCCTCGGTCCTTGTAGGTGGTCGCAAAGCCGCCGAGATGCAAAGACACGACTTCGATGATTCCGAAGCCAAAGGCGAGCGTGGCGCAGAGCAGCGCCGCGTCCCGCCAGCGTCCCCGCAGAATGGCGATGAAATAGACAAACGTCGCGAAGACGATCGCCACGATCAGAAGAACCACGTAGCGAGACGGCTGCACGAAATTGAGGACGCCGAAAATTGCGGCTCCCGCAAGAAGGAGAGCGGCCGAGGTCTTGAGGGGGAGAGAGCGGGTCATATGCGGGGCCTCGCCTATTTTGCGTCCGCGGCGACGGACGTGAATTCCGAGGCCACGTAATCACGCAGGCGCTCGCCCCAGATCCGGTTGAGAAGTCCCGTGGGATGGCCGTCGCCGGGGATGATGAGCTGCTGACCAGGATAGGCGGTCACATCAATCATCAAATCCACCACCTTCACGCCCCGTTGGCGCAGCCGCTCCATGAGCACGGCGTTGGTGATCGACGGCCCCAAATGGTAGCGCGGATTGGAAAGATCGTCCGGCAGGTAGAGAACGATCGTCGGCACGCCGTATTTCTGCTTGGCGATGTCGGCCGCCCTGGCGATGATGTCGATGTAGAGCTCCATGTCCTGAGGCTCGACCGGCTTTTCGCGCTGACCAATGAAATGGTCATAGGCCTCCGTCCAACGCAGCAGAGTCGTCATCGCCCGTCTGAAGGTCGACTGCCTCGAGGCGCAGGAGCCGCGATAGACCGGTTCGCCATTCTCCAGTTCGTAGCTCGGTCCGAACCAGGCGTTGTCCGCCTTGCAAGAGGTGCGGAAGGCGTGCCAGGGCGCCGTTTGGATGACGAACAGACGCGGGTTCTCCTTGAGGACCGGATAGAGGTCCGTCTCCAGCGCGCGCAGCGTCTGCTGCGGCCCATATCCGGAAACCCCGAAATTGACGACGTGATAGGCGCCCTTGGTCAGATCGGCGAAAATCTGCGGCAGCGTGTCGCCGTCGTTCACGCCCGCGCCATAGGTAAAAGAATCGCCGAAGAAGGCCACGAGCGGCCCCTGCGCCGAATCGACCTTGCGCGTCAAATCGTCCTTGATCGTATAGGAGACGTCGAAGATCACGTCCCCATTGGCGGCGATTTTCTTCTCATGAATGACGCCGGGTCGGATCGGACTCAAGCCAAGTTCGCCCTTTATCCCCCAACTGCCTTTCTCGCGAAAGGTGGTGGGCGAATTGTTCATCCGCCACAAAACGACTTCGATGGCCACGATCCCGAAGGCGAGCGAGGCGCATATCAAGGCGACGTCGCGCCAGCCGCCGCGGAGAACAACAACGAAGTAAGCAAACAGAAGGAATACGAGAAACACCTCGTAAAGGACAAGATGGCGGTTCGCTTCGATAAATGCATAGCCAGCCCACGCAAGAACAGCCGCAACGAGAATTGCGCTTAATACTTTGAGAGGACTTCTTAAATCAGGCATGGAGCATAGGACCCCGGATCGCGGCCTGTCGGGATCAGAACGGCCGCCGTCTAAAAGCTGGCGGGACAGCTAATTCATAGCCAGAAAAATTGCAATTCGAGCGCTTTCCAGGTGCGGGCGTCGAGCGCTTTCCAGGTGCGCGCGGGAGCGCTTTCCAGCTGCGCGCGGGAGCGCTTGGGCGTGCATTGACGCCTGCCGGTTTTGTGCGCGACCATTGCTCCGGCGACCGGAGGCGCGCCGTTATGAGCGATCCGCCAGCGATCCCCTCCCCGCCCGCCCCGAGCAAGCGCTGGGAGCATTTCCCGCATGACGCCGACCTCGGGATCCGGGGTTTCGGCGCGACGCCGGCGCAGGCTTTCGAGCAGGGAGCGCTGGCGCTCGTCGCCGCGATCACCGACCCCGCTCTGGTGCGCGGCGCCGAGACGGTCGAGATCGAACGGGAGGCGCCGAGCCTCGATCTGCTGTTCCTCGACTGGCTCAACGCCCTGATCTTCGAAATGGCGGAGCGGCGGATGATTTTCGGGACCTTCGACATAAAAATCGGCAAGGGCCGTCTGACGGCGCGCGCTCATGGCGAAGCCGTCTCGAGAGATCGCCATGCGCCGGCTGTCGAGCCCAAAGGCGCAACTTTCACCGAATTGGCCGTGGCGGAGGACTCGCCGGGCCAGTGGCGCGCACAATGTGTGGTCGACGTCTAGGCGGAAGAGAGCGCGAGAGGGGCAGAAATGGATATTTCCCGACTCGAGAAACTGTCCGAATCCGCCTGGCGGCTTTCGCCGCGTGACGGGATGCGGGCGCCGGCGATCATCTACGCAGCCGAGACGCTGGTTTCCGAAATGGACGACAAGGTCTTGGAGCAGATCGCCAATGTCGCCAAACTTCCCGGCGTGGCGCGCGCCGCCTACGCCATGCCCGACGCGCATTGGGGCTACGGCTTTCCGATCGGCGGCGTCGCCGCTTTCGACGCGGACGAGGGCGGCGTGGTCTCGGCGGGGGGCGTGGGCTTCGACGTGTCCTGCGGCGTGCGCACCCATCTCACGGGGCTCACGCCGGATCAGATCCACGCTGTCCAGGATGATCTCGCGGCGGCGCTCTATGAACATATCCCGGTCGGTCTTGGCGCCGAGGGCGAGCTTCGCCTGGACGATCAGGAAATGACGGCGATGCTCTCGGGAGGCGCCAGATGGGCCGTCGAGCGGGGGTTCGGACGGGAAGAGGATCTTCTACGCATCGAGGAGCGGGGGCGGGCCGTTGACGCCGATCCGGCCGAAGTCTCCGAATTTGCGCGCAAGCGTCAGCGCCGTGAAATGGGCACGCTCGGCTCCGGCAACCATTATCTCGAGGTTCAGGAAGTCGTCGACATTTTCGATCCCGTCGTCGCCGAGGGCTATGGATTGAAACGCGGCGAATGCGTCGTCACCATCCATTGCGGCTCGCGCGGGCTCGGCCACCAGATCGGCACGGAATTCTTGCGCGAGATGGCGGTTTCGGCGCCGGCGCTCGGGATTGCGCTTCCCGACCGGGAGCTCGCCTGCGCGCCGATCAAGTCTGACCTCGGGCGCCGCTATCTCGGCGCGATGCGCTCGGCCATCAACTGCGCCCTCGCCAATCGCGAGATCATCGGCCATCTCACGCGGCAGGTCTTCGCCCGCTTTTTCCAGCACGGGGAACTGCCGCTGATGTTCGACGTCTCGCACAACACCTGCAAGGTCGAGCGGCACGCGGTCGACGGCGGGACGCGCGATCTTTATGTCCATCGCAAGGGCGCGACGCGCGCCTTCGGTCCCGGCGACGAGCGGCTGCCCGAGTCGCTGCGGGCCTTCGGCCAACCGGTTCTCATCGGCGGCAGCATGGGGACGGGCTCTTTTGTCCTCGCGGGCGTGACGACGAGCGAAGAGCGCGCCTTTTCCTCCGCCTGCCACGGCGCAGGACGGCGCATGAGCCGCCACGCCGCGACGCGGATGTGGGGCGGCCGGCAGGTCGTCGACGACCTTCGCGCGCAGGGGATCATCGTCAAGAGCCCCTCGATGCGCGGCGTCGCCGAGGAAGCGCCCGGCGCCTATAAGGATGTCGGGGCCGTCGTCGACTCGGCGGAAGCGTCGGGCCTCGCCAAGAAAGTCGCCTTTCTCAGGCCCATGATCTGCGTGAAAGGATAGGCCTCAAAGACGCGCGAACGCGTCGACATGGACGCAGGCGACACGACAGGCGGCGAGGCTTTCGCGCGCAAGGGCGAGCGACCCGTCGCTGTCGATGGCGCGGGTGGCGTCTTCGACGATCACGGCCTCGAAGCCGAGACGCGTCGCGTCTTCGGCTGAAAAGCGCACGCAAAAGTCGAAGGCCAGCCCCGCGATGAACACGCGCGTGAGGCCGCGCTCGCGCAAATAGCCAGCAAGGCCCGTCGGCGTCCTGGCGTCATTTTCAAAAAAAACCGAATAGGAATCGATGTCGCGGTGAAATCCCTTGCGCATGATCAGTTCGGCATGGGGGATTGCGAGCGTGGGATGAAAGGCCGCGCCGAACGTTCCCTGCACGCAGTGATCCGGCCAAAGCTCTTGTTCGCCGTAGGACAGGTCGATGATTTCGAACGGCTTCCGGCCGGGATGTGCAGAAGCAAACGAGACATGCCCGGGCGGATGCCAATCCTGCGTCAGAACGACATGGGGAAAGGCGTGGGCAAGCCTGTTGATGCGCGGGATGATTTCGTCGGCATTCGAAATCGCCAGCGCGCCGCCGGGGCAGAAATCATTTTGCACGTCGACGACGAGGAGCGCGTCGTTCTCGCCGACCTTGTGAGTCATGAAGGCGCCCCTCCCTCCGTGCGGCGATCGACTTCGGAGACCAACGCCCGCAACGCCGCGCCAATGTCGACGCAGTAGGTGGCGGCGGCGTCGAGCCGCTGCAAGGCGACAGGGAGCTTTGAGAGATTTTCCTTCGCGCGCGCGCGGCTTTCGGCGAGCGACGGCGTAGGCGCAAGCCGACGGCCCTGCCGCATCACGGAACGCAGCAGAGGCTCGCCTTCGTGCGTGTCGTCTTCCAGCGAAATCACGTCGCCGCACATTCCGCCGTCCGGTCCGAAACGCCGCCACACCTGTTTGCGTCCGGGATAGGTCTCCTTGCCCCTGGAGCGCTTGCGCCGCGCCACGCCCGCATATTCTTCGAGCTTATACGCGCAGTCGAGCGCGGGCGCATCGGAAGAGGTCGTGAGGCTCGTGCCGATCCCGAACCCGTCGACGGGCGCGCCCGCCTCGATGATGGCGCGAATGTCCGCGTCATCGAGTCCCCCGCTGACGAGAATGCGGACGTCTTTCAATCCCCCTGCGTCCAGGATCGCGCGCACGCTTTTCGACAAAGCCACGAGATCGCCGCTATCCAGACGAACCGCCTTGACGCTTACGCCGCGCGCGCCCAAGCCCGGCGCCAGCGCAACGAGCTTCCGCGCCGCGGCTTCCGTGTCGTAAGTGTCGAGCAGCAACACGAGATCATCGGGATGACTCTCCGCAAAAGCTTCGAAAGCCTTCCTCTCGTCGTCGAAAGCCTGGATGAAGGAGTGGGCCATCGTGCCAAAGAGCGGCACGCCGAAACATTTGCCGGCGAGCACTGTGGCCGTGCCGTCATAGCCGGCGAGATAGCTCGCGCGCGCCGCCATCAACCCGGCTTCGGCGCCGTGGGCGCGGCGCAAGCCGAAATCGACGAGCTGCCGGCCTTGCGCCAGCAGCACATGGCGCGCCGCCTTCGAGGCGATCAGCGACTGAAGATGCAGGATGTTGATGAGCCGCGTCTCGACGAGCTGCGCCTGCGGCAGAGGCGCCGTGACGCGCAGAATGGGTTCGTTGGGGAAGAAGACCGTACCTTCGGGCATGGCGTGCACGTCGCCGGTGAAGCGGAACGCCGCAAGCTGCTCGAGAAAGGCTGCGCCGAACATCCCGGTGCTGGCGAGCCAGTCGATATCCTCTTTGGAAAAACTGAGAGTTTCGAGAAAGGCGAGCGCCTGCTCGAGCCCCGCCGCCACCAGAAAGCCCCGGCTCGGCGGAAGCCGGCGGACGAAAAATTCGAAAACGGCGGTCTCGACGACGTCTTGCGTCAGATAGGCCTCGGCCATCTTCAGCTGATAAAGATCGGTCAGCAGCGAACTCCCGGCGCAGTCCATCCTCTCTCCCTCATCGTCTCGAAGAGGTAACGCGCCGGACGGCGTCATCGAGCGGAAAGTCCTAGCCTTGGAGCGCCGCCGCAGCTTCCTGAACGCTCGGATGCGAACCGAGAATAACGTCGAAGCCGCTTACCGCCATCACCTCTTTGACATTGCCGCGCAGACCGCAAAGCGTCAGCGCGCCGCCCAGCGACTTTGCTTTCTTCGCCGCAATGAGGAGCGCTCTCAACCCCGCGGAGCTGACGTATTCCACTTGCGAAAAATCGACCACGACCTTGTGGGGGCCGTCGTCGAGCAAGGCCGCACATTGCTCCTCGAAAGCCGCGGCCGTGCCGCTGTCGATACGGCTCATCGGCCTGACCACGCGCAAGCCGTTCGAAAGCTCATGGGTCAAATCCATTTTTACATTTCCCCGGTGACGGTTATGCAACCGGCACTTATTATCGGACGCCGCCGTAGCTTTAGACCCTCTCCCCGCCGGTCGTCCAGCGGGGGACGTTCTTTTCAAGGAGCAGACATGAGCATAGCCGTAGATCGCGCCGGGAGCCCGGTCTCCGTGTCGCAGATCAGCCTGATCGAGGAATTTCTGCTTCTCACCTTAGAGGACAGCGGCGGCGAATTCGACAGCGTGCCGGAAATCTATCTCAATTGTGGAATCGCCGGCGCGGCCTTGATGGATCTTGCGCTACGCGGGCGTATCGATTCGGATCTCGACGGCGTCTACGCCGTGGACGCCGCGTCCACCGGCGACGCGGCGCTCGATACGGCGCTCGCCGAGATCGCCGCCGAGCCGCAGCGTCTCAGCGCGCAGGGCTGGATCACGCGCCTGTCCCGCCACGCGCCGGCGATGCGCCGGGCGGCGCTCTCCAACCTCTGCGCGCGCGGCGTCTTGCGCCAGAGCGATCACGCCTTTCTCTGGGTGCTCAAGGGGCGGCGGTATCCTGTGGTCGAGGGGCAGGAAAGGCCGGAGGCGAAGAAGCGCATCCTCGCTTTGCTCTATAATGACGATATCCCGTCGCCGACCGACGTCGCGCTCACGTCGCTCGCCGACGCATGTTTCGTCTTCGAGCGCATTCTGACGCCAAAGGAGTTACAAAGGGTCAAGCCGCGCATCCGCCAGATCGCGCGCATGGATTTGATCGGGGGCGAGATCGCGCGCACCGCGCATGAGGTCAATCTCGAGACGCGCGCCGCCGAGCGCCGGACCGTGATCGCCGGCCTCGCCGGCAATGTGATGGAATGGTACGATTTCGGCGTCTATGGCTTCTTCGCCGCCGCGATCGGCTCACAGTTCTTCCCCTCCGACGATCCGTCCGTTTCGCTCATCGCCTCTTTCGGCGTATTCGCCGTCGGCTTTATCGCCCGGCCGCTCGGAGGGCTGCTCTTCGGCCATGTCGGCGACCGCCTCGGCCGTCGCGCCGCCGTCGTCGGCTCGGTCATATTGATGATCATCCCGACGCTGCTGATGTCGCTCCTGCCGACCTATGCGCAGATCGGCCTCGCGGCCCCTGCCCTGTTGATCCTGTTGCGTCTGGCGCAGGGTCTCGCCGTCGGCGGCGAATATACGACGTCCATGGTGCTGCTGGTCGAGGAAGCGCAGGCGAGCCGGCGCGGCTTTGTCGGCAGCTTCGCGCCCTTCGGCGCGCTCGGCGGTCTGCTGCTCGGCTCCGCGGTCGGCGCGGCGCTCATGGCGTTCCTGCCGGAGAAGGCGGCCGCTTCATGGGGCTGGCGCCTCGCCTTTTTTACGGGGCTGCTCATCGGCCTCGTCGTCTTCGTCATTCGCCGCCGCCTGCCGCCCGATCAAGCGATCGTGCAGACCGAAGAAGCGCGCAAATCGCCGGTTTTCGAGGCCTTCCGCACGCAATGGCGCACCATCCTCAAGGTCGTGGGCTTCACGCTCGGCAACGGCGTCGGTTTCTATCTCTGCTTCGTCTATGTCTCGACCTGGCTCAAGGAACAGCAGCATCTTTCCGCCTCCACGGCGCTGACGCTCAACAGCATCGCGATCTTCTTCATGCTGATCTTCACGCCGCTCGCCGGCGCGCTCTCCGATAAAATCGGCCGCAAGCCCGTGCTGATGGCCGGCGCCCTCGGGCTCGCGCTCTTCGCCTGGCCGCTCTTCCGGCTGATGAGCGTCCCGCATCTCGGCGCCATCCTGCTTGGACAATGCGCCTTCGCGCTGTTCATGTCGGGCTATGGCGCGAGCCCCGCGTTTCTCGTCGAGGCCTTCCCCAAGCATGTAAGATGTTCCGGCCTCTCGATCGGCTATAATCTCTCGCTCTCGGTCTTTGGCGGAACGGTGCCCATGGTCGCAGTCTTCCTTACCAAGATCACCGGCAATCCGCTCGCGCCCGCCTTCTACCTGTCGCTCGCCGCGCTCATTTCGCTCGCCATGGCGACCCTGATCGGCGGCGACGCCGAAACGCAGGAGGCGTCTTGACGGACGCTCCTCAAACGCGGCGCGCCGGCTTCAGCCTCGCGGCCGGAGACATTCAGACGGCGGTCGCCTGGATCGCCTCTGAAGCGCGCGCGCTCGGCGCGACGGAGCGGCAGTCCTTCGGCGCGCAGCTTTGCGCCGAAGAGCTTCTCGTCAACGCCATGAACCACGGCGGGCGAGAGCGGTTGGCGGTGGCTATCGCTCTGGATCGCCTCCCCGACAGGCTTCGTCTGCGCCTCGAGGACGATGGCGCAGCCTTCGATCTTCTCGACGCGCCGGAGAGGAGGAGCGATCCGTCCCTAAGCCAATCGCGGCCAGGCGGTTGGGGCGTCTCGCTTGTCCGGCGCTTCGCCGATCGCATCGAGTGCAACCGGTTTGAAGGCGCAAACGTCGTTGTCCTCGAATTTATCGAAGGCGGCGAGCCATGACGCAGCCGGGCGCGAATCCCTTCGAACTCTTGGACGGCGCGACGCGCGACGCGATCCGGAGCCTCGTCGCGAGCGCACGGAAGCTCGACCTGCAGCCCGGCGAGACGCTGGTGCGACAAGGCGATCAGAGCGACTCCGCCTTCTTTCTCGATGAGGGCGCCGTGCAAGTTTTTGCGGAGACGGCCTATGGCGCCGCGCCGCTCGCCATCCTGGAGGCGCCACGGCTCATCGGCGAAATCGGCGCCCTCGCCGGCTTGCCGCGCACGGCGAGCATGACGGCGGCGACGCCCGTGCGCCTCTATGAGATCGGACGCGTCGAGCTTCTCGAACTCGGGCGCCAGTCGCCCGAGCTTCTGCTGAAGGCGCTGGAGCAGCTCGGCCGTCAGCTCGGCGCCGTCAACGAAGCGCTCGGGCTTTATTCCAACGCGCTCGCCGCGCTCGAGCAACGCAAATTCGACAGCCGCATTCTCGAGGATCTCGGCAATCCGCCGCCCGCCCTCGCGACTTTCGCCGCGGCCTTCCGCCGCTTCGCCACCGAGATCGTCCGCAAGAGGCGCCGCGAGGATGAAATGGCGAGCGCCGCGCTCATTCAGCAGTCGCTTCTTCCCAAGGACGCGGCGATCAATCGCCGCCGCTCCGATGTGGAAATCGCGGCGCGCATGCGGCCCGCGCGCGAGGTCGGCGGCGACTTCTACGATTTTTTCATGCTGGACGACGACCGGCTCGCCTTCGCGATCGGCGACGTCTGTGGAAAAGGCACGCCAGCGAGTCTTTTCGCCTCGATTGTCGTCACGCTTCTGAGAACGCTCGGCCGCGACCGGCAGGATGTCGGCGAGATCGTCAATCGCGCGAATGCCCTGCTCTGCGAAGAGAACGACGCCGCCATGTTCGCGACCGTTTTTTTCGGCGTCCTCGACTTGCGCACCGGCGCGTTGCGCTACGCCAATTGCGGACATGTGCCGCCGGCGCATGTCTCGTCAGCTGGCGCTCTCACGCGCCTCTTGTCGACTGGCGCGGCGCTCGGGATCGACGCAAGCTGCGTCGCGCGTATGGCCGAGGCGCAGCTCGAACCGGGCGATCGACTGATCCTCGTCACGGACGGCGTCACCGAAGCGATGAATGCGGCGAAGGAGGAGTTCGGCGAGAGCGGCTTCGTGCAGACGGTTCAAGCTGAGCCGGCGTTGGCGCCCGCCGCGTTGATGTCCCGGGTCTTTACAGCGGTCGACGATTTCGCGCAGGGCGAAGAACAGGCCGACGACATCGGCTGTCTTGTGATTGAGCGAAAATAAGCGACGCGCCTCGCGCCCGCTCGCCTCATTGGCCGCCGAGCACCCCCAGCTCTTTCACCGACTCGGCCAGAATGCGCCCCATCTCCTCATTGCCCCGGTCCGACAGATGCGCCCCATCGGCGCCGAAGAGATCCGCTTCGCCGCGCGTCCTGGCGTCGACGAGACGATCGGACGGCGCGGTAATCGGAACAAAGCCGGCTGCCTTTGCGACGTCGACCCAGATACGGTTGAAAGTCGAATCCTCGATGGGGCAATCGACGAGCAGCGCCGGCGCCGACTCGAAGTTTTTGCGTATTTTTGCAAGCAGAAAACGGGTCAGATCGATCGCCTCGGGATCATAGGTCGTGGCCCGCAGTTCTTTCAAATAGGCGTCCTTGTCTTTCTGGGAAATCATCAGATAGCCGCCGTAATGATTTGACAGAGACACCTGCAGCGCCCTGTCGAAAAGTCCGAAGAGCGACGAACGAAACAGCATCGAGCGATAGAGCCGCGCCAGCGTCTCCTCGTGGAAAACGATCGTTTGCCGATCCTTGGCGAGATAGGGCCTGAGCATCCACTGATTGAGAACGATGGACTTCCGTTCGAGTTCGAAACTGTTGTTGGCGAAATCATTGTCGCAAAACTGGTGAACCAGCAGCGTCGGCGTGTAGAAACTCTTGACCTCGTCGGAAAGCAACAGGCTTTGCAACGTGCCATAGCCCCCCGACGCCGCCGCGACGACATAGAAATCGTCGAGCGGCCGGTTGGTCAGGCGCGCAAGATGGCGCACGAAGGCCGCGTACCACATCTGATCGTCGGAGGCGTAGGGCTCGCCTGTGTAGGAATCGCCGAGCACGAGAATTTTCACCGGGGCGTCGCGATTGGCGCCGTAGGTTCGCGTCCCGAAGGGGTCAGTTGTCAGAGTCACGTCGAACTTGCGGCCGCTCAGCGCAGTTTTTTCGCGCTTGTAGATCAAGTTCTTTTTGAGCCGCCAGCCCAATTGCGCATCCAGCTCATTGACGCCGGTCGGCGAAAGGCGGGAGATGAGGAGATCGACTCCAACGAGCGCTGCGCAAAAAATCGCCACGCTGAAAACAAGGGCGGCGATTTTCACGCGCGGCGATGTGCTCGTCTTCTGCATATCGTGTGTTTCTTCCGGAGGGGCCGAGGGGCTTTGGACGGACGGGGAAACTGCCCCAATTCGCTCGCGTGGACAAGTCCAAGCCCTGAAGCGGGCGAATGATCCTGCCGCAGTCGGCGCTATTTATTTGGTTCAAACAGACCGATCTCGAGCCGGAAAGGACCAGACATGGCCACTCCGCGTTATCACAAGTCCAAGATTGGCGAGCATGAGCTGCAGGCCGAAACGTTGATGCTCAGCTATGGCTACGACCCGAGCCTCTCCGAGGGGTCGGTCAAGCCGCCGGTGTTTCTCACCTCGACGTTCGTCTTCGAGACGGCCGAGCAGGGTCGCGACTTTTTCGATTATATGGCCGGGCGGCAGCCGCTTCCCGCCGACGCGCCGCCTGGACTCGTCTATTCGCGCTTCAATCATCCCAATCTCGAAATCGTCGAGGATCGCCTCGCCATCCACGAGAAGGCCGAGGCGGGGCTTGTCTTCGCCTCCGGCATGGCGGCGATCGCCACGCTGATGTTCGCCTATGTGCGGCCGGGCGAGTTTGTCCTGCACAGCCGGCCGCTTTATGGCGGCACGGAAGTTCTTATCGCCAGAACGCTCGCGCCTCTGGGCGTCAAGGGCGTGGGTTTCACCGACGGGCTCGACGCGGAAAATATCCGCGCCGCGGCGAAACGCGCCAGCGCCGAAGGCCGCATCGCCATCATTTTCATCGAGACGCCCTCAAACCCGATGAACAGTCTGGTCGACATCGCGCTCGTGCGTCAGATCGCCGAGGAGATCGGACATCGTCAGGGCGTGCGGCCGATCGTCTGCTGCGACAATACGCTTCTCGGGCCCGTGTTCCAGTCGCCGCTGGCGCATGGCGCCGATCTGTCGCTCTATTCCCTCACCAAATATGTCGGGGGTCACAGTGATCTCATTGGCGGCGCAATCATCGGTTCGGCCGCCAATCTCAAGCCCGTGCGCACCATGCGCAGCGCCATCGGCACGCAGCTCGATCCGCACTCCTGCTGGATGCTGACGCGCTCCCTCGAGACGCTATCGCTGCGCATGGAGCGTGCGGCGACCAACGCCGCAATCGTGGCGCGTTTCTTGTCGGAACATCCTAAAGTCGCCCGCGTGCATTACCCGCCTCTCCTGGCAAACGACCACCCGGCCCGTCAGCTGATGGCGCGCCAATCCAAGTCGGCGGGATCGACTTTCTCGTTCGACGTCGCCGGCGGCCAGGCGGAAGCTTTCGCCTTTCTCAACCGTCTGCAAATCTTCAAGCTCGCCGTCAGCCTCGGCGGCACGGAGTCGCTCATCTGCCATCCCGCGACAACCGTCCATTCCGGCTTGAGCGAGGAGGCGCGGCGCGAGATCGGGATTACGCCGTCGCTCATACGCATGTCGATCGGCATAGAGCACGCCAATGATCTCCTTGCAGATATCACGCAGGCGTTCGGATAGTCTGCGCAAGGTGGTTGTTTCGAGGCGTCCGCCTAAATGAACGCTTGCGCGTTTTCTTCAAGGAGACGTCGATGGCCGCCTTGAACCGTGAAAGCATCCGCTCGGCCGTGACGCATGCCCTCATCGGCGAGAGCGAGTCTCTCCCACCCCCGGAGCGCGCCGACGCCTTCGGACGATTCTTCGCAAAATTCGGCGACGCCCGCGTCGTGCTGCTCGGCGAGGCGACGCATGGCACTTCGGAGTTCTACCGGGCGCGCGCGGCCATTACGCGTGAACTGGTTGCGCACCACGGCTTCGCCATCGTCGCCGTCGAAGCCGACTGGCCAGACGCGGCGAGGATCGACCGCTATGTGCGCCATCATGCGCCGAAAGACGATTCCGCCGAGGCCTTCGCCCGCTTCCCGACCTGGATGTGGCGCAATGTCGAAGTCATGGACTTTCTCAACTGGCTGCGCGACCACAATGCGCGACGCCCGGCCGAAAGCCGCGTCTCTTTCCACGGTCTCGACGTTTACAGCCTCGGCGCCTCGATCGGCGCCGTCGTCGACTATCTCGATCAGGTCGATCCCGAGGCGGCGAAGGCCGCCCGACGACGCTACGCCTGCCTCACGCCATGGCAGGACGCGCCCGCCATTTACGGGCGCGCCGTCCTGCGGGGTCAGCAAAAGCCCTGCGAGGACGAAGCGACCGAGCAGCTTATCGACCTGCTCTCCAGGCGGCTCGATTACATGCGAAGCGACGGCGAAGCGTTTTTCGACGCCGCGCAGAACGCAAGAGTCGTGCGCGCCGCGGAAGAATATTATCGGCTCATGTATCGCGGATCGCGTGAATCCTGGAACTTGCGCGACAGGCACATGTTCAACACGCTCCAGGCGCTGCTGAAGCATCGCGGACCCGGCGCGAAAGCCGTCGTCTGGGCGCATAATTCCCATATTGGCAATGCAGCGGCGACCGCGATGGGCTGGGCGGGGGAATTCAACATTGGCGAACTCTGCCGCACGGCGTTCGGCGACGACGCCGCGCTCATCGGCTTCGGCACGGATCGCGGCTCGGTCGCCGCGGCGTCGGACTGGGACCATCCGATGGAAATCAAGACCGTGCTGCCGGCGCGCGAAGATAGTTACGAATACGCGTTTCGCAGGAGCGGACTCCAACGATCGCTCACCAATTGGCGCGAGCCGCGCAAACGCTCTCTCGCGGAGGTCTTGAGCGAACCTATGCTAGAGCGCGCGATCGGCGTCGTCTACCGTCCGGATACGGAGTTCCTCAGCCATTACTTCGAGGCTGTTCTGGCAGAACAGTTCGACGCCTATGTCTGGTTCGAAGAGACGCAGGCCGTGACGCCGCTGCCGGGCGGTCGACCCCATGAAGCGCCCGATACTTATCCTTTTGGCCTATGACCTACTGGAAAGGGACGGAGCGGGCGGCGCTCTCAGCCATGGTTGGAAGTCTAGAAGATAGAATGCGCTCGCGCGGCGAAGAGCACCCAGAGCAAGATGAAAAGCGCGAGCAGCATGAAGGCGATTTCGGTGACGCGCAGCGACAGCAGATATTTGTCGCGGCGCTCGGAAATCTCCGTCAGCATCGCGTTCTCGAATTCTTCGGCCGATTGCATATAGATGAGCCGCGCCGGGCCGATGGACTTGAGGCAACGCAAATCGGCCCATGCGGCGAAGCCGAACACGCCCATAAAGGCAAAAACGCCCGCGCGAATGACATGCGCGTAAGGTGCGCCGCCGTCGACGAGCCCCAGCGAAAAGGTGAGCGCGGCAAGCACGACGGAGATGAATTGCAGGAGAGCGGCGCTTTTCGAGTCGAGCGTCGCCATGTCGTGCAAGACGCTGTCGCTGATCGTCTGAGCACTGCCGCTCGACGCAATCCGGATCTTGTGAAAGGCGCGCTCGTCGTCGCGACTGTCACGATAGGGCCGGGGAATATTCATGCTTTCATGCTGCAGACTGGCGCGCGCGATCGAGGCGTCGTCGCGCGCCAGGCGGCGGCTCAGTCAGCGCCCTGGCCGTCGCCGAGGCTGGCGGCGACGGGAAGCTGCGTGCGGATCGCGGTGACGATGCGCTGAATGGAGGCGTTGGCCTCATCGGCGCGCTTTTCTGCGGACGCCGCGCGCTGCTCCATCGCCGCAAGATCGGCTTCCCTGGACGCCAGCAGCGATTGCAGCATCTCGAGATCCTTGTGCGCCTGCATGGCGCTCGCGGTAAGTTCGTTGATCTCCGCCTCGGCCTGGCGCAACCCCGCCTCGGCGCGCTCGGCGCGCGCGACCGTGCGCTCCAATTTCTCCATCACCGTATTGGCGGCGTTATGCGCGCGCGCGACCGCCTGAGCGGATTGCTCCTCGAGCTTGCGGATCGCCTCGGCCGCTTCGGAAACGAGCGCAAGCGCCGCGTCGGCCTCGTCGCCGCCGTGCAATGACTGGCGGAGAGCCAAATCGACCGGACGCAGGTTTTTCGAGTTTTGATCGCCTCTCGGAATGATTTCGTCGACGACCTGATCGAGATCCAGCGAGTCCATTTATGCCTCCGCGATACGCTAACGGATGGGTGTAGCGCTCCTCGACGCCTTATTGAAGAAGATTGCGGCAAAATCTCAACATGTAAATAAGCTCAGCTCAAGTCAAAAATGCTGAAGACGGCGCTTGTTAGCTCCTTCTTTCAGAAGGTTGCGCGCAATTTCGACCCGTCACAGGGGCGCCGGATATCGCTCCTTATTGTGACGCAAATAACATAAGCTTCACAGTAAAATCTTATTAACGCCTCGAATCGTAGCGGCAAATGATCGCGACGCGGCTGGCGGCGCGGCGGTTATGCGGTCTTGAGCTTGGCTTTTAAGGCGACGCGTCAGGCGCCGCCCACCACGCGGGCGACGATCTTCGCCGTGTAATCCACCATCGGCACGATGCGCGCATAATTGAGTCGCGTCGGCCCGATCACGCCGAGGGCGCCGATGATGCGACGCTCGCTGTCGCGAAGCGGCGCCGCCACCAGAGAAGAGCCCGACAAGGAGAAGAGTTTGTTCTCGGAGCCGATGAAGATGCGAACGCCTTCGCCCTGTTCGGCGCGCTCCAGAAGGTCGATCACGCCCGTCTTGGTTTCGAGATCGGCGAAGAGGAGGCGCACGCGTTCGAGATCGGCGGCGGCGGTGAGATCCTCGAGGAGATGCGCCTGTCCGCGCACAATCAACTGGCGGCTTTCGCCGGATGCGCCGGCCCAGCTCGCAAGCCCCGCCTCGACGAGCCGGGCCGTCAATTCGTCGAGCTCAGTCTGTGCGGCGCGGCGCGACGCCTCTATGCCTTCGCGCGCCTCGGCCAGCGTGCGCCCGGTGATGCGGGCGTTGAGATAATTGGCGGCCTCCACGAGAGCCGACGCCGGAAGGTCCCGCGACACCGGAATGACGCGGTTTTCCACCGTGCCGTCGTCGGCCACGAGAATTGCGAGCGCCCGCTCCGGCTCGAGCCTGACGAAATCGATCTGCTTGAGGCGCACATTCTCCTTGGTGGCGGCGACGACGCCGGCGACCCGGGTAAGGCCCGAAAGCAGGCTCGTCGCCTCCGCCAGCACGCCCTCGAAATCACGATCCTTGGAGGCGGCCTCGACACCGGCCTGGATGCGGACCCGCTCGGCGTCGGCGAGGTCGCCGATCTGGAGCATGGAATCGACGAAAAAGCGAAGCCCGAGCTCGGTTGGAAGACGGCCGGCGCTGGTGTGCGGCGCATAGATCAGGCCCAGCTCCTCGAGGTCCTGCATGACGTTGCGGACAGAGGCGGGCGAGAGGGTCATCGGCAGCAGACGCGACAATTGCCGGGAGCCGACGGGCTCGCCGGTCGCGAGATAGCTGTCGACGAGCTGTCTGAAAATCTCGCGCGAGCGCTCGGTGAGCAACGCCAGATTGGCCGCGGGCGGGATGATCGGCGACTGTCGGATCATGAGCAGAAGAATAACGCATCGGCGCGCGGCGTCGAGACCGGGAAAAGCGCAATAAAAAAGCCCGGCGGCGAGCCGGGCTTTCGATTTTCTGCGGCGATCTGAGCCTTACAGCCCCAGGTTGGGCATGCCGATCAGAGCGCCGAAGTTCTTGATGTTGTAATTGATGCCGATGCGGGCGATATGCGTGTCGAAGCCCGAGCCGACGAAGGTGCGATAGGCCTGCGGGCCGAAGCTCGAGCCGAAGTTGCCCTGGAGGCTCGTATAGAGATATTCGGCCTTCACGCTGATATTGTTGAGAACGGCGTATTCGAGACCCGCGCCCACCGTCCAGCCGGCCTGCCAATGGCTGACCGAGGTCGGGAAGGGAATGCCCGCGAAGCTGTAAACGCCAGTGGTGTGCAACTGGCCATAGGCGAGGCCGCCCGTGATATAGGGCAGCAGACGGCCGAAGGCGTAGCCGAAACGCAGGCGCTCGGCGCCGAACCAGCGCAGATTGCTGCGCAGCGTGTCGCCCCATACGCCGCCGTTATTGGAGTTCACGTCCGCGTAGTTGAACTCCGACTCGTAGCCCACAACCACATTGTTGGGGAGCTGCCAGGTCGAACCGCTCTGGAAGCCGACGAGATAGCCGCTCGTGTCATAGGACGACTGAACGTTCGTCCATCCGGCGATGCCGCCGAAGCCAAGCGCGGAGATATTGGAATTGTAGCCGGCGGAGCCGCCGCCCCAGGCGCCGCTCACGCCGAAGTGGTAGCCCGTCCAATCGAACACCGCCGGCGGCGGGGGCGGCGGGGGAGCCTTGTAGCTGGGCAGATCCGCGGCGACAGCGGCGCCGACGGCGACAAGCGACGCGATCGCGCCAAAAACCGTAGCCTTGAAAGTCATTTGATCATCTCTCCAACAGCAAGGCCGCCCGGTCCCCGGCGCAGCATCGAAAAAACTCAGTCGTCAAATTAACACTCGACCTTTCAAGGCGAAATCTGCGGCGCCACCCATTTGGCCAATTTTGCGGCGGCGTTGCGGCCGGGTCACAGTCGCGCGCAAGTGCTTGAAATCGAGGGGAGAGAGTTTACGAGACGGCCGCCATCAGCGGCGCAGCCAGGGCTTGCAGCCCCGCCCGATAGGCGGCGAGCGAAAAACGCCTCTCGTAATAGGCCCTGGCCGCGCTCGAGGCGCGCTGCGAATCGGAAGGGGGCGGCGCGACCGCGGCGGCCCTGAGCGCGGCGGCGAAAGCTTCGGCCGTCTCGACGATCGTGACGCCCGGGAGCGCCAGCGCTGCGTCGTCCATGCCCCGCAAGGCCTGCGGCGTCGCGATCAGCGGCAGGCCGCTAGACATGGCTTCGACCGTCTTGATGGAAAGGCCGGTGCCGCCGATCGTGGGCAGCAGAACCAGCCGGGCGCCGGCGTAGACGGCGCCGGGCTCCGCGACGCGTCCGAGAAACCAGTTCTTGTAAGCCGCATAAAGCTCGCCGGCCCGCGCCCTGACGCCATCGGCGACGCTGCCGGCGATCTTCACTTCGACGCCCGGCGCCCGGGGGGCCACCTCGCGCAGGAACCAAATGAGGCTCTCGACATTGGCCGTATTGTCGCTCGAAACGATTACAATGTCCGGCCCGCCCGGTCCGGTGGGCGCCGGCGGCGTCGGCGGATAGAGCAGCGCGTGTCGCTTCTTGGGCAGAAGGCCGCGAAATTCCTCCGCCTCCCGCGCATTGAGATGCAGGAGAAGGTCGGCGCCGCGCATGGCGGCGAGCTCCTGCGCCAGCATCTCCTCATAGGTCACGCGCGGGCGCAACCAGGGCATGCGCTCATTGATCAGCGCGAATTGCCGCGCCTGAAGGTCGTGGGTGTCCAAAAGGATCGGCGCGCGACCGCGGGCGAGGCGCCGCGCCGCCGGCATCAGAAAGAAATGGTTGCAGTGGACAAGGTCATATTCCGCCTCCTCGACCCCCGGCGAGAACCGCGCGCGGGAGACGAGCCCGAGGCGGATCGCCGCCTGGTCGCCATGCAGATAGGGCCAGACGACTCCTCCGAAAAAGCCTGGCTCGAAGAGAACATGCAGCGGCGCGCCGCCGAGATGGCGGGGGCTCCCGTCGAGCTCGGGGGTAGCGGTCAGAAAGGAACGCCATAGCCAGCGCCGTTGCGGGAGGAACCCCGGATCGGTGCTGATCGCGATGGGCGACGCCTCGGCGCCGAGGGCGCGATAGGCGGCGATCTGACCGAGCACGACGCGATAGGTGCCGCAGGAGTGCCAGGCCGGATGCAGAAGCGCGACGCGCCGGCCGGCGAGCGGGGAGCCGCTCATGCCGTGATCGTGTCAAGCGCCGCGGCGAGCGTGCGCGCATAGGCCTGCGGGCTGAACGCCTCCTCGTAGAGGCGCCGCGTATCGCTTGCGAGCGGCGGCGTTTCGCCTCGATCCGCGCGCGCCTGCGCCTCTTGCCAATATTGGGCGAATTGCGCGGCGTCCCCGGCGAGCGCGACGTTGGAAAGCGCCGCAGGTTCGATATTCATGCCGCGGAAAGCGAGCGGCGTCGCCACCAGCGGCGCCCCGCAGGAAAGCGCCTCCACGGCCTTGATCGACAGGCCATGCCCTTCAACCGTCGGCAACAGCACGCAGCCGGCGTTGGCGTAGACGGCCCCGATATCCTCGACGCGGCCCTTGAACAGCGGGCGGTGCGACTCGTAGAGCGCCGGATCGCGGCGCTTCACGCCGCCGTCGACGTTTCCGTATATGGCGACTTTGGCGCCCGCCGCGCGCGGCGCGACATTCTCAAGAAACCAGCGTAGACTCAGATAGTTGGCGTAATTGTCGCTCGCGACGATGATGATGTCGCGCCCGCGCGCGCGCGGCGCCTCCGGCACGGCGGGATAGATGAGCCGATGCCTCGCCTCCGGCAGCAGTCGACGGAAGTCGCGGTCCTCCTCCTCATTGAGATGCACGCAGAGATCGGCGCGGCGCATCCAATCGAGTTCGATCTTCAACATGTCGTCATAGGTCGCATAGGGCGGGATGAAGAAACCGCCCTTGTTGCGCAGCGCATATTGGCGCGCCTGAATGTCCTGCGTCTCCAGCAGCACTGGAATCCGGCGGCCCTGCTTCAAAGTTTCGACAAAGGGAAGCGTGAAATAATGATTGGCGTGGATGAGGTCGACCGACTCGTCCGCGAAACCCTCCGGCAAAGGCGCGCGCTTGGCGAGTTCAACGAGCCAGCTCGCCTGATCGCCATGGATGAGCCGCCACCAGCCGTCGATCAGCAGCCGCCCCGCGAGCGCGGAAACGGGCGCGCCGGAATAAAACCGCCGGTCGGCGCCGACGCCCTGCGTCGCGGCGACATAGGACGGCCAGCGGCCGCCCTTCAGCGGCGGGGCCCCAATGTCGTCCATCATGGCGATCGAGAGGACGCGCGCCCCGAGCGCCCGATAGGCGGCGATCTGGCTGACATTGACCTGATAACTGCCGCAACTGTGCCAGGCGGCATGCACGACGGCGACCGTTTTTCCCAAAAGCGGCCTGCCGAGGGGCGGCGCATCGCCCGGCGGCGCCTCGGAAATCTCGACCAATCGTCCGCCCCCTTGCTTTTGCCCGAATTTTACAAGTACACCCCCCTATATGAGCCTTCGTCTCCCGAATCCACCCCTGCAGGCCCCCGACGCCGAGGCCGGCGCGGCCGCCCCGCAAAAGCGCTATGGCGTCGCCATTGTCGGCAACGACAAGATCATCGACTGGCTGCTGCCGTTCCTCGAGAGCTACCGCGACACCAATTCGTCGCTGCCCCTCTATCTCATCCCCTACGACGACAATGTCGAAATGACCCGCCGCGCGGCGGACCTCTATGGCGCGACCTATGTCGCCGAGGAGCCGGTCGAGATCGACAAGCTCTCCCATGAGCTCTACCCCGGGATCTTCAACAGTAATCGCCGCCGTCTGCGCAAGCTGCAGGCGCTCGCTCTGCCGCTCGACGAAGTCGCCTATGTCGACGTCGACGTGATCCTGTTTCGCGACTTCACGCCGATCTTCGGCAGGCTCGAGGCCGGGAAAACCGAATTCATCGTCGCCTCGCCCAGCTTCGAATACGTCTACAATGATCGGCGCAGCAAATATCCTTTCCTGGACAACGTGCTGCTCTTCAACGACGGCTTCTGGGTCACGTCCAACAAATATCTGACGCTTTCCAATTTCATCGAGACGATGAAGGCGGATTCGGAGATTTTCCACGACGTCCGCAAACGCGGCCAGCTCTTCGCGCAGCCGCTCGTGAATTTCGTCACCCATCGCCGCGGGCTCAAGATCGAGCTATTGCCCCATGTCGTGCCCGGCGCGTCTCACGAAAGCTTCTACAAGGCGCCGGGGGTGACCTTCAAGGACGGCAAGCCGCTCGATTACGAGGGCAAGGAAATCTATTTCGCTCATTGGGCGGGCGCGACCGCCCTGCCCGCGCGCGGCGTCTTCGACCCCGCCTGGACGGAATATTCGAAGGCTGCATGGGCGCGTTTCAAGAAATGACGCGGCAGGATGGCGCGATGACGACGAAGAGAGAGCCTTAGGCGATGCCCCGCCTGCTGTTTTCCTATCTTCTCAAGCGCGTTGGCTTCTCCGTGCTCGTCGTGCAGCTCGCGCTCTCGGTTCCGGTCGTTCTGTCTTATCTTTTGTATCAGCTGCCGCCGGCCGCCGTGCGCGGCGGGCTCGTCATACCGGCCCTCGTCGGCGTGACGCCGACGGTGGCTTTCGTCACTTTGCCCATGGCCATCGGCGTCGCCGCCGCGCTGGAATTCTCGCGCATGGCGAGCGAGGGCATGATCGCCGTGATGTACGCGTTGCGCCTGTCGCCCTGGGCGATCTGCCGGCCGGCGTTGAGCCTCGCCGCGGTCATCGTCTTCCTCGGCTATGTCCTCGCAAATTTCGTCGCGCCGCATTATGCGAGCAATATGCAGGACGTGCTCAATGTCGTGCGCAATTCGCTCAACCATCGCATGCTCGACGCGGCGCGGTTCTACAGCTTCTCTTCCGGCGGCAAGACTCTCTATATCGAACGTTGGATCACGCCCGACATCGCGGCCAACCTCTTCCTGCGGCAGCTCTCGGTCGAGAAAATGCAGGAAGAAACGATCACCGCGGCGCGCGCGGAATTCCGCCGCAACGAGGCCGGCGTCATCATCGCGCTTTCGAACGGCAGCATTCAGACCCGCTCGATCACCGGCGGCGAGGTGCGCATCGCCAACTTCGACGAATACGCCATGGCGCTCCCGATGCAGGGCAACGGCGCGCTTCCCGACCGCGGCTGGCGCGGCGTTTACGAACTCCCCGGCCTCGCCTTCCTCGCCAATCGCACGACGGCGAAAGCCGACCCCCGACAATATGGCGAGTGGATGGCGGAGGCCGCCAAGCGGTTCGGCGTGCCGGCGCTCGCTCTTGCCCACACGCTTCTGGCCATCGCGCTGACGCTCGCCTTCGGCAATATCACCGGGCGGCGCGGCGCGTCGGGCAGTCTCCCGATCGTCGCCGTCCCGGCGGCGCATATCGTCTATCTCGTGGCGCTGGAATCGCTGCTGCGCGTGAACGCCTGGTTCGCGCTTCTCCTTCTGGCCTTGCTCGCTGCGGAAATTTTCGTTTCGCTCTGGCTCATCGCGCGGCTGAGTTACAGCCAGAGGCCAAGGCGCGTCGAAGACTTCTCGACGGCGCCGGGCTACGCCGCGCCGATCGCCTGATCGACGCATCCCAGACCCACGCGACGCGTGCGGCCCCGCACAGCCTCCCGCCCTCTGCTCCATTACCGTCACAGCATGGAAATTCGGAAGCGGCGCGGAGAGCTAAAATGTTCGCAACGATTCAGCGCTTGATCGAGGAAGAGATGAGCCTAGACGTTCCGGCGGCGCAGCTGACCCCGAGCGCCGATCTTTACGCCCTCGGCATGACGTCTTTCGATGCGGCGCGTTTGATGGTCGCGATCGAGCGCGCGTTCAAGGTCGATTTCCCGCCCGACGCGATGCGACGCGAAACCATGGCCTCTATCGTGGCGATCGCCCTGGCGGTCTTGTCGCTGTGGCAGGCCGAGATGGACCGCCCAGACAGCCGAAAGGCGGCCTGACGCGGGTAGTTGCTCTCTTTCAAGCCAGACTTAGCCCGGCCACGCCGGGCTATTTTTTTGGTCAACTCGCCTGAACAACAGCAGGCTGCCCAGACATCATCGCGGAGCGGTAATCGGCGATGATTTTGGCGGGCGCGCCGATCTCGCGGACCACGCCATTTTCCAGCCAAAGCACGCGGTCGCACAGATTTTCGAGGAAGTTGAGGTCGTGCGAGACCATCAGGATCGTGCCGGTCCGGCTGAATTCCTGAATATATCTTTCACATTTGCGCTGGAAGATTTCATCGCCGACCGACAGCGCCTCGTCGACGATCAGCACGTCGGCGTCCGCATGGGCGCAGATCGCGAAGGCGACGCGCGCGATCATGCCCATCGAATAGGTGCGCATCGGCTGCTCGAAGAAGGGCCCGATGTCGGCGAAAGCGGCGATGTCCTCGATCCGCGCGTCGACCTCCTTGCGGGACAGTCCCAGGATGGCGGCGCCGATGCGGGCGTTCTCGCGCCCGGTCAATAATCCGTCGAAACCGGAGCCGAGCGCAAGGATCGGCGCGATGCGGCCGTCGACCTCGAAAACGCCCTTGGTCGGCATGGTGATGCCGCACAGAATCTGCAGCAGGGTCGTCTTGCCCGCGCCGTTGCGGCCGACGATGCCGACCCGCTCGCCTTTGCCTACCGTGAAATTGACGTCGTGCAGGACCCATTTTTCCCTGTAGAATTTCTTCCACAGACCAAAGAGGACCTGCTTCAATTGATCATTCTGATGGGCGTAAAGCTGAAAGGCTTTGCCGATGCCCGCGCAGCGGATGGAGGGCTCAGATGACATCGACGATGACCGATTTATAGCGCATGAAGAACTGATAGCCGCCCAGGAAGATGGCGTAGGAGACGGCGACGACGATAAGATAGCCGAAAATATTCGGCAGACGCCCGTCGAGCGCCAGGGCGCGCATCATTTCTATGTAATCTCCGACAATATTGAGGCGTAGCCAATAGGCTGTCGAGGGCGACATCGCGTCGATCTGCTCCAGCCGGTAGAAGATCGGCGTCGCGAACATGAGCACCGGCACGATCGAGGCCATGATATGGGCGACGTCGCGCGTGAAGGCGCCGAGCGCCATGAGAAACCAGACCACGCCCAAAATGAACAGCGCGAAGGGAACGATCAGCAGGGGCGTCAAGACGATCGTCAGCGGCAGCGTTCCCGCGGTGACCAGTCGGAAGGCGACGTAAACGGCAAAGGCCACGCCGGCGTAAGTGAAGGCGCGAATGGTCGCGGTCCAGGCGATGGTCTCGCTTGGAAAAATCGAGCGTTTCACGAAATTCACATGCTCGTGGAGCAGGATCGGCGCGCGATAGGCGAGTTCGCTGAAGAGGTTGAAGACGATCAATCCGATGAAGATGCCGCTGGCGTATTCCGTCACGCTCATGCCGGCGGAGAGTTGCGGCACGGTGATGGAGAACAGCACCGTATAGGTGAGCAGCATGATGAGCGGCGAGAGCACAGCCCAGGCGGGGCCAAGCAGCGAGCCGCGGAAGCGTGAGATGAATTCGCGCCGCACCACGGCGCGGATCAGCTCCCGGTGACGCCAGGCCCGCTCGAAGGGGGCGACATAGGCGGGCGGGATGGATGCGAGCAACGGGTCGACGTCCTTTGCTTTGGCGCGGCCGCGCGGCCGCATTGGCCCCGCATAGACCAGTTTGGGCGGGGCGCTGTCAATGGCGGGCGCCCGTCTGCCGTCGACGGGGGCCGCCCCTACTCCACGGTGACGCTCTTCGCCAGATTGCGGGGCTGATCGACGTCTTTGCCCATGAACGTCGCGACGTGATAGGCGAGGAGCTGCGCCGGCACGGCGTAGACCAGGGCCGCGAAGGGACCGGCGACCGACTCGGCCATCTCGATATAGCCCGCCAGCTCCGCCGCCGCCGCGTCGCGGGCGCGCGGCGAGCCGATCAGAATGAGATGACCGCCGCGCGCCGCGACTTCCTGGAGATTCGAGACGGTCTTCTCCAGGCTCGCGTCCGGCGGCGCCAGCACGATCACCGGCATGGCGTAGTCGATGAGCGCGATGGGGCCGTGCTTGAGCTCTCCGGCCGCATAGCCCTCGGCGTGGATGTAAGAGAGCTCCTTGAGCTTGAGCGCGCCCTCCATGGCGAGCGGAAACGAGGGGCCACGGCCGAGATAGAGGACGCTGGAGGCGCGCGCCACGTCGCGGGCGACGGGCTCGATCTGCGCCTCACGACTGAGCGCCTCGGCCATCTGGCCGGGAGCGGCGACGAGTTCGGCGACGAGCTCTTGCTCGCGCTCTTTGGTCAGGACGCCGCGCGCCCGGCCGAGCGCCAAAGCGAGGCAGGCGAAGACGGCGAGCTGGCAGGTGAAGGCCTTGGTGGAGGCGACGCCGATTTCCGGCCCGGCGAGGGTCTTCGCCACCGTGTCGCTCTCGCGGGCGATGGTCGACGTTTCGACGTTCACGATCGACAGAATGTGCTGCCCATGCTCCTTGGCGTAGCGCAGCGCGGCGAGCGTGTCCGCGGTCTCGCCGGACTGGGAGACGACGATCATCAGCCCGTTGTCGGGAAGCGGCGGATCGCGGTAGCGAAACTCCGAGGCGATGTCGATCTCGACCGACAGGCGGGCGAAGCGCTCCAGCCAGTAGCGGGCGACGAGGCCGGCGTAAAAGGCGGTGCCGCAGGCCGAGATCGTCACGCGCGACAGCGACTTCGGATCGATATTCAACTCGAACGGCAGGCGCACGACACCTTCCGCGAGGTCGAGGTAATGGGCGAGCGTGCGGCCGACGACCTCTGGTTGCTCGTGGATTTCCTTCGCCATGAAGTGGCGATAGTTGCCCTTGTCCACCAGGAAGGAGCCCGGCGTCAGCGGCAGGCGGCGGCGCTCGACCGGCATGTCGGCGGCGTCGAAAAATTGCGCGCCGTCGCGGCGCAGCGCCACCCAGTCGCCTTCGTCCAGGTAAGCAATGGAGGTGGCGAAAGGCGCGAGCGCCAACGCGTCCGAGCCGAGATATGCGCCGTCTACGCTCCAGCCCACGGCCAGCGGCGAGCCGCGCCGCGCGCCGATGAGCAAATCGGGCTGATCGTCGAAGAGAAAGGCCAGAGCAAAGGCTCCCTTGAGCCGCTTGAGCGCCGCCGCGACCGCCGCCTCCGGCGCGTCGCCCGCGGCGAGCCGCTCGGCGACGAGATGGGCCACGACCTCCGAATCCGTCTCCGACGCGAACTTATGGCCGCGGCCAGTCAATTCCTCGCGGAGCTCCCGGAAATTTTCGATGATGCCGTTATGGACAACCGCAACGCGATCGGCCGCGGCGTGCGGATGCGCGTTGTTCTCAGTCGGCTTGCCATGCGTCGCCCAGCGCGTATGGCCGATGCCGATCGCGCCGGCCAGCGGCGTCGCTGCGAGCTTTTCCTCGAGATTTTTGAGCTTGCCGCTCGCGCGCAAGCGGGTGAGCCGGCCGCCGCCTTCAAGCGTGGCGACGCCAGCGGAGTCATAGCCGCGATATTCGAGCCGCTTCAGGGCCTCGACGAGCTGCCCGGCGACGGGGCCCTTTCCTAAAATCCCGACGATTCCGCACATGGCAGCCTCCAAAAAACCCACAAAAGCGTCGCCATCCCGGCGCCGGAGCGCGCGGCGGAACGACAACAAGCGCGCGGCTGCGGCGAAATTGCAACCGGCGGTCTATTTCGCCGCCTTCTTCGCAGCCTGCGCGGCGCGGAACGACGCCGCCCAGCCAGCCTTCTCCATTTGCCGCCCGCGCGCCACGACGAGGGCGTCCGCGGCGACGTTCTTGGTGACGACCGAGCCCGACCCCACATAGGCCCCCGCCCCGATCTTCACCGGCGCCACCAGCGCCGAATTGGAGCCGATGAAGGCGTTCTCGCCGATCTCGGTCCGGTATTTGAAGAAGCCGTCGTAATTGCAGGTGATTGTTCCCGCGCCGATATTGGCGTTCGCGCCAATGTCCGCGTCGCCGATATAGGTCAGATGATTGACCTTGGCCCCCGTCGCGACGTTGGCGTTCTTGATTTCCACGAAATTGCCGACCTTGGCCTTTTCGGCCAGCCTGGCTCCCGGCCTGAGCCGCGCATAGGGGCCGATCGTCGCCCCGGCCCCGACGCTCGCGCCCTCGAGATGCGAAAAGGCATGAATCACCGCCCCGTCGGCGATGGAGACGCCCGGCCCGATAACGACATGCGGCTCGATCAGCACGTCGCGGCCGAAAGCCGTGTCGGCGCAGAGAAAGACGGTCTCCGGCGCGACCATGGTCACGCCGGCCGCCATCGCGGCGCGGCGCAGACGGTTCTGGGCGACGGCCTCCGCCTGCGCGAGCTGAATGCGGTCGTTGACGCCGAGCACTTCCGTCTCCTCGGCGCGCACGACCTGCGCCGTCCGCCCCGCGTCGCGGGCGATCTCGATCACGTCGGTGAGATAAAATTCGCCCTTGGCGTTCGCGGCGCCGATCCGGCCGAGCCAGTCGAGCGCGCTCCCGCCGTCGATCGCCATGAGGCCGGCGTTGCACAAGCGGACGGCGCGCTCGGCGTCGCTTGCGTCCTTTTCCTCGCGGATCGCGAGCAGGCGCCCCGAGTCGTCCTGCAGCAGCCGGCCATAGCCAAAGGGATCGGCCGCCGCGAAGCCCAGCGCCGCAACGCCGGCGCCCTCCGCAAGCGCCGCACGGAGAGCGAGGATGGTCGCGCCGGTGACGAGCGGGGTGTCGGCGAAAAGCACGAGAAGATCGTCGCAGCCGTCCGCAATCGCCTCCCGCGCGGCCAGAACCGCATGGGCCGTGCCGAGCCGCTCCGCCTGCACGAAGACCCGCGCATGCGGGGCGAGCCGCAAGGCCTCGTCGCGCACGTCGTTGCGGCCAGGGCCGACGACGACGGCCACCGATTCGACGCCGGCGACGGCGACGGCGGCGAGCACATGGGCGAGCATGGAGCGTCCCGCCACCTGATGCAGCACTTTCGGCCGGTCGGATTTCATGCGCGTCCCCTCGCCCGCGGCGAGGACGACGGCGAGCGCTTTGCGCTGGCTCGGCATTACGGGCCTTTGGTTTCGAGGTTGCGGCGAAGGCGCGCGGTCGGCGGCCTGTTTGTTGCAGATTCGAGCGGGCGAGGGCAAGGGCCGACCCGCAACGCCGCGCGCCGGAACAATGCCCTTTCGGTTCCACGATTTTCTTCTATAGAGGAAAGACGCGACAAAGCCGCCCCCCGACCCCGCTCCCGGTTGCTCAATGTTTGAACGAAGAGATGTCTTGAAAGCGGCCTTCGGCGCTCTCGCCTCCGGCCTCGCGCCCGCTGTCGCGCAGGCGCAGCCCAGCCAGCCGCCGGCCCCGCCGGCCCCAGCGCCCTTTTCCCAGCAGCTCATCGTCGATCTGGCGCGCGCGCTCGCCGCCAAGCCCTACGCGCCGCCGCCAAGCGATCTGCGCGAGCCATTCGCAAGCCTCTCCTATGAACAGTTCGTCGGCATCAAGACGAAGCCCGGCTCGGCGCTATGGACTGGAGAGAACAAGGGTTTTTCCATCGAGCCGCTGCACCGCGGCAATATTTTCACGACCGCCGTCGACCTGTTCGTCGTCGAGAACGGCGCCGCGACGAAAATCGCCTATGACCGGAACCGTTTCGACTATGGCGGCCTGAAGATTCCGGAAAAACTGCCCGATCTCGGCTATTCGGGCTTTCGCGTGCTTCACGCGGCGCCCGGCGGCGGCGAGGCGGAACTCGCGATCTTCCAGGGCGCGAGCTTTTATCGCGCCGTGGCGGCTGGCCAGAATCTGGGCGTCACCGCCCGCGGGCTGTCCATTCGCACCGCCGATCCGCGCGGCGAGGAATTTCCCGCCTTCCGCATGTTCTGGATCGAAAGGCCGACGCTCGGCGACAATGCGCTCGTCATTCACGCGCTGCTCGATTCGCCGAGCGTCGCCGGCGTCTATCGCTTCACCCTGCGCCCCGGCGAGGCGACGCTGATCGACACCGAGCTGACGCTCTTTTCCCGCACCAACGTCGATCATTACGGGCTTGCGGGCTTCGCTGCGGCCTCGCTTCACACGCCCCTCGACTCCCGGCGACGCAACAACGATCTGCGGCCCATGGCGGCGGCGATCAATGGCATCCAGATGCTCACCGGCGCGGGCGAATGGCTGTGGCGGCCGGTCTCCAATCGCGAGGAGCTGCAATTTTCGTCCTTCGTCGACGTCAATCCCAAGGGCTTCGGCGCGCTGCAGAGAAAACGCGACGTCGCCGACTATCAGGACGACGACCAGCATTGGGAGCGCCGCCCGTCGCTCTGGGTCGAGCCGCTCGGCGATTGGGGCGAGGGCGCGATGCAACTCGTCGAAATCCCGTCCGAATCCGAGAACAACGAAAATATCGTCGCTTATTGGCGGCCGAAGACGCCCCTGGTCGGCGGCGGCGCCGCGACGTTCGCCTATCGGCAGTTCTGGTGCTGGGACCCGCCGAGCCGGCCGCCCATGGCGGCGGCCGTCGACTCGCGGGCGGGTCATTTGCCAGGCCTGAAGCGACGCCGTTTTATTGTCGTTTTTTCGGGCGAGGTTCTTGCCGATCCGCAAAAAACCGCGCGACTTTCGGCCGCCTTGACCACCTCTCCGGGATCGGCCACCAACGTTCGCACGTTTCTCAATCCGCAGGCGAAGACGTGCCGCGTTGTATTCGACCTCGACCCGGCCGGCGAGAACTACTGCGAAATGCGCCTCGTCCTGCACGCGGACGAGGAGCCGATCAGCGAAACCTGGCTTTATAGATGGACTCCCTGACACTCGCGCCCGTCGACGCCGTTCCCCCGGCGCAAAACAATATCGACCCTGCCGCGGCCCCGCCGACCCCCATCGAGCAGCGGCTGTCGATGCCGGCGCAAAACCTCTACAAATATGACAGCCGGCAGTTTCGCAAACCGCTGGCCCCGCAGCTGTGGGAGACTCCCTGGCTCGCGCGTCTCGTGACGTTCGGCGGCGGCCTGGCGCTGACGGTTTACGGCGGCTGGCAGATGTACAAGGTCATCGACGTCGGCGGCGTCACGACCTTGAAATGGGCGCTGCTGGCGCTCTTCGTGCTCAATTTCTCCTGGATCGCGCTGAGTTTCGCGAGCGCCGTCGTCGGCTTCGCGGCGCTTCTCTCCAAGCGGCCGGCTCCCGCCCTGCCGGCAACGCTCGCTAAAAAGACCGCCGTGGTCATGCCGATCTACAATGAGGCGCCGAGCCGGGTCTTCGCGGCGCTGCAAACCATCTACGAAGACGTGCAGGCGACGGGCCTGGGCGAGCATTTCGACTGGTTCTTTCTGTCGGACACGACCAATCCCGACGTCTGGGTCGCGGAGGAACGGGCGTTCATCGGCATCCGCCGCCGGCTCGGCCCCAAGGCGCGCATCTACTATCGCCGGCGTGAAAAGAACGTCGGCCGCAAGGCCGGCAATATAGAGGATTTCGTCTCGCGCTGGGGCGGCGCCTATGCGCATATGGTCGTGCTCGACGCCGACAGCCTGATGACCGGCCCGACCATCGTGCGCCTCGCCGCGGCGATGGAGGCCGACCCCGACTCCGGCATCATCCAGACGCTGCCGCTGATCATCAACCGCAACACGCTCTTCGCCCGCGTGCAGCAGTTCGCCGCGCGCATCTATGGGCCGGTGATCGCCGTGGGCCTCTCCTGCTGGATGGGGCGCGACGGCAATTACTGGGGACACAATGCGATCATCCGCACCGAGGCTTTCGCGCGCCACTGCGGCCTGCCGGATCTGCGCGGCCGGCCGCCGTTCGGCGGCCATATTCTGTCGCACGACTTCGTCGAGGCGGCGCTGATCCGCCGCGCCGGCTACGCGGTCTATATGATGCCGACGCTCGGCGGCTCCTATGAGGAGAGCCCGCCCTCGCTCATCGACCTTTCGATCCGCGACCGGCGCTGGTGCCAGGGCAATCTCCAGCACACGCGCGTGCTCTTCGCGCGGGGGCTCAGCTGGGCGTCTCGCCAGCACTTTTTGACCGGCATCTTCGGTTATCTCACATCGCCGCTGTGGCTGCTGCAACTCCTCGTCGGCATCGTGATCGTTTTCCAGGCGAGCTATTTCAAGCCGGAATATTTCACGAGCGAATTCGCGCTCTTTCCGACCTTCCCGCGATTTGACGCGGAGCGCTCGCTCGAGCTCTTCGCCTTGACCATGGGCATTCTGCTCGCGCCGAAATTCTTCGGCCTGCTCGTCGCCATCTACGAGCCGGAGACGCGCAGGGGCTCGGGCGGCGTTTTCATGTTGCTGATCTCGACCCTGTTCGAGATCGTGCTGTCGGCGCTGCTGGCGCCGATCATGATGCTGATCCAGACCGGCCATGTCGTGCATATCGTCTTCGGCTTCGACACCGGCTGGGATCCCCAGCGTCGCGACGACGGCTCCGTGCCCTTCATCGACATCGTGCGCCGCCACCGCTCGCATGTGGCGCTCGGCGCGCTCAGTCTCGTCGCGGGCCTTCTGATCTCGCCCTCGCTCGTCGCCTGGATGTCGCCGACGATCGCCGGCCTCATCCTCGCCATTCCGATTTCCTGGCTCACCAGCCAGCGCTGGCTCGGCCTCGTCTTTCGCCGCGCCGGCGTGCTGGTCACGCCGGAAGAGACGACGACGCCGCCGATCGCCAAGCGCGGCAAGGCGCTCTCGAAGGCGCTGGGGCGCGCGGAGGAGGACGAAGTCAACGGCCTTACCGCCCTCCATGCCGACCCCGAGCTGCGGGCGCTGCACGAAGCCTGGCTGCCGACGCGCAAGCCGCGCCAACGCGGCGCGATCACCGCCGATCGGGCGGTCGCCGAGGCCAAGATCGCCGACGCCGAGACAATCGAGGACGTCGTCGCCTGGCTCAATCGCGGCGAGCGTCTGGTGGCGCTCTCTGACCGCGCGCTGATCGCAATGATCGCGCGCCTGCCGAGCAAGGCCGAAAAGCAGGCGGCGAGCGCCAGGGCGGCGGAGTGATCCCCGCTCCAACCCTTTGACGCCGATGCGAAAAGAGCGGAACACGAAAACGGCGCGTCCTCCTCCTGCGCTCGCGCGGGAGGGAGACGGAAGGGGCAAAACGACGTTGACGCTCATCTACAAAATCGTCTCCGCGCCCGAATGGCGCGCCGCGGAGACCGTTGGCGTTTTTCGAGGCGCCGCCGTCGACCTCGCCGACGGCTACATCCATTTCTCCACCGCAGATCAGGCCCAGGAAACCGCCGCCAGGCATTTCGCCGGGCAGACCGATTTGCTCCTGGTCGCCGTCACGGCGGAAAGGTTGGGCCCGACGCTGAAATGGGAAGTCTCCCGCGGCGGCGCGCTGTTCCCGCATCTCTACGCCCCGCTGTCTCTGGACGCCGTCACAAGCGTCGCGCCGCTGCCGCTGCGGAGCGGGCGCCATGACTTCACGGGCCTGCTATGATTGATCCTTTCCGTCTCGCTTTGCCTTTTCTGCGCCTGCTCGACGCCGAGGACGCGCATCGCGCCACCATCGCCGGCCTGAAGCTTCTCCCGGCGCGTGCGCCCCAGAGAGACGATCCCCGGCTCGCCGTCTCCGCCTTTGGGCTCGACTTCCCCAATCCGATCGGCCTCGCGGCGGGCTTCGACAAGGACGCCGAGGTCGCCGACGCCATGCTCGGTTTCGGTTTCGGCTTCGTGGAGGTCGGCACCCTGACCCCGCGCCCGCAGTCCGGCAATCCGCGGCCCCGCGCCTTCCGTCTCGTCGAGGACCGCGGCGTCGTCAACCGTTACGGCTTCAACAATGCGGGACACGGGCCGGCGCTGGCGCGTCTCTCTCGGCGCGTGCCCGCGGGCCTCGTCGGCGTCAACATCGGCGCGAACAAGGAGGCGGAGGACCGCGTCGCCGATTATGTCGCGGGCGTCAGGGCCTTTGCGGAAGTGGCGCATTATTTCACGATCAACGTCAGTTCGCCCAATACGCCCGGCCTGCGGGATTTGCAGGAGCCCGGGGCGCTCTCCGACCTTCTCGCGCGTGTGATCGCGGCCCGCGACGCCGCCGCCGTGCGACGGCCTGTGCTGCTGAAAATCGCCCCGGATCTTTCTCTGCAGCAACTCGACGGCATTGTGCGCGTGGCGCGCGAGCGGCGCGTCGACGGCATGATCGTCTCGAACACGACCGTCTCCCGGCCCGCGACGCTGCGCGCCGCTCAAGCCTCCGAAGGCGGCGGCCTGTCGGGCGCGCCGCTCTTCGCCCTCTCCACCTATATGCTCGCGCAGACCTTTCTGCGGGTCGAACGCCAGTTTCCGCTGATCGGCGTCGGCGGGATCGACAGCGCGGAGACCGCGCTCGCCAAGATCGAGGCGGGCGCGACCCTCGTTGAGCTTTATTCGGCCCTCGTCTACGAGGGGCCCGGACTGGTCGCGCGACTCAAGGCCGGCCTTCTCGCCGCGCTCGACCGCGAGCGGACGACGCTCGCTGCGCTCGTCGGCCGCAAGGCGGCCGCGACCGCCGCGCGGGAGCCCTAAAGCCGCGCCGGCTTTCCTGCGACGACGCGCAATGCTATGCGCGCGCATCGGAAAACAATGAGGAACGCAGCATGAGCGATATTTGGCTGGCGACGGGCGAGGCGACGGTTCTCGCGGCGGAGGGGCAATATACGGACGCAATGCCGGAAGTGCTGATTGGGAATGTGAAGGGGCCGGTCGGACACGCCTTCGCCGCCATGACCGGGCAGGTTGCGGGCCATCCGCGCATGTTCGTCATCCGCGACCTCAACCAGCAGGTTCGCCCCGCGACCATGATGACCACCAAGATGACGGTGAAGTCCGAAGCCTATGTCGAGCTGCTCGGCGGCGTGGTGCAGGCGGCGACCGCCGACGCCATCGTCGATTGCGTCGCGGAAGGGATCATTCCGAAGGCGCAGGCGAACGAACTCTGCATGATCATCATGATCTGGCTCGACCCGCGCTGCGCGACGGACGAGAACCTCGACAAGAGAGATCTCTACCGCACCAATTACGAGGCGACGAAGCTTGCCATCTCGCGCGCGCTGAAGGGCGAGCCGACGGTCGACGAATTGATCGCCAACCGCAAGACCATCTCCCATTACGCGCTGGAAGGCGTGTTCGAAGAATAGGACAAGCCTGCGGCGGCGCGTCCCGCGTCGCCGCTTCATGCTTTGGGATGAGGCCTCAGCCGCCGCCTCAATCCGGGCTCAAGTCGAAGGCGAGCTGACGCGGCGCAGCGCTCCCCTCCCCTTCGAGCGCGGACAGGCTGAGGCCCAGCAGACGCACGCCCCTGGCGGTCGGGAAGATCGGTTCGAGGAGAGCGAAAGCGATTTCCTCGAATTCGCTTTGACAAGCGACCGCCGCCGCGCCCGTGCGCGAGCGCGTGATGAGCCGGAAATCGGCGTATTTGACTTTGAGCGTGACGCTGCGGCCGCGGATCCGGTTCTTCTCGCAGGCGCGCCAGACCTTGTCGGCGATCGGCGCCAACGCCGCCCGCGCCGCCGCCAGGTCGAAAATGTCCTCCAGAAAAGTATTTTCCGCGCCGATGGATTTCCGAAGGCGGTTGGCGCGCACGGGACGCGCGTCGACGCCCCGCGAAATCCAATAATAATAGCCCCCGGCCTTGCCGAAATGGCGCTCCAGGAACGCCATCGACTGCGCCTTGAGGTCGGCGCCGGCGACAATGCCGAGCCGATTCATTTTGTCGCGCGTCGCGGGTCCGACGCCATGGAACCGGCCGACCTCCAGCGTCTCCACGAAAGACGGACCCATGCGGGGCGTAATGACGAAAAGCCCATCGGGCTTGCGATGGTCTGACGCGATTTTCGCGAGGAACTTGTTGTAGGAAACCCCGGCGGAGGCCGTCAGCCCGGTCTCGCGGCGGATTCGGGCGCGAATTTCCTCTGCGATCTCAGTCGCCGACGACATGCCCTTGAGATTGTCGGTGACGTCGAGATAGGCCTCATCGAGCGCGAGCGGCTCGATGAGCGGCGTATATTCGGCGAAGATCTGGCGAATGTGCAGGGAAACCTCCCGATAGACGTCGAATCTCGGGCGGACGAAAATCAGCTCCGGACATTTCCGTCGCGCGGTGACCGAGGGCATGGCCGAGCGAACCCCGAAGCGCCGCGCCTCGTAGCTCGCCGCCGCCACCACGCCCCGCTCCCGCGCGCCGCCGACGGCGACGGGCTTGCCGCGCAAGTCCGGATTGTCGCGCTGCTCGACGGAGGCGTAGAAGGCGTCCATGTCGACGTGAATGATCTTGCGCGGCCGCGGCGGGTCGGCCGGCTCGCCGGTTCCTGGTTCCTCCATCGGAGTCGAGTCCATCGCGCCCGAGTTTAATGGACTGTCGCGCGTCCGTCAGGCGCCAGCGCGCCGCTGGGCAAGCGAAGCCGTTTCTGCGACCTTCGGGGGGAACATTCACAGAGGACGAACGCGATGGAAGCAGAAGCGGCGTCGAGGCGCCAGATCGAACCCATGTCGTGGCGGCAGACTGTCGCTTCCGCCATCGTTGGCGCCCTGCTGCTCGCCGCCGGCGTTTATGTCCTTTCCGGCTATCTTCACGCGCTGCTTTGGGCGCTCGTCTTCGCGGTGGCGCTGTGGCCGCTCTATTGGCGCTTCCGGCGCCGCGCGCATGTCTCCGCCGAAGCGGCGGCTTTCCTGTGTACGGCGCTCGTCGGCGTCGTCATTCTTGCGCCGGTCGCGACGCTGACGGTCGACGCGCTCGTCGAAATGCGTCAGCTCATCGATTATGCCCGAGCGGCGGGAGACGCCGGGCTCCCCGTTCCCCAACAGCTCGCGCGCCTTCCCTATGCCGGCCCCTGGGTCGCTCAATGGTGGGCGGCGCATCTCTCCCACGCCGGCTGGGCGACCGAGCTTCTCCATGAGCTGAACACGGCCTCGGCGCGCGAAGTCGGGGCTGGCCTCGGCGCCAACGCCATTCGCCGCGCCATGCTGTTCATCGTCTGCCTGCTGACGCTGTTCTTTCTTTTCCGCTCTGGAGAGAGCGTCATCAGCCAATCGCGCGTGGCCTCGCGCAAGCTCTTCGGCGCGCGCGGCGAACGCCTCGCGGGGCAGGTCATCGTTTCGGTGCGCGGCACGCTGAACGGGCTGGTGCTCGTCGCGCTCGGGGAAGGCCTGATCATGACGGCAAGCTATGTCCTCACGCGGACGCCGCACCCGATCCTGCTCGGCGCGCTCACCGCCTTCGCCGCCATGATCCCCTTCGCCGCAGCGATCGCCATCGGCGTCGCGGCGCTCGTCGCCGCCGTGAGCGTCGGCGCGGCGCAGGCGGCCATGATCGCGATCACGGGCGCGATCGTCGTCTTCGTCGCCGACCATTTCGTTCGCCCGGCGCTGATCGGCGGCGAGACGAAAATCCCCTTTCTTTGGGTTCTGCTCGGCATTCTGGGCGGCGTGGAATGTTTCCAGCTGCTGGGGCTTTTCCTCGGACCGGCCATCATGGCGGCGCTGGCGTCGCTGTGGCGCGACCTCGCCGCCCCGCCCGCCTCGGAGAAAATAGGCGCGTGAAGCGATCGAAGAGCGGCGGGCGTCCGAAGCCGCCCCATAATTCCGGGAGGGGCAGCGAAAGGAGCGCGCCGATGATCCCATCTCTCTCGTCTGGCCTTTCCAAGGTCATCAAGGCGCATCGCGCGGCCTTCGAGAAGTTCGAAGCGACGCACGAGGACGATGACGGCTTTCTCAACGCCAGCCGGGAGGAGGACATCGCCCGCTATGACGTCGCCATGCGCCCGTGCCGAAGCGACGCCGAATTCATCGAGAAGCTGCGCTATCTCATGGCCACGGAGCGATGCCTGTGGGGCGACCCCGAATTTCTGACCGAGTTCGGATCCGTCGTCATCGCGGTGCGGGAGCATCTCGATCGCCGCGAAGGCTGACGGAAAGGCCCGCGCCTGCTTCCTTGCGACCGTATGGCGCCCTAATTCAAGGGGCGCGCGACAAGCAGGAGGCGCTCATGCGGCGAAGCTCAACAGGCGCCTTGTGCGTCGTCTCGTTTGCGGCCCTGGCGCTGGCGCTGTCCGCGGGGCCGTCAGCAGCCGCGCCGAGCGCCGCCGCCTGCCCGGGAGGCGACGCCGGGCTGACCCTGCCGCGCGGCTTTTGCGCCACGATCTTCGCCGACCGCCTCGGACACGCGCGGCACATGGCGGTCGCCCCGAACGGCGTCGTTTACGTCAATAGCTGGAGCGGACGCTACTACGGGCGCTCCCGACCCCCGGCGGGCGGCTTCCTTGTCGCCTTGCGCGACGGCGACGGCGACGGCCGCGCGGAGATCGTCAAACGCTTCGGCGAGACGCCCGTCGGCGGCGGCTCCGGCGGCACGGGCGTCGCCCTTTACGACGGCGGACTTTACGCGGAAGAAGGCGACAGGATCGTGCGCTACAGCCTTCCGCAAGGCGAGATCGCGCCGTCGGGAAAGCCGGAGACAGTCGTCTCCGGTCTGCCGCTCACCGGCGATCATCCCATGCATCCCTTCGCCATCGACGCGCGGGGCAATCTCTATCTCGATTCCGCTTCGGCGACGAATTCCTGCCAGGCGCAAAATCGCATGCGCGAATCCCCGGGCCTCGTCCCCTGCCGGGAGCTCGAAACGCGCGCCGGCGTCTGGCGCTATGACGCAAAGAAGCGAGACCAGAAGTTTTCGCCCAACGAGCGGTTTGCAACGGGCATTCGCAATGGCGAGGGCATCGCCGTCGACGGCGACCGCATCTTCGTCACGCAGCATGGCCGCGATCAATTGTCCGAAAACTGGCCGAAACTCTACAGGCCCGAGCAGGGCCCGGAATTGCCTGCCGAAGAATTGCTCGAGCTGAAACAAGGCGCCGATTACGGCTGGCCCGAATGCTATTACGACGGCGCGCAGCAAAAGCGCGTACTGGCGCCGGAATATGGCGGCGATGGCGGCAAAGCCGTTGGAATCTGCGCCGAGAAGCAGGGCCCGCTCGCCGCCTTCCCGGCCCATTGGGCGCCCAACGCTCTCGCCCTCTACCGTGGCGGACAGTTTCCAAGCGCTTATGACGGGGGACTCTTCATCGCCTTTCACGGCTCGTGGAACCGCGCGCCGGCCCCGCAGGCCGGCTATAATGTCGTGTTCCAGCCGATGGCCGATGGCAAACCGACGGGCGACTACGTGGTTTTCGCCGACGGTTTCGCCGGTTCGCACAAAGATCCGGGCGGCGCCGCGCATCGTCCCTCCGGCGTCGCCGTCGGGCCGGATGGCGCGCTCTATGTTTCGGACGACGTCGTCGGACGCATCTGGCGCATCACCTTCCATGGCGACGTCGCGACGACCGGGGTGGAAGCGGCGCCAGCGGCGCCGGCGCAAACCGCCGGACGCGAAGCCGGGCCGCCGGAGGGAACAAATCCGCAGGCCGGACACATGGAAGGACGCAAGCTGCCGACGCCGGCCGGCGCGAGCGACGCCGACGTCGCGCAAGGCGAGCGCATCTTCAACGGCCATGCGGCTGGCGGAACCTGCTCGGGCTGCCACGGCGACAATGGCAAGGGCTCCCCGCTCGGTCCCGATCTCACGCGCGGCAAATGGCTATGGGGCGACGGCAGCCTCGCCTCGATCCGCAACGTGATCGCCAAAGGCGTGAGCCAACCCAGGGAATTCAGAAGCCCCATGCCGCCCAGGGGCGGCGCCGACCTGAACGACGCCGACGTCGCCGCCGTCGCCGCTTATGTCTGGGCGATCAGCCGGCCGCCGGGAGGCTGACTTTTGACGTGTCAGGCGCCTTTATTTTGCTCAAATAGTCGGGTAGCCTTTTGACAAGTCGGCGGAGACGCTGACACAAGAGGCGCCCCGACCGTGGATGTAACGGCGGGGCGTTTTCGTTAGGCTGCCTCTTTCGCTGGCGCCTTACTTGCTCCCTTGCGCCCGTTGGCGGCAGTCGGGCGTCGGCCTGTCCGACGCGCATCCTTATGTGGGCTTTTTCGCCCATATGACGTAGCATTGCGTAACGGGTCGGCGGGAGCGGCCAATGTCGAATGACAGAAGCATATTGGTTTGCGGGATTGGCGAAACGGCCTCGGCCGTGGCCCGCCGCCTCTTTGCGGAGGGCTACGCCGTCAGCCTCTACCGGGCGACCGCGCCCTTCATGCTTCGCCGACGGATGAGCTTCGCCGACGCCTGGTACGACGGCTACGCCCTGCTCGATGGGGTCGAGGCGCGGCGCGCCGACGTGAACGCCGAATTCCAGCTCGGCCTGCGGACGCGCGAGTTTATTCCGCTCCTGCGCGGGCGCTATTCGGATGCGCTGGAGCGCTGGCCGTGGGACGTCGTCGTCGCCGTCCATGAAGACAAAGAGCCCGTAACGCTCGCTTCCCCGGACGACGCCGAACTCACGATCGGACTTGGAGCCGGTTTCCTCCCCGATCGCGATTGCGACCTCGTCGTTGAAACCGAGGGTCCCGACCCCGGCGCCATTCGTCGCAAAGGCGCGGCGGCGCAAAATCGCGGACGGCCCGCCGCGCCCGAGCATCGCGACGTCCTCGCGCCGGCGGCTGGTCTCTTCCGGGCGGATGTCTCCATCGGCGCCGCCGTACAGCCCGGCGCCACGCTCGGCTCAGTCGGCGACGTTCCGGTTCTGGCGCCGATGGCTGGGCGCGTCCTCGGCATCGCCCGCAAGGAGCAGGCGGTGATAGAAGGGGAGCCCGTGGCGGAGCTGTCGTCCTCCCACGCGACGCCCGTCGCCGGGATCGGCTTCGCCAACCAGCTCATTTCCAGAGGCGTTTCCTTCGCGATCGAAATGGAGCTCGAAGGCTTCGAGCCTTTTTCTTTCGAAGACTGGTTTTAAGTTTCCTCAAAAAAACCGCCACGTCTTCCCCTGCGCGCCCGAGGCGCGCGCGCCTTTCCGAGAAAGACCATGCCGCACTCCACGAATCCGCTGCTGACGACCTGGGACACGCCTTTTGGACTGCCGCCCTTTGGCGCGATCAAGAGCGAAGACTTCAGCCCGGCGTTCGACGTCGCCCTCTCCAGTCACAAGGCGGAAATCGACGCCATCGCGCAAAATCCCGAGTCGCCCAGCTTTGAAAATACGATCGAGGCGCTGGAGCGCGCCGGGAAGACTTTGACCGACGTCGGCTCGGTCTTCTGGAATCTCACGGCGACGGACACGAACCCCGCGTTGCAGGCGAGCGAGCGGGAGATGGCGGCCGCGCTGTCGCGGCATGCGAGCGAAATCTCCATGAATAAGGCGCTGTTCGCGCGCGTCGACGCGCTCCATGAAAAGCGCGCCGGCCTCGGCTTGACGGCCGAGCAGCGGCGCGTTCTGGAGCTCACGCACAAGAACTTCGTGCGCGCGGGGGCGAGGCTCGACGAAAAGCAGAAAGAGCGGCTCAAGGGGATCATGGAGCGGCTCGCAACGCTCTCCACCAGCTTCTCTCAGAATGTCCTTGCCGATGAATCGGCCTGGCTGCTGCTTCTTGACGAAGAAGACCTCGATGGACTTTCGCCCGATTTTCGCGCGGCGGCCGCGCGGCTCGCGATCGAGCGCGGCGCGCCGGGGAAATATGCGGTGAGCCTCGCGCGCTCAAGCGCGGAAACCTTTCTGCAAAGCTCGGCCCGCCGCGATCTGCGCGAAATCGTCTATCGCGCCTGGACGCGCCGCGGCGAAAGCGGCGGCGAGACTGACAACGCTGCGGTCATCCGCGAAATGCTCGAATTGCGCGAAGAGCGCGCGACGCTTCTGGGCTTTGAGAGCTTCGCCGATTACAAGCTCGACGACACGATGGCGAAGACGCCCGAAGCGGTGCGTGATCTCCTCGATCGCGTCTGGACGCCGGCGCTGGCGCGCGCCGCCGAAGAGCGCGCCAATATTCAGGCGCTCGTCGACGCGGAAGGCGCCAACTTCGAAGTGGCGGGCCACGATTGGCGCTATTACGCGGAGCGCGTTCGCAAGGATTTTTACGATCTCGACCAGACGACGCTGCGCCCGTATTTTCAGCTCGATCGGATGATCGAAGCCGCCTTCCATGTCGCCGAGAGACTTTTCGGCCTGCGTTTCGTCGCGCAGGAAGGGCTCGATCTCTATCATCCCGACGTTCGCGCCTTCGAGGCCCTCGACCGCGACGGCCGTCATGTGGCGCTGTTTCTCGCCGATTATTTCGCGCGGCCCTCGAAGCGCAGCGGCGCCTGGATGTCGGACTTCCGCTCGCAGCACAAGCTCGATGGCGAGGTGCGGCCGATCATCGTCAATGTCATGAATTTCACCAAGGGCGCGGAGGGCGAGCCGACGCTGTTGAGTCTCGACGACGCGCGCACGTTGTTCCACGAGTTCGGACACGCCCTGCATGGCATGTTGTCCGACGTCACTTACCCTCTGGTCTCGGGAACCAGCGTCGCGCGCGATTTCGTCGAATTGCCTTCACAGCTCTTCGAACATTGGCTTCTCGAGCCCGCCGTCCTGAAGCAGTTCGCGCGGCACGCCGAAACCGGCGCGCCCATGCCCGACGATCTCCTCCAGCGCATCGCCGCGTCTCGGCATTTCAATCAGGGCTTCGCGACGGTGGAGTTCTGCGCCTCCGCTTATGTCGATCTCGACATTCATGCCCAAAGCTTTCCAGAGGACCTCAGCGTCGGCGACTTCGAGCGGGAGAGTCTCGCAAAGATCCGGATGCCGGAGGAAATCGTCATGCGGCATCGGTTGCCGCACTTCAGTCACATCTTTTCGGGCGACGGCTATTCGGCTGGTTACTACAGCTATCTCTGGGCGGAGGCGCTCGACGCCGACGCCTTCGAAGCCTTCAAAGAGACGGGCGACCCCTTCGACGCAGATGTCGCGGAGAAGCTCAAGACCTTTATTTATGCGGCCGGCGGTCGGCAGGACGCCGCCGACGCCTATACGTCCTTTCGTGGTCGGATGCCGACTGCGGAGCCGCTCCTGCGCCAACGCGGTTTCAGCAATACGACGACCTAAAGCGGCGAAGAGGCCTGCGCAGATCGCGCAGGCCCTCGCGCGCGGCTCACTGCTCGGCGAAGAGATCGAAGTGTCGGTTGATTCCGGCCTGGACGAGATTGCCGTCGAATTTGGTGCGGGTGGTCAGGCCGTAATTATAGGCGACGTTCGGCAGGCCGATATTCGCGCCGCTGTAGCGCAAGGCGTTATAGCCGGTCGCGGTCGCGTCGCCGAGATTGTAATAGAGATATTCGGCCTTCACGCTCCAGTTCGGCATGAACATCCATTCGACGCCGCCGCCCGCCGTCCAGCCGAGAAGCGAGTCGGTGAATTGCGCGCTGGACAGCGTCCAGTTGGAGACCGCGGGATTGCCGTTCGGCGCCGTAAATAGCGCCGTATTGGAAATGACCCCGCCATAGGCCAGACCGCCGGTCCCATAGACCTGCAGCGTCGGCGTCGGCAAGAAGCCGAGGCGCCCGCGGATGGTGCCGAGATAGTTCAGCGTCGCGGTGCGCTGGCCGTAGTTCACATAAGTCGGCCTGCCGACGGCGATCACCGAGCCCTGCATCGTCGTGTCGGTGTTGCCCGACACGCCATGCAGATCGGCCTCGACGCCCGCCACGACGCCCGGATCGAAGCGCCAGTTGGCGCCGAGCTGCAGGCCGCCGATGAAGCCGGCCAGCTGGTTGTCGCCATCCATCAGCCGCGACGCCGCCGCGACCGGATTGCTGGCGACGGCCTGCGAGGTCGCGCCCGTCACCGTCCGCGTCGTCGGGTTCGACCAGGCGCCGCCGCCGTTCAGGCCCACATAGACGTCGCGCCAGCTCGGCGCCAACGGCTTGCCGCCCGGGCCCACCGCGCCCCAAAGCTGCGTCACCGGATCCTTGGTGATCGGCTGGCCGTCGCCGAAGGCGTTGGCCGTCGCCTCCAGATAGAAGAAGTCCGTCGGCTTCGAGGTCAGGCCCCAGGTCGTGCCGGTCTGGGTGACGCCGAAGGCCGCGTTGGAATAAGGCGACGGCCATTGCTGGAACGCCACCGGCGGCGCGAAGCTCGATGTGAACGACCCCGGCCAGAAGCGCGCATAGCTCGCCGTGATGTTGATGAATTGCGACAGCTTGTAGCGGGCGCGGATGTCGAATTCCGTGCCGAGGAAATTGCCCCTGTTGCCGAGCGGCGCGAACAGATTGGCGCGGTCCCAGGCGTTGGCGGGGCTCGCCAGCCAATAGGCGCTGAACGCCGTGTCGATCTGCAGGTTCTTCGCCGGCGTGAACTCCAATCGGACCTTCGGGTCCTTGATGTTGTTCCAGGCGAAATAGTCGTTGCGCGAGAACGGCTGGTTGAAGCCGTAGAAAATATCGAAATTGCTGTTCGAGTAATTGAACGGGCTGCCGTTGCCCGAGCCATAGACATAGACCGTGCTGATGCGCGGCTTCCAGGGGTGCTCGGAGAAAGTGTAGCCGAGCTCCAGCCCCCAGGCCAAGGCGTTGTGCGGCACCGTCACTTCGACGCTGTTTTGCGAAGTGACCTGGTTGATGAAGGTCGGCGTGATCTGGATCGAGGTGTTCGTGCCGAGATAAGGCGCCGCCGTCTGCAGGCGCCCGAAGGAGCCGAACTGCTTGTTGATGTCGAAGTCGTAATCGAAATTGCCGATGACGCCATACATGCGCACGCCCGGCGCATAGGTCTCGCGATGGGTCTTGAGCGCATTCGACGGATTGGACGGGTCGCCATATTGGGTGCGGCCGAGGAAATACGGCTGGACGGTGACGTATTCCGAGAAGCGACGGAAGCTGAACACGCTGCCATAGACCCAGTTCTGCCAGTCGGGCCGGTCGAACTGATAGGGCAGCCGAACCACCGGCCGCATGAAGAAGCTGTCGAGGTCCCAGTCGTTGTCCTTCTTGCCGACCTTGACGCGGAAGCCTTCGAAATTATTCGTCGTGTTGCGGAACTCGTTTTCGGCGATGAGGCGGCGGTCGAGAAGTTCGAAGTGGAAGCGGCCGGCGCGCACCGTGAGCGGACGATCGTTGCCGCGCGGATCCTTGCCGAAGGCGTCCTTGAAATAGAGTTCGCCATAGGCCGAAATCAGATCGGTCTGGTTAATCTCCTGGCCCTGCAGCTGATAGATGCTGTTGAAGGCGCGGGAATCCTGAAACTCGACCACGGCGCGGAACGGATCGAGGATATTCTGGATGCCGAGATAAACGCGGGTGCGCGACAGCCACAGCGAATTGGGGAAATAGCGCCGCTGCGAGGTCGGCGGAAAAGTGGTCGTGTCGGTCCACGGCCGATAGTCGTTCTGGCGATATTCGAACCGCACGCGCGAATCGAGGCCGACGTTGAGCCAGTCTATCCCTTCGAACTGCGGATAGGTCTTGCCGAGATTGCGCACGTAAGGCGGAATGTCGGGCTGCGGCTCGAGGCGATAGCCGCGCGTCGGCACGTAATAGCTCTTCTTCTCTTCTGGCTTGGCGTCGCCCGGCTTCGCCGCCGCGCCCTTGGCCCCGTCGCCCTTCGCCGCGTCGCCCTTGGCGGCGTCGCCCTTGTTGGCCCCGTCGCCCTTGGCGGCCACGCCTTTTTGATCCGCTTTCGCCTCGCCGCGCGTCGCGTCCGACTGCTTGCCTTTCCCGGCGGCGGACTCCGTCTTCGTCGCGACAGAGGGCGACGCCTTCTGATCCTCTGCGCGCACAGCGCCGGTCGACACCGCCAGAGCCGCAACAGCCACGCCGAGTTTCAAATGTCGCAACTTTGCCATGGGAGGAATTCTCGCTTGTTGGTTTTCTTTCAGCCGACGAGGTCGCGCCGCGGCGCCAGCCTGACTGAGGTCAAATCAACGCTACGAACAAGTCCTTGTCTAGCGATTTAATCGACTAAATGAACTTAACTGCTCGTCGTTGCGGGAAAGCAACACTCTGTCCCTCGCCCCGCTATTTTTGCACGACGAAGAAGAGCCGCGGATAGCGCAACAGCACCTTGCCGTTCGGCTGACGGGGATAGGCCTGCGCCAATCGCTCACGGTAGCGTGCGAGGAAATCGGCGCTCTCCGGCGCGCTCAGCAGATCGAGAAACGGCCGCAGGCCCGACCCGGCGAACCATTGGACGACGTCATCCGGCCCTTCGAGCGGGTGAATATAGACCGTCTTCCAGATGTCGATGGACCGACAAAGCGGCGCCAGCAAATCATAATACTCCTCGGCCTGACCGATGACCGTGAGCGATTTGGCGACCGGCACGAGGCGATTCGCCCAGGGGCCGTCGGCGGCGACCATGCGCATCGCCGCATGCGACGGCTCGAACGTATTGTCGGGCATTTGCACGGCGAGTCGTCCGCCGGGGCCAAGCGATTCGACCAGACGCTCGATCGCGCTGCGGTGATCCGGCAGGAAATGCAGGGTGGCGTTGGCGAAGATAACGTCGGCCGACGCGGGCGGGCGCCAATGCGCAATGTCTTCCTTGATGAAGCGCGCGACCGGCACCCGCGCGCGGGCGACGGCGAGCATATTGTCGGACTTGTCGACGCCGACGACTTCTGCGCCCTGAAACCCCCGCGTCAGCAATTCCGTGCTGTTGCCCGGACCGCAACCGAGATCGAAGACGGCTCTTGTTTCGCAATAAGGAATTCGCGCGAGCAGATCGCGTGCGGCGCGCGTCCGCTCTTCCTCGAATTTCAAATAGAGATCCGAGTTCCAGTCGGGCGAGGAGATGGCTTCCTCGTAAGGGGCTTCGGCGGCGGCCGTCAAATGCCCTCCCCTGCGTCGATATAGTCTTCTTCACGCGCCGGAAAAATACGCGCATTGGCGAGCGTGAGCGGCACGCGGTCGCCTGGCGCGGCGGCCTTTTCGAGCGGGGAATCGATCTCGAGCGTCTGGTCATAGCCGTCGATGGCGATACGCGCGCGCACGCCCGCCGGCGTGCGGCGCAAGCTCTCGACGCGCCCTTCGAGCTCGCCCTGGCCGCTGCTGGCGACGGCGATGTCGGCCGGGCGGAAAAACACCCGCGCCGGACCACTGCGCAAGCCATGCGTGTCGATATGCAGCTCCCGATTGCCGAACTTCACGTGCCCGGCTGCGATCATGACCGGAAGCGCCACCGCCTCGCCCACGAAGGAGATCACGAAGGGCGACGCGGGCTGATCGTAGAGTTCGGCCGGGGTGCCGATCTGCTCGATTTGCCCCTCGTTGAGCACGACGACGCGGTCGGCGAGCTCCATCGCCTCGTCCTGATCGTGCGTGACGAAAACCGTGGTGAGCCCTGTCTCCTTGTGCACGTCGCGCAGCCAGCGGCGCAGATCCTTGCGGACGCGGGCGTCGAGAGCGCCAAAGGGCTCGTCGAGCAGCAGCACGCGCGGTTCGATCGCCAGCGCGCGCGCCAGCGCCACGCGCTGGCGCTGTCCGCCGGAGAGCTGCGCCGGATAGCGGCCGCCGAGCCCGTCGAGCTGGACGAAGCGCAGAAGCTCCTCGACCCGCGCCGCGATGTCGCGCCGCGCCGGCCGCGAGCGCAGCGGCCGCACCTTCAGGCCATAGGCGATATTTTCCGCGACCGTCATATGTTTGAACAGCGCGTAATTCTGGAAGACGAACCCGACGCGTCGCTCCTGCACGGTAAGCGCCGTCGCATCCTTGTCGTCGAAATAGACGTGGCCCCGATCGGGCGTGTTCAGTCCGGCGATGACGCGCAGCAGCGTTGTCTTGCCGGAGCCGGAGGGCCCGAGCAGCGCCACGAGTTCGCCCGGCCGAATGTCGAGGCTGACGTCGCGCAGCGCTGGAAAGGCGCCGAAATCCTGCTCGACGCCTTCGATGCGAATCGCGACGCCATGCGCCTCAATGGCGCCTGGCGCGCCCGGCGAGCGCGTCAGCGTGGCGCCATTCGAGGAAGGTCTTGAGCCCAAGGGTGACGAGCGCAAGGCTCGCCAGAAGGACCGAGAGAGCGAAAGCCGCGACATTGTTGTACTCATTGTAAAGTATCTCGACTTGCAGAGGGATCGTATTGGTGAGGCCGCGAATGTGTCCAGATACGACCGACACGGCGCCGAATTCGCCCATCGCGCGCGCATTGCACAGCAAGACGCCATAGAGCAGGCCCCATTTGACGTTGGGCAGCGTCACGGTGAGGAAGGTCTTGAATCCGGAGGCGCCGAGCGTCAGCGCCGCCTCCTCCTCGACAGTCCCCTGTTCCTGCATCAGCGGGATGAGTTCGCGCGCGATGAAAGGGAAGGTGACGAAAATGGTGGCGAGCACAATGCCGGGCACGGCGAAGATGATCTGCACGTCATGCGCCGTGAGCCATTTGCCGAACAGGCCCTGCGCGCCGAAAACGAGGACATAGATCAGGCCCGACACGACCGGCGACACCGAAAACGGCAGATCGATGAGCGTGATGAGCAGGCTCTTTCCAGGAAATGAGAATTTGGCGATCGACCAGGCGGCCGCCAATCCGAATATCAGATTGGCCGGCACGACGATGGCGGCGACGAACAGGGTCAGTTTTACGGCCGCAATGGCGTCGGGTTCGCGAAAGACTTCGACAAAGGCGGCGTAGCCCTTGCTCAGCGCTTCGGTAAAGACGACGGCGAGCGGCGCAAAGAGGAAGATCAGCAGGAAGACGACTGAAATTCCGATCACCGCGTAACGCGCCAAGGGCGCGTCCTGTGTGACAGGCCGCGCCTTGGCGCGCCGCTGCGGCGCTGCGAGAGAAGAAACCACCGCCTCAGACATAGCCAAACCTCTTTCGGCTCCAAGCCTGGACGAGATTGATGACGAGCAGCGCGACGAACGAGATCGCCAGCATGATGGTCGCAATGCCCGTCGCCCCCGCATAGTCGTATTGTTCGAGCTTCACGATGATGAGCAAGGGCGCGATCTCCGACACATAGGCGATGTTGCCGGAGATGAAGATCACCGAGCCGTATTCGCCAACCCCGCGCGCGAAAGCGAGCGCGAAGCCGGTGAGCAGCGCCGGCGCCAGCGGCGGCAGCAGAACGCGTACGACTGTCTGGACGCGCGACGCCCCCAAAGTGGCCGAGGCCTCTTCGAGCTCGATTTCAAGTTCTGAGAGAATGGGCTGCACCGTGCGCACGACAAAGGGCAGACCGATGAAGATCAGCGCCACGAGAATGCCCCAGCGCGTGAAGGCGATCTTGACGTCGACGTCCGCGAGCGGCGCGCCGAACCAGCCGTTCGGCGCATAGAGCGCCGCAAGCGAGATGCCCGCCACCGCCGTCGGCAAGGCGAAGGGGAGATCGACGAAAGCGTCGAACAGGCGCCGGCCGGGAAAATTGTAGCGCGTGAGCGCCCAGGCGACGATCAGGCCGAAGACGAGGTCGACGACCGCCGCCAGAAAAGACATCAAAAAGGTCGTGTGCAGCGCCGCGGCGACGCGCGGCTCCGTGGCGATCTGGTAAAGCCCGGAGAGCCCCAGCCCCGATGAGCGCCACACGAGCGTCGCGAGCGGGAACAGCACGACGAGTCCCAGGTAAAGGATCGTGTAGCCGAAGGTGAGGCCAAAACCTGGAATTACGCTCGGCGCTGTGAAGCGCCGAGCGTAACGGCCTGCGAAGGTCGGGGAGGTCACTTCGCCGGCTCTTGTTTCTGGATGTCGTCGAAGACGCCGCCGTCGGCGAAGAACTTCTTTTGCGCGGCGGCCCAGCCGCCGAAGGTCTTGTCGATCGTGATCAATTCGATCTTGGGGAGTTTCTTCAAATCCTCCTTGGCGGCCGCTTCCGGATGCGCGGGGCGATAGAAATTCTTGGCGATGATGGCCTGGGCCTCCGGCTTGTAGAGGAATTCGAGATAGGCCTCCGCGAGCTTCTTGTTGCCCTTGGCCTCAGCGTTGGCGTCGACGACCGCAACCGGCGGCTCCGCAAGGATCGAGAGCTTCGGCGCGACGATCTCGAATTTGTCGGGCCCGAATTCCTTCAAAGCGAGGAAAGCCTCGTTTTCCCAGGCGATCAGCACATCGCCGAGACCGCGCTGCGCGAAGGTGATCGTCGAGCCCCGCGCGCCCGTGTCGAGAACGGGCGCATTGCGGAAGATCGCCTTCAGGAAGTCTTTGGTCTTCGCTTCGTCGCCATTGAATTTCTTCAGCCCGTAGCCCCAGGCCGCGAGGAAGTTCCAGCGGGCGCCGCCCGACGTCTTCGGATTGGGCGTGATGACCGCGACGCCCGGCTTGGCGAGATCGTCCCAATCCTTGATCCCCTTCGCATTGCCTTTGCGCACCAGGAACACGATCGTCGACGTATAGGGCGACGCGTTATTGGGCAGGCGCTTCTGCCAGTCCGCAGAAATCTTGCCGCTCTTGCTGGCGATGGCGTCGATGTCCGCGGCGAGCGCCAATGTCACGACGTCGGCGTTGAGACCGTCGATCACCGCGCGCGCCTGCGCGCCGGACCCGGCGTGCGAGGCCTGGACTTCCACCGTCTCGCCCGTCTTCGCTTTCCAGTCGGCGATGAACGCCGGGTTGATCTGCTTGTAGAGCTCTCGGGTCGGATCATAGGACACGTTCAGCAGCGTCTGCCCCGCCTGCGCCGACGCAACGCCAAGCAGGCCCAAACCGACGCCGGCGACCATCGCGATGCGAAGAAGCGAAATAAGCCCCTCCCTAGCCTTAGCCATGCTAACCACTCCATCTATAAGACTTACAAAGTCTATAGCTGGACTAGACTACGACGCAAGCGCTTTTTTGGCCGTGTAGACAGTTCGGGCGCGGACAGCGGCTTATTCGATGAATTTCATCACGTCGGCGAGGGTGATGGCGACGACGCCGTCGGCGGCGACGCGCCCGAGGCTGTATTTCTCGCTGGCGACGCACTCGAGCTCGGGGCGGTCCGAGTCGAACTGCCCGCGCAGTTCGTCTTCTTCTTCGGGAACGCCGAAGTCGCCCTCGAGCGCCTCGTCGGAGACGAAGACGCGGACTGTCTGCTGCGTACCGGCGACCCGCATGGAGAAGGAAAAGCCGTTCTCCTCGCGGATGACCTCGGAATCGATATGCTCAAGCAGCATCGGCTCTCGTCTCTTGCTTCCCTTCCGACAAGAAATCCGTGAGACGTCGCCTTTGTTCCGTTCTAGAGTTGGCCCCGGAAAGCCTCAGGCCGCGTCCATGGCGCAGCGGTCGGTGACTCCCTCGGCCTCCGGCTCGAGTCCGATCCAGCGGCGCACTTGGGCAGGGTCGAAGCCCGACTCGCAGTGGTCGCCGATGCGCATCAGCGGACGGCGGATGAGGCCGGGATCGAGGATCATCATGACGATCGCCTCCTGCGGATTGACGCGATCCGGATTGACTTCGCCCGACTTCACGCGTGGAGACGCCGCATTGAACCACTCCCGCACCGGCTTTTCGCCGAAGAAGGGACGGAGGCTCGATGCGCTCCAAGGTTCGCGCAAAAGGTCGCGGGCGTCGACCCGATGGCCGGAGGCGATCAGCAGAGCTTTCTGTTTGGCGTTGCTGGCGCAGCCGGGCTTTTCATAAAAAATGACGTTCGCCATGGGCGGCCTCACATGTGCGGGCGATATGGCCCGATATGGCCATTGCCTATCCGCCCAACGCATTTTACAGCGCGACTGCTGCAGCGCAGCGCCCGAATGGCGTGCAAGCCGCTAGGCGCCGCGCTGTTATTTCTCGCAATCTGCACGGCAAAGCGCCGCCCGTTTCATCAACGCCCCAGCGCCCAGATGATCGAGACGCGCTCGCTGATGCGCTGCGCGCCGGGCCGCAGCGGAACGGAGGCCGCCGGCGGAGCGGCTGCGACGCGCGCCTTGAAGGCGATCGGCTGCTCGTCCGACAGCGGACGGATCTCGATCACCCGCGCCAGACGCAGCCCCGCGGCCTCCGCATAGATGCGCGCGCGGCGCTCGGCGTCCTTCACGGCTTTGGCGCGCAAGTCGTCCCGCTTCGCTTCGACATTCGAGTGATCGTAATCGACCCCCTCGACGCTGTTGGCCCCCTTGTCGATGACCCGGCCGATGACGTCGCCCGCCTTGTCCACCGGCTTGACGAAGACCGTGAGCATATTGCTCGCGCGGTAGCCCTGAGCCGGCCGCAGCTTGCCCTTGGCGTCGCGTTCGTCCGGATTGAGCGGCGCGAGGGAGACGGTTTCCGTCTGCACATCCGCGTCGGCGACGCCGAGCGACTTGAGGTCGGCGAGGATCGCCGTCACGGCCGCGGCGTTGTCGGCGGCGGCGGCGGCGGCTGTCGGACGGTCGGTCACGACGCCAAAGCGCAGGATCGCCCGGTCCGGCGCGACGTCTTCGGCCGCCTCGCCGACGACCGCCACATTGGGGACCGAATCTTTGAGGGACTCAGCTTGAGCGTAACCGACGAGAATCAGCGAAACCACGAAAACAAGACGAATCATGAGCTATCCTTGAGCTGCGCCATAAAGGCCGCAAAACAGCCGGCTTGCGGTTTTAGGCTCGGTCCTTAAGAAAAACTTGGCAAAGTTCTTCGATTGCTACCGCTCCGTTGCGTGGCCGCGCGATTTCCGCCGACGCATGGTTCCATGTGGCGGAAAAGAGCGCTAGTCCAGTTCAACCTTACTAGAACCCGAGCGCGGCCGTCCCGCGCCCCGCGAACAGGCCTCATGCCCCTTCTTTACCATTACCCGCTCTGCCCGCACTCCCGCTTTGTCCGGCTGATTCTCGCCGAATATGGCGTCGCCGCCGAGTTGATCGAGGAACGCCCCTTCGACCGGAGGCCCGAATTCCTCGCTCTCGATCCGGCGGGACGCACCCCGGTCTTCGTCGACGACGACGGCGCCATCGTTACGAGCGGGGTCATCGCCGACTATCTCGACGAGGCCTATGGCGACGGGCGCGGCCCGCATCGGCTGCTGCCGACCGAAAAGCTCGCCCGCATCGAGACGAGACGTCTCGTCGACTGGTTCAACGTCAAATTCTTCGAGGAAGTCTCGGGCTGGCTGGTCACGGAGAAAGTCTACAAGCGCTTCTCGCCGCAGGGCGGCGCGCCGGACATGGATCTCGTGCGCGTGGCGCGCGCCAATATCCGCCATCACATGCGCTATATCGGCTATCTCACGAGCCATCGGAACTGGCTAGCCGGCGATCGCCTGTCCTACGCCGATTTCGCCGCGGCCGCGCATCTCTCCTGCGTCGATTACGTCGGCGATGCGCCGTGGGATGAGGACGAGGCGGCGAAACACTGGTATCAGCGCATCAAGTCGCGCCCCGCCTTTCGGCCGCTGCTCGCCGATCGCGCGCCCGGCATGACGCCCGGCCCCGTCTACGCGTTGCTGGACTTCTAAGCCCGCCCATTCGGGAAGGCCGGCAAACGGCGGTTCGCGCTATATTCGCCGCAATGGACCTCGAAAGCGCGATCCGCGCCCACGCCCTGTCGCTTGGCTTCGACGCCTGCCGCTTTACGGCCGCCGAGGCGGCGCCCGAACTCGCTTTGCGGCTGCGCGCCTGGCTCGACATGGGCGCCCATGGCGACATGGCCTGGATGGCGGAGACCGCGGACCGACGGGCCGCGCCGAAGGCGTTGTGGCCCGAGGCGCGAAGCGTCGTCATGCTGGGCGTCAATTACGGCCCGGCTTCCGACCCCCTCGCCGCCCTCGCAACCCCGGGGGCGGGCGCGATCTCCGTCTATGCGCGCCACCGCGACTACCACGACGTCATCAAGGGCCGGCTCAAGCAGCTTGCCGCCTTCATGCTGAAACGCGGGGGCGGCGGCGATGTGAAAGTCTTCGTCGACACGGCGCCCGTGATGGAAAAGCCGCTCGCCCAGAGCGCGGGTCTCGGCTGGCAAGGCAAACACACCAACCTCGTGTCACGGGACTTCGGCTCCTGGCTGTTTCTGGGCGCCATTTTCACGACGCTCGACCTCGCGCCCGACGCGCCCGAGCCCGATCATTGCGGCTCCTGCCGCGCCTGCCTCGACGCCTGCCCGACGCAAGCCTTTCTCGGACCTTACCGGCTCGACGCAAGACGCTGCGTCTCGTACCTCACGATCGAGCACAAAGGCCCGATTCCGCGCGCCTTCAGGTCCGCCATCGGCGCCCGCATCTATGGCTGTGACGACTGCCTCGCCGTTTGTCCCTGGAACAAATTCGCGCAGACCGCGCGGGAGGCGAAGCTTGCGGCGCGGCCTGAATTGGAAAGTCCGCCGCTCGGAGACCTCGCGCGGCTCGATGAGGCGGGATTTCGCGCCTTCTTCTCCGGCTCGCCGATCAAGCGCATCGGCCGTGGGCGCTTCCTGCGCAATGTGCTGATCGCCATGGGCAACAGCGGCGACCCGGCGCTCGCCGCGCCCGCGGAGCGGCTGCTCGACGACCCTGATCCGCTTATTCGCGGCGCAGCCGTCTGGGCCCTGGCGCGGCTCGCGCCCGAACGCCTCCTTGCATTGCAAGAACGCGCCGGCTCGGAGCCAGAGCCCACGGTCCGCGACGAATGGGCAAAAGAGACACAGCTTCCCGAAAAAGCGGCGTCGCCGTGAGAATTTTGCGCTGCAGCACACTTGCCCGCGGTGGAATCGGTCTAATCTGAAGAGAAGGACAAATTGCAAAGCCCCACGGGCGCGATTGGCATGATTACCATTTCGAGACGACCCGCCGAAGACCCCGCCGAGGAGGCTGCCCGCCTCCTGCTTCGGCTCGGCGTTTTCATGCTGTTCGTCATCGCATTGCCCGCGCCGATTTTGGCGCGCCAGACCGTTTATATCCTCTTGCCCATCGGCGCGGCGCTGCTGCTGGTTTCCGCGATGCTGTCCCATACCAACGGCGGCTCGGGCGGCTCGCTGCGCGCCTTGTTCCAGTCGCCGCCTGTCTGGGCGGCGCTCCTGCTTGGCATATGGGCGGGCGTGTCGCTGATCTGGACGCCGTTCGAAGGATCGGCCGAACGCTTCGCCAAAGCGGCGGGGACGATGCTGCTGGTCGCGGCGGCGGCGGGACTCATGCCGTTGCGCACCAAGACGTCCAATCTCAATCTGCTTCCGATCGGCGTGGGCGCGGCGGCGCTGGCGCTTGTCGCGGTGACCTTGCTGCTCGCGCCCAAATATACGGTCGAGGACATTCTCGACGTCGGCCCGCTCGGTCGCGCAGGCCTCGGCCTCGCACTGCTCGTCTGGCCAGGGATGGGCGCGCTCGCCGTGCGCGGCCATTGGTTTTGGGCGGGCGCCCTGGGCTTTGCGACCATCGTCGCCTGCGGTCTCGCGGGGGCTCCCAACGCCCTGCCCGCGCTGTTCGGCGGCGCGCTGGTCTTCGCCGCGGCTTTCGGCCGGGCGCGAACCATGTCGGTCGTCCTCGCCGGGCTCATGACGGCGATCGTTTTGTTCGCGCCGCTGGCTGCGCTCGGCGCCCATGCGGTCTGGACGGACCCTGCCCAGGGTTTTTTCCGCCATCTTGCCTTCTGGGGTCAGATGATCGCCAGCGACGGATGGCGCACCCTGCTCGGCCATGGCTTCGGCGCCGCAACCTGGGGCATGCTCGGCGGCTATCTGCCCGCCATGACGCCGCGCAGCCTCGTCTTTCAGATCTGGTTCGATCTCGGCGCGGTCGGCGCGCTCGCGCTGGCCCTCGTGCTGGCCCGCGCGAGCCTCCTCGTCGGGGAGGCCCGCCCGGCGCTTGCGCCCTTTCTGCTCGGCGGGATCGGGGCCGGTTTCGTCATCTGCCTGCTCGGCCCGGCGGCCCAGCAGCTCTGGTGGCTGACCCTCGCCGGGCTCGACGCCATCGCCTTCGCTCTGGTAATGCGCGGCCAGTTCCGCAAGCGCCGCCCGGTCGTGCCGATCGGCTTTGGCGCGGCCTCGGCCGACGACGCCGCCTGACGAGAGAGAAAATTTGGCCGACTATCCTTCGCTGACCTCCGCAGTCGAGCCGCTCGCGCTCGGCCAGCCGGTCGTCGCCGGCGCCTGGCTCGGCGACGCGCCGTTCTTCGCGCTGGCCGACGGCGTCATCCGTCTCGGGGAAGCGGAGGAAGTCCGCCTCGTGACCGCCCATCCCGACGCCGCCATACTGGTCGCCGCGAGCGACGGGCGCCGCCTGATCACGGGCGGCGATGACGGACGCGTGGTCGCGACCGGGCCCTCGGGAGCGACGGAAACCCTCGCCGATGAACAGGGCAAATGGATCGACGCGGTCGCTCTCCAGGAGGGCGCCGTCGCCTGGTCCGTGGGGCGCAACGCCCGCGCCCGTTCCGCCAAGGGTGAAGTCAAGTCGCTCGATCTGCCGTCGACCTGCCGGGGCCTCGCCTTCTTCCCCAAGGGCTATCGCCTCGCCGCCGCTCATTACAATGGCGCGACGCTGTGGTTCCCGAACGCCGGCAAGCCCGAGGTCTTGACCTGGAGCGGCTCGCATCTCGACGCCACGGTCTCGCCGGATGGGCGCTTTCTGATCACCTCCATGCAGGAGAATACGTTGCATGGCTGGCGGCTCGCCGACAGCAAGCACATGCGCATGGCGGGCTATCCGGGCAAGACGCGCAGCCTGTCCTGGTCCTATGACGGAAAATGGCTCGCGACCTCAGGCGCCGACGCCTGCATCATCTGGCCGTTCACGGGCAAGGACGGGCCGATGGGCCAGACGCCGCGCGAATGCGGCGTTCGCGCCAATGTCCCGGTCACCCGCGTCGCCTTCCACCCCGGCGCGCTGGTCGTCGCCATCGGATTCGACGACGGGCTGGTGATGCTCGCGCGAATCACCGACGGCTCGGAGATCCTCATTCGCAAGCCGGCCGAAGGAGCGAAAAACGCCCGCATCAGCGCGCTGGCCTGGGACGCCAAAGGCGCGCGGCTGCTCTATGGCGCGGAGGATGGCGCGGCGGGGCTGCTGACCCTGCCGAAGGGGTAGCTCTACGGCCGCCACAGGACCTCGCCGGCGGAATGTTCCGGCAAGACCAGCACGGCGGCCTTCAGCCGCAGCGCTCGCGCGCTCGCCGTGCGCGGCTCCTCGAAATAGCGACGCAGCGACGCCGCCGGCGCCTCCTCGGCGATAACCGTGACGTCGCGCCACAGAACATCCACGCGCCGTCCTGCGTATCGCGCCGGATCGAGCGGGCTGCGCCCGAATTTCGACGGGCCGAAATCCGCCGTGAAGGGCTTGCGGTTCCATAATTTGCCGCCGACGGGGCGCGCGAAGAACGCCCACAGATCGAAATCATGGACGCCGCGGCTCGAGACGGGGTCGACATAGTGATCAGCGGCGCCCTGACACAGGCAGACCCCCAGGAGACGGCCTTCGTAAAGAGCCCGCTTGGCGGGGCGCTTCGCAAAGGCGGCGTCGATCCGCGCGAGCGCGACGGAGGCCAGCCTGTGCAGGTCGCCGAGTTCGATCGTCTCAAAGGAGCGCGCGCCGCGCGGCGCCAAACTCACGACTCTTCCTCCTTGCCTCCTTGCCCGGCTCACCCCCGGGCCGCTCACCCGACTTCTCCCCGCAAGCCGGGAGAGGAGGAACCCGCCAATCCTGTCTCCTGCGCCCGCGCGCGAGAAGAGCGGGGAACGCCGCCGCCGGCTCCGGGGTTGAACACGCACTTCGACACAAATCGAGCCGTGCCATGACCAACAAAGCCGAAAGCGACCCGCACCACTGCATTCGGGACATGTCCCTGCATCTCCAGGAGACGATCAACCGGCTGCGCGAGGATATCGAGAAAGTCGAGGAGCCGCAGCTCAAGGCGATGTTCGAGACCTCGGCGGAAGTCTTGTGCGGCCTCAAAAAGGCCTATAGCGACTACGAGCAGAAGAAGGAGCCTGCCTGGCCCGGCGGGAAAGAACTGCACAGCTGAGCCAGTGACAGAGGAGCGGAGCCGGTTTGAGCGAAATTCCGAAGCTCCTCGCCATTGCCGGCTCCGATCCTTCCGGCGGCGCCGGGGCGCAGGCGGATCTGAAGACCTTTTCCGCCTTCCGCTGCTACGGCATGGCGGCGATCACCGCCCTGACCGCGCAGAACACGCGCGGCGTCGTCGCCGCCTATCCGCTGGCGGCCGATATTGTCGCGGCGCAGATATCCGCCGTGATGTCGGACATTCGCCCTGACGCCATCAAGATTGGCATGGTTGCGACGCCCGAGATCGCCGCCGCCGTCGCCGCGGCGCTGGGAGACGCGCCGCGAAACGTCGTGCTCGACCCCGTGCTGGTCCCGACCCAGGGCGTGAGCCTCGCGGCCGCCGGGCTCGAGCGCGCGCTGCTCGTGACCCTGCTGCCGCTTGCCCGGCTCGTCACGCCCAATGTCTTCGAGGCCGCAGCGCTCACCGAGACGCCGCAGGCCCGCAACGTCGCGGACATGACGGCGCAGGGCCGCCTGCTGATCGAGGCCGGCGCCCGGGCGGTGCTGGTCAAGGGCGGCGACCTCGCGGGGGATCCGGTCGACGTCCTCGTCGCGGAGGGCGAAACCAGGCTGTTCCACGGCCGCCGAATCGAGACCCGCCACACCCATGGCACGGGCTGCGCCCTCTCCTCCGCCATCGCCGCCGGCCTCGCCAAGGGCGCGCCGCTGATCGACGCCATCGCCGCCGCCAAAGTCTGGCTAGAAGGCGCGCTGGAGGCGGCGGAGGCGCTCGACCTCGGCGCGGGTCGCGGGCCGCCGCATCATTTCTACGCCCTGTGGGGAGGCGCTTAGCAGGCGCGCGCTCGGGGAGATTACGTATTCAGCTCAAGCCGGCAACATCTTAGGGTGAAGCCCGTTCATGCGCCATAAGGGGGGCTGCAAATGACGGCGGCGACTTCATCCTCAACGCTTTCGACGACGAATAAGGACAAGCTGTTTTATACGGCCATGGCGGCGGCGATGGCCGTGACGGTCTTTGTCGGCTTCGCGCCGACCTTCTTCCTCAAGACGTTCTCCGGCGCGCCGCCGCTGCCGCCGCTCCTGCATCTGCATGGCGCGGCCTTCGCGTCCTGGTACGTGATTTTCCTCGTGCAGGCGTCGCTCATCGCCAATGACAGGCCGGCGTTGCATAAAAGGCTCGGCCTCGCGGGCTTCGGTCTCGCCGCCGTCATGGTCGTCCTGGGCGTCATGGCGGCCGTTCACGCCATCCGCACCAACCACACGCCGCCGGGGCTCGATCCGCGCTCCTTTCTGGTGCTGCCCTTCTTCGGCATCACCGTTTTCGCGATTCTCGCCGGCGCCGGCTTTCTGCTGCGCAAGCGCCGCGAGACGCACAAGCGGCTGATGCTGCTCGCGAGCATCGCCATGCTCGACGCGGCGATCGCGCGCATTCCCGGCGTCTTTGCGCTCGCCGGACCGCTCGCCTCCTTCGGCCTTCAGGATCTCTTCGTCATCGCCTGCATCGTCTACGATTTCGCGTCGCGGCGGCGCGTCCATCCCGCCTATCTCTTTGGCGGGCTTTTCATTCTGGCCATGCAGCCGCTCCGCCTCATCGTCTCGACGACGCCCTGGTGGCTCGCCTTCGGCGACTGGCTGAAGGGCTGATCAGCCGCTCAGCGCCGCCTTCACCGCGGCGCTGGCCTTGGCGAAATCCATGCGGCCCGTGTATTTCGCCTTGAGCGCGGCCACGACTTTGCCCATGTCCTTGATGGAGGCGGCGCCTGTCTCGGCGATCGCCGCCTTCACCGCTTCGGCCGCCTCGGCTTCCGAGAGCTGCTGCGGCAGATAGGCGGAAATCACGGCGATTTCGCCCTTTTCCTTCTCGGCGAGATCGGTCCGACCGGCCTTTTCGTAGATGTCGAGCGATTCCTGCCGGCTCTTGATCATTTTCTGCAGAAGCGCCAGCACGTCGTCCTCGGAGAGGGTCTTGCCCGAGCCGCGCGCCTCGATGTCCTTGTCCTTCAGGGCCGCGTTGATGAGCCGCAAAGCGTCGACCTTGGCGCGGTCGCCCGCCTTCATCGCGTCCTTCAAGTCCTGTGTGATCTTCTCGCGCATAGGGTTTCCATTTGGGGGGCGGATGGATTACATCCACCTGGCTGTGAAATTTCTTAAAAGCGTCATGGCCGGGCTCGTCCCGGCCATCCACGCCGACGGGCCGGCGCATCGCGGTGACGACATCACCGGACATGGATGCCCGCGTCGAGCGCGGGCATGACGCGCGGCCGGGCGGCTGTCAATAGCAGCTGCCCGCCGAACGCAACGGACGGAACGATGACCCTCGATCAAGACAATGGCTGGACGAAGCCGGTGCATACCGGCGTGCTGGTGCTCGCGAGCGGCGAAGTGATCGAGGGCTATGGCCTCGGCGCCGTGGGCGAGGCCGTGGGCGAGGTCTGCTTCAACACGGCGATGACCGGTTACCAGGAGATCCTGACCGACCCCTCCTACGCCGCGCAGATCGTCACCTTCACCTTCCCGCACATCGGCAATGTGGGCGCGAATGACGAGGACATCGAGACGGTCGACCTCGCAAAAAGCGCCGGGGCGGTCGGCGCGATCTTCGGCCAGCCGGTGACCGAGCCCTCCAATTTCCGCGCCGATACGCCGCTCGCCGACTGGCTCGCCCAGCGCGGGATCGTCGCGCTCTACGGCATCGACACGCGCGCGCTGACCGCGCTCATCCGCGAGCGCGGCATGCCCAACGCCGTCATCGCCCATGCGCCGGACGGCAGGTTCGACCTCGCCGCGCTCAAGGCCAAGGCCGCCGCCTGGCCGGGCATCGACGGCATGGACCTCGTCCCCTCCGTCGGCGCCAAGGAGCGCTATGACTGGAGCGAGACGCCCTGGCGTCTGGGCGCCGGCTATGGCGCGCGCGACGGCCAGCCGAAGTTCCGCGTCGTCGCCATCGACTATGGCGTGAAGCGCAACATTCTGCGCCTGCTCGCCGATCAGGGCTGCGAGGTGATCGTCGCGCCCGCCACGGCCACGAGCCGGGAGATTCTGGCGCTCAATCCCGACGGCGTCTTTCTTTCCAACGGCCCCGGCGATCCGGCCGAGACCGGCAAATACGCGGCGCCCGTGATCCGCGACCTCTTGGCGGCGAAGTTGCCGACCTTCGGCATTTGCCTCGGCCATCAGATGATGGCGCTGGCCGTCGGCGCAAAGACGAAAAAAATGCCGCAGGGCCATCATGGCGCGAACCATCCGGTGAAGGATTTCACCACCGGCAAGGTCGAGATCGTGTCGATGAATCACGGCTTCGCCGTGGACCGCGACAGCCTGCCGCCCAACGCCGTCGAGACCCACCGCTCGCTCTTCGACGGCTCCAATTGCGGCATTGCGCTCACCGACCGCCCGGCCTTCTCCGTCCAGCACCACCCCGAGGCCTCGCCCGGCCCGCAGGACAGCCATTATCTGTTCAAGCGGTTCGTCGAGATGATGGAGAAGGCGAAGGCGGCGTAAGGCCGCTTCCCACCCCTCCCCCGTCGACGCGGGAGAGGGACAGAGAGGGGGCGTCTCAGCGCGCCCCGCGGCCGGCCGGTTTCTCGCAAAATGGCGCGCGATCCTCAATGTTTTCGTTCGCCGGCATATACGCCTTGAGATCGGCCGCCTCAGCGAGCGGGAGCCAGCCAAGCTCGTCGCTGGCGTGGATATAGGCGTCGACCAGAATTGGGCCCTCCGGGATATCGGCGGTTCGACAGGCGAGGCTGCCGACGACCGTCGCCTCGCCGCGACCGTGGCGGCCGCCCTGATCGGCTTTCCCGATTTCCGCTTGAAAGGCCCTGATAGCGACGAGATCCGCGGCCGCCGCCTCGTAGACGACGAGCGACTCAGCGGCGGGCGTGAGCCGCTCGAGCGCGACGCGATCTTCCGGATGCGCTCCGCGGCGAAGATGGATGTCGAGCGTCCGCCCCGGCCCGCCGTCAGCGAACTCGTATTTCGCGGCAAGAACCGTTCTCTCCGGCGTCGCCGTGGCCCAGGCCGGCGGCCGCACGGCGACGCGCAATTGGGCGATGTCGGCGGTCGCCGGGTCGAAATGGCGCAGCTTCCATTGCGTTGCAATCGGGATGCAGCCCGCAAGGGTGAAAAGGCCGACGCCAGATATCAATCGGGACAGCCACAAGCTCGATCGCATCGGCAGACTCCATTCTGGAAACGAATATTTTAATGTTTTACATTAAATTATTCATGTGTCAACTTGGACTGAACGGGCATTCCTTCCTTCCTGAGGCTCAAAATGATCGAGGCGCTTCCCCTCTCCTCTCAGCCGACCCCCCGCGAATTGGAAACCGCGCTGCGTCGGCGCATCGGCTGGATTTGCCAGGCCACGCGCTTTTCCGCCGTGATCTTTGCGCTATGGTTGCTCTACGGCCTCGCCGCCTATTGGAGCGACGTGGCGGCCATCGACGCCCATCATGGGCATATGCTGAACAAAGATTTGTCCCAGATCGAGCCTTGGCAGCAGGCCTCGGCCTTTGCCGTGCAATTCGTCATATGGCTGCTGGCCGCCTATGCCTGCTATAGCGCGTGGCGTCTGTTCACGCTTTATCTCGACGGGCGCATTTTCGTGCTGGATTCGGCGCTCTGGCTACGACGCACCGCACTCTTCGGCATCGTCGCGCAATCTTTGGACATTGCAACGCGCCCGTTGCTCTCCGTCCTGCTCACTCTGCATTTTCCCGCCGGTCAAAAGCTGCGGATCGTGAGCGTCTATCTCATTCCAAACGATCTCGCCTTGCTCCTGTTGCTCTTTGGCCTTCTCGCGACTGCGCATATACAAAAGACAGCTGCCGAAATCGCCGACGAAAACGCGCAGATCGTCTGATGCCCATCATCGTCAACCTCGACGTCATGCTCGCCAAACGCAAGATGCGCTCGCGCGACCTCGCGCAGCAGATCGGCATCGCCGAGCAAAACGTCAGCCTGCTGAAATCAGGCAAGGTGAAGGGCGTGCGCTTTGATACGCTGGAAAAAATCTGCGAGGTTTTGAACTGTCAGCCCGGCGACCTTCTGGAATTTCGCCCGGATGAGAACGCCTCGGACTGAAGCGCGGCATAGGAGGCGAGGGATGACGCTCTCGGGAGTCTTCAAATTCCTCGCCTCCGCCGCCCTCGCCCTCGTCGCGGCCATCCTCCTCTCGCTCGCCATAAAGCCGCAACTGCGCGCCGCCTTGCTGGCCGAGTTCAACGACCCCGCCGATCTCCCCGCGCTCCCCGGCGACGCAAGGGTGCACTATGAGCCGCAGGCGCGCGCCTGCGCCGAGGCCGTGGCGGCCGTCCTTCCCGGCGCGGTCGCCAAGATCGAAGCCGAGCACGGGCGCCCCTTCGCGAGACCGCCTGTCGTCGGCGTCTATGACGATTTCGAGACTTACGCCCGCGCGAATGGGCTGAACGACCGCAAGGTCGCCGGGGTGTCCCGCGCGGGGCGGGCCGTGCTGTCGCCGACGCTCTGCAAGAGCGAAGGCGACCGCCTTGCCAGCGTGCTGACGCATGAGCTCTCGCACGTGCATTTCTTCGGCTGGCGGCCGCGCAAGGCGCCGCGGCCGCCGCACTGGTTCACCGAAGGGCTCGCGGTGCTGGCTTCCGACGGCGGCGCGGCGGAGAGCGTCAGCGACGCCGAGGCGCGCGAGGCGATCCGTCATGGCTACGCGATCATTCTCGATCAGTCCCCCTGGACCAATTTCCTGTCGATCCCTTTCGCCGCGGCGCCCCCCTGCGACGCGGGCTGCGATTTGCGCACGTTCCGGCAGCGTCTCGCCTATCGGCAGGCGGCGCTCTTCATCGGCTGGCTGCGCGAGAGCGACCGCCGCGCCTTCTTTGCGCTGATGCGGGGTCTGGAAAGCGGCGAGGCTTTCGACGCGGCGTTCCGCGTGGCCTTCGGAGCGGCGCCGTCGGAGCGCTGGACGGATTTTTCGGCGGGCCTTCAGGCTTCGCGATAAAACACCAGCATCAGCCCGGCGAAGATGAAGGCCACCGGCCAGACGAGCCCGGCGATCTTCTTCGCCTCGCCATCGAGCCGCAACTCCAGCCAACGCGACCAGCCCGCCGCGACGCCGACGAGGGCGAGCGGCGTGTGGGTGATCTCGATCAGGGTCTCTTCCTTGAGATTGCTGAGCGCGTGCGAATGGGTGAGCAGAAAGGCCGCCGCCGTCGCCGTGCTGATCGGAAAGACATAAGCCGCCCACCACGCCTTGATGCGCCCGAGCCGCACCTGCCACTCGAAGAGGCCGAAGGCGACGATGAGCAGGGTCAGCAGCCGGTGCTGCGCAATCTCCGGATCGCGCAGGCTCTCGATGAGGCCGAGCCGGCCCAACGGCCAGACCGCTTCGTCGGCGCGCAGAAACAGGAAGCCCGCGAGGCCGAGAAAGACCAGCGGCCAATGGCGCATGACGGGCGCGAGGCGGCGGCTCATGCGCTCCAGGAGCGCCATCACGCCCATGGCGACGACGAAAAGTCCCGCCCAGTGGTGATTATACTCCGACCAGGCGATGTCGGCCGGCGAGCGCGGCGGCTGGGCGCCCGGCGGCAGGTTTTTCAACGCCTCCGGCGGCAGAGCGGCGGAGAGCGCCTCGAAATCCGGACTATCCAGCCGTATCGGCAGACGCGGCTCCAACCGGTCGACGATCTCCGCGAAACTCGCCCGATCGTTGGGGAGGTCGCGCGCCGGCGGCAGCGAGGCGAGCGACGCGGCGCAGAAAATGACCGTGAGGCCGACGCCGATCTCCGTCTCGGCGAAACGGCGCGTGCGCAGAAGCGGGCCCGCCGGCTCGTTCTTCAACTTGCGCACGGCGAGGAAATTGAGGCCGCCGAGGAACAGCAGGCCGAGCAGCAGCGTGATCTTGGCGGTGAGCATCACGCCATAGGAGGTGCCGTAGAGCGCCCGCGGCGTCCCGACGTAGTAGACCGCCATCAACAGGCCGCCGGCGAGCAGCGCCGCGACAGCCCCAACCGACATGAGCGAGAAGCGCCGCGCGACGCTGGCGCGGGCGGTCGGGTCCGTTACGTCGGTGAGCGCCATCAGAAAATAGGGGATGCCGCCGATCCAGACGGCCGCCCCGCCCATATGGAGCAGTTCGGCCGCGGCGAGCGCGACGGCGCCCTCGAACTGGCTGACGGCGTGGGTGGCGCCCGCCTGAACGCCGAGCAGCAGCGCCGCCAGCACCGGCGCGGCCGAACGGATGGCCCCGCCCCCGCGCCGGGCGCGCCAGGCGGCGAGCGCGATGACCGCGCCGAGAACCGCCGCCATGAGAGCGACCGCCACGGCGCGCGCTTCGGCCGCCTGATCGATAGGGATTTCCAGCGTGCCGGCCAGCATGAGGGTGAGCGCCGCCGCCGCGAGCGCTTCAGCGGCGAGCAGCGCACAGGCGGAGAGGAAAACCAGCCGCAGAGCGCGGCGCTCGAGCACGGGGCCCGACGCGCCGAGCGCGCCGGCGAGCGGCCAGACCAGCATCAGCAGAAAAGCGAGCCCGCCGACCGCAACTGACTGTGCGGCCAGGGTAAAGCCGCGCAGAACCACGCTGAGAAAGCCGTAAATTTCGATAAACAGCTGCATGTCAGCGGCTGACCCGGAACGGTATGTCGCCTTGCGTGATGTGCCCATCCGGGCTGAGCGTCTGCCAGTGCAGCCGGTAGCCGCCAGGCGCTAGCCCGGTCGCCGTCGCTTGCAACGTGTCTTCGGAGGCGGAATTGGCGAGCGGCAGAGAGACGACGTCGCCGTCCAACTTGACGAGCTTGATATGCGAGCGGCCCGCGTCGATCCGGCTATTGAAGCGGATTTCGATCGCGATGCTCTCGCCCTTCACCGTCGCGTCGGGGCGTGGCGTCGAGTTCAGGACAATGGCGTGCGCCTCGGCGGCGCCGTCCGTGAGGGCGAGGCACGCGAAAAGGCAGAAAAGTCGGAATATGCGCATGATGTCGACCCGCGGCCGTCTGTTCGGCCGAGCCGTTGCTGCTTAGCCGATTCCGCGAGACCCGAGCAATGCCCCGCAGGGCCGCATCCGCCCGCTCCCCTCCCTGGCCCGAATCGCGCGCCGGCTCCCCAGTTACTTCACAAAGACGTAGATATCGACGTCGACCTCAGCGTCTTCGCCTTTGAAATCATTCAGATATTCCTCGATGATCAGATCCTTGGTGTCGAGCCCCTTCTCGTCGAGATAGGCGGCGATCGCCTCATAAGTGGCGTCAATCTCGTCATAGGCGCCGCGATGCTGAAATTTCATCGCCTTGCCGGAGGGCGAAGAGCCGATCTCCACCCCATCGGCGAGCTTCGGCTTGCCTTCCGGCGCGGCGCTCAACGGGGCCATGGCCTCGAAGGTGAAACCTGTATCGTCGGTCTTGGTGAAGACGGCGATCGTCCGGCCGTTCGCGGTCAATCCCGCCTTGGCGACGGCGGCGTTGAGCTTCTTGATGGCGTCGGAAAGCGTCTTGGCCGCGCCTTCCCATTTGCCCTGCCCCTTCAGCACCGCCGCGGGGCGGGCGTCGACCATGACGGTCTCGCTCGCGACGGCGGGCGCGGCGTCGGGGGTCGCGGGCTTCGCCGCCTCGTCCTGCGGCGCGGCGGCGTCTGGCTTTGCGGCCTCGGGCGCGGCGGCGGCGGGTTTTTCCGGCCCCTCCTCGGGCCCGGCGGCGAACCGACGCTCGGCCACGATCGCCGCCGTCGCGACGAGCAAGGTGAAAATCGCCAGCGACCGCCAATGCGTCCGCAAGCTGTCGATCAGACCGGGTTCCTCGTCCATGTCTCGATGCGTCCTTCCACGCCGCGAATCGCCTGCCTTCCTCGCGCGAAAATGCGACAGAGGTGTGGGCGTGGCAAAGCGGCGTTTGTCAAAGTAGCCCTTGGGCGGCGCAGTCTCTATATACGAGACGCCTTTGGAAGGACCGATGCCGCATCCGCTCGACAATCGACCGATCCTGCGCATGAACGGCGCGGGCAATGAAATTCTGGTGCTCGACCTGCGCGGGCTCGACCATGTGCTCGCTCCGCAGGAGGCGCGCGCCATCGCGGCCGCGCCGGGCCTGCGCTTCGACCAGCTGATGGCGGTGCACGACCCGCGCGCCGAGGGCGACGACGCCTTCATGCGCATCTACAATGTCGACGGTTCGCGTTCGGGCGCCTGCGGCAATGGAACCCGCTGCGTCGCCTATGCGCTCGCAAGGGAAGGCAAGGAGCGGCTCCTGCTCGCAACCGACGCCGGCCGGATCGAGACGCGGCGCGAGGCGGAGACGCTGTTCACCGTCGACATGGGCGAGCCGCGGCTGGATTGGCGCGAGATCCCGCTCGCGCGGCAGGCCGACACCCGCGCCGTGGCGCTGGACCCGCCGGTCGAAGGCGCGCCGGCGCATTTTTCGGCCGTCAGCATGGGCAATCCGCATGCGGTGTTCTTCGTGCCGGACGCGCGCGCCGTCGCGCTCGAGACGCTCGGCGGGAAGCTCGAACGCCACCCGCTCTTCCCCGAGCGCGCCAATATTTCCTTCGCGCAGATCCTCGCGCGCGACGACATTCTGCTGCGCGTCTGGGAGCGCGGCACGGGCGCCACCCAGGCCTGCGGCTCAGCGGCCTGCGCCACGCTCGTCGCCGCCGTGCGCGCCGGGTTGAGCGAGCGGCGCGCACGTCTGCGGCTGCCTGGCGGCGACCTCACGATCGACTGGCGCACCGACAATCACGTGCTGATGACCGGACCGGTGGAATTCGAATTCGAGGCGCGGCTCACGGCCGCGCTATTCGAGGATGCGGCGACGTGAGCGCGCCGGCGCACCCAGTCGAGACCCTTACCTTCGGCTGCCGACTGAATATGGTCGACTCCGAAGCGCTTGCACGTGAACACGCCGGCGCGGCCGACGCCGTCATCGTCAATACTTGCGCCGTCACCGCTGAAGCGACGCGACAGGCGCGTCAGGCCATACGTCGACTGCATCGCGAAAGGCCGCAGGCGCAGATCGTCGTGGCCGGCTGCGCGGCGCGCATCGATCCCCAAAGCTTCGAAGCGATGTCGGGAGTCTCGCGCGTCATCGCCGAACAGCCGGCGACGCGTGCGGCGGCGGCGGAGGAGGGCACGCGCGGCTTCCTCGCCGTGCAGAACGGCTGCGATCACAGCTGCACCTTCTGCATCATCCCGGCGGGGCGCGGCGCTTCCCGGTCGGCGGCGCCGCAGGAAATTGTCGCCCAAGCCCGCGCGCTCGTCGAGAAAGGCAAGCAGGAGATCGTGCTGACCGGCGTCGATCTGACGAGCTACGACGCCGATGGACTGAAACTCGGCGGGCTCGTGCGGTTGCTGCTCGGCGCGGTCAAAGATCTCGCCCGGCTGCGCCTCTCGTCGATCGACTGCATCGAAGCGGATAAGGAGCTGTTCGTCGCGTTCAGCGAGGAAGCGCGTCTTTGCCCGCATCTGCATCTCTCGCTGCAATCCGGCGACGACCTCATTCTCAAGCGCATGAAGCGGCGCCATTTGCGCGCCGACGCCATCCGCTTCTGCAAAGCCTTGCGCGACGCGCGGCCCGATATCGTCTTCGGCGCCGATTTCATTGCGGGCTTTCCCACAGAGACGGAAGAGATGTTTGCGCAGACGCTCGCGCTCGTCGACGACTGCGGCCTGACGCATCTGCATGTCTTTCCCTTTTCGCCGCGCCCCGGGACGCCGGCGGCGCGCATGCCGCAGGTTGCGCACGACGTCGCCAAGGCGCGTGCGGCGATGCTGCGGCAAAGGGGCGAACAGGCCCTCGCGCGCCATCTCGACGCGCAGCAGGGCAAGACCCTGCGCCTCCTCGTCGAACGCGGCGGCATGGCGCGCGCGGCCGATTTCACGTTGGCGCATACGCCGGAGGTTCCTGCCGGCCGCATGATCGAGGCGCGCGTGACTGGACACGACGGACGCGCGCTCGAGGTCGCCTTCGAGCGCAGCGCGTCGCCGTAGACGCCGATCGGCGCCTTCGCGTCAGGCGCAAAAACTCAAGAAAAATTTTCTGCGCCGCAAGTCATTGGCGCGCGGCGATCCTCGCCCGTCGAGGGCAGGCGGCTGTCAGTCTCTGAGCTTTCGACGCGCCGGAACAAGAAAAATGACCTCGCGTTGCACGGGTGGCCCTGGGGCTTTGTCCGACAACAACCCTTGGAGACGTAGCGATGACAAACACACGCAAGATGATTACGACCGCACTCGCCGCCACGATGCTCGTCAGCACGCTGGCGGTCGCAACGCCCGCCTCGGCATGGGGGCGTTATGGCTGGGGCGGCGGATGGGGCCGGCATTGGGGCTACGGCGGATTCCGTCCGGGCTGGGGTTACGGGCGCTGGGGCTATGGCGGATGGGGCTACGGCGGCGGCCTGGGATTGGGCCTCGGCGCCGGCCTGCTCGGCGGACTGGCGCTCGGCGCAGCCACGTCTCCCTACGGTTATGGCTATTGGGGCTCTGGCTACCCAGCCATGGGCTGCGGCACGTACGGCGCGGCCTACCCGGCCTACCCGGCCTATTACGGTTATAGCGGCGGTTCCTGCCGCTGCCCCTGCTGATTAATTCTGCAGACCGGCCCCCTGCCCTCCGCCGGAGCCACGAGACATGCAACCGCGCACTGCGCGGTTGCATTGCGTTCAAAAGACCTGCAACCGGCGCACTGCGCGGTCGCATTCGTTCAAAAGATCTGCAACCGCGAGCACTGCGCGGTCGCAGTGCGTTAGAGCAAAGCCATCTTCGCGAACGTCTCTCCGTAACGACGAAACCGGCGCGTACAAAAGCAGGGCCGCCTCTCGGCGGCCCTGCCCTTGGGTCCGTCTATCAGAAGCCGGCCGTCTGGTCGGTTCCGCGACCCGACTGCGTGCTCGTCGAGCCCATGCCGGCGCCGCCTTCCTCCCAATAGGGACGCGAGCCGAAATGCTGATGCAGACGCGACTCCCAGTCACGGTCCGTCCAGCTCTGATCGGTATATTCGGGGGCGTTCTTGAGCTGATCCTCGGTGACGTTGGTCACGTAACCGCCGAGGTTCGTGTCATATTTGAACGCCTTCCACGGCAGCGGATGCTCGCCTTCGCCGATCCCGAGGAAACCGCCGAAGGTCATGATCGCATAGCGAATGACCCCCGACACCTTGTCGATCATCAGATGATCGATTTGGCCAATCTTGTTGCCGGAGGGGTCATAAACGGCCGTGCCTTCGACGTTTTCGCTGGAGATCAGATTGCCGCTTTGCGTCGCCATTCCCATCGTCGCCTCCTCAAAACCGACTGCCGGACCTTTCACGAGGTCCGCTGAGCCAAGTGAACAAATCTTCGCCGCAAATGTTCCGTCGCCGCAGACGCCGAAGGGCTCACAGAGGCGCATCCTTTCGCCCCGGGGCGAAACAGGCTAATGCAGTCGGCGCGCGCCGCAGCCGGGAAAGGACTCCATGGACTCGCAACTCACGATCAGCTGGGAAGTCCTCGAGATCATCTGGATCAATATTCTGCTGTCGGGCGACAATGCGATCCTCATCGCCCTCGCCTGCCGCAGCCTGCCCGTCCGGCAACGGCGCTGGGGCGTTTTCTTGGGCGCGCTCGGCGGCGTGATCCTGCGCGTCATCTTCACGCTGCTCGTCGTGCAGATGATGAGCATTCCTTATCTGAAGGTCTTCGGCTCGCTCCTTCTGCTCCTTGTTGCGGTGAAGCTTCTCATCGACGAGACCGAGCATTCGGACGTGGCGGCCAAGCCCGATCTCATGGGCGCGGTCATCTCGATCATCATGGCGGACGCCGTCATGTCGCTCGACAATGTTCTCGCGATCGCCGCGGCCGCGCGGGGCTCGACCTATCTCATCGTCTTCGGCCTCGCGCTCTCTGTCCCGATCGTGATGTTTGGCGCGGGCTTCCTGCTCAAGATCCTCGAGCGGGTTCCAGCGCTGGTCTGGGCGGGGGCCGGCCTCCTGGGCTGGGTCGCGGGGGACATGGCCGCGACCGACCCCGCCCTCGCTGAAACGCTGCATGGCTTCGACCACGCGGCTCTCGAGCGCAATTTGTCCATCGGCGGCGCGGCGATCGTCCTGGTCGCCGCCTTTTTGATTCAACTCTACCGCCAATGGCGCGAGGATCAGCGCGACCGCGAGAAACATGGCGGATAGCAGACGTTGCTTCGCCCCCTGCAAGGTTGCGCCGCGCCCCGCCGACGGGGGTCAGGTTGCTCGAGCTCTGCCCCTCTGCTAGTTTCGGCGACTTAATCCAATAAGCGGGCAGAAAAATTGTCACTCTCCAGTCTTCGTAAATGGATCGGTCAGGGCCAGGATTCCGGCGTCCCGACCTTTACCGCGCACAATATTCGTCTCGATGACGGAACCTATACGAAGCCTGACGGAACGCCGATGGATCAGGTTCCCTGGTTCGTCGCCGCGCGGCGCATTCTCACGACTGTCTTCCCGCAAGATCGGGAAAACATACGCCTCGCCGATCTCGGCTGCCTGGAGGGCGGATATTCGGTCGAATTGGCCAGACTGGGCTTCTCGGTCACCGGCCTCGAGGTGCGGGAATCGAACTTCGCCGCGTGCAAATTCGTCAAGGCGAGAACCGATCTGCCCAATCTTACCTTCGTCAAGGACAATGCCTGGAACCTGCGCAAATACGGCAAGTTCGACGGCGTGTTCTGCTGCGGTCTGCTGTATCACCTCGAACAGCCGCGGAAATTCATCGAGATGATTTCCTCGCTAACGAGCCGGATCGCGATCTTTCAGACGCATTTCGCCGCCACCTACGACATCCAGCATCCGATCCATAATCTCTCGCCGCTGACGACAAACGAAGGCGTGCCGGGGCGCTGGTTCGCCGAATTTCTCGACAAGGATTCTTTCCGCAAAAGAGAAGAGCATCGCTGGTCGTCCTGGGACAACACGCGGTCGTTCTGGATACAGCGCGAATATCTTCTCCAGACCATCCGCGACGCCGGCTTCGATCTGGTGCTCGAGCAATTCGACGGTCTCGGCGAGGACATCGCCAAAAGCATGACGGAAGGCTACTACCATACCGACATGCGCGGCACCTTCATCGGCATCAAGACCCAGGCTTGATTGCAGGGCCCTCAGCCGTCATTGCCGAGCGATGAATGCCGAAAATGACGGCCGCGCCGCGGGGCGCGTCGTAAAGCTTTCCTTATGAGGGGAGGGGCGCCCGCCGGCTAACCGCCGCGCAGTCCCTGCTTGGCGATCTGCTGCTGCGGATCGAGCTGCAAGGCGCGCTGATAAATGTCGACCGCCTTGGCGCGATTGCCGCTCTTATCATAGGCGAGGCCGAGCCAGGCCCAGGCGAGCGAATTCTTGTTGTCGACGTTGAGCGCCGCGTTGAAGTCCTCGATCGCCTTGTCATATTTGCCAAGCGCCACGAAGCTCTCGCCGCGCGCCTGATAGGGGGCGGCCGCGAAAGGATCGCGGTCGATGGCGTTGTCGAAATCCGTGACCGCGTGGGCGTTGTCGCCGCGCTTCTGATAGATCAGCCCGCGCGCGTGGAAAGCCTGGGCGTTCTCGGGATTGAGGCGGATCGCCGTGTCGAGGTCGGACAGCGCCTGATCGAGATTGCCCTGCGCGCGCAACAGATTGGCGCGCCCGACATAGGCCGGCGCATGGTTGGGATTGGCTTGAACGGCGCGGTCGAAATCGGCGCGCGCCGCCTCGTTCTGTCCCGCCTGACGGCTTGCGAGCGCGCGATTGGTGTAGGCGGCGGCGTTGTTGGGATCGATCTTCGTCGCCTGGGTGAAATCGGCGATGGCTTCCTGAAAGGAGCCGACGCGAGCATAGGCGACGCCGCGCGTATTATAGGCTTCCGCGCTCGTGGGGTTGCGCCGGATCACTTCGGAAAGCGATTCGATATTCGCGGAGGCGGCTTTGGGGTCGGTGTCGGCGATCTCCGCGATTCCGCGGCCGGGCGGCCGAATGCCGCTCGCCGTCTCGCAGCCGCCGAGCGCAAGCACAGACAGCGCCGCGCCGCCGAGCAAAACCCGTCGGCAAGCCGTTAGGCGAAAGCCCATGCCTTTAAACCCTCTCGTCCGTCAACGCTTCCAAACGAGTCCGTTCTTTGCCGCCCAGGGCGTTAAAAAAGCGTTCACCAAACGGCAAAAATACGATTTAGCGGCCGGTGGCCTTGGCCTTCACCGGCAGCAGACCCTCGCGCTGCAGCTTCTTGCGGGCGAGCTTGCGGGCGCGGCGGACGGCCTCGGCCTTCTCGCGGGCGCGCTTCTCGGACGGCTTCTCGTAATGGCCGCGCAGCTTCATCTCGCGGAAGATGCCTTCGCGCTGCATCTTCTTCTTCAGCGCCTTCAGAGCCTGATCGACATTGTTGTCGCGAACGAGAACTTGCACGAAACCATCCTGCTTTCTGTGGGGCGGCCTGGCAGGCTGTCTGGAGCCAGGCTGTCCAAATAGGGAATAGGTCTCCGGGCGCTTGCGGAGCGCCTGACCCGTGCTGGGGAGATACCAGAGTCGCGGCGCCCTGTCCATGGCGGAAGCGTCGTTCCCCCGCCCGAAGCGTCAAAAATGGTGGCCAAGGCCAGGAGCGCCGGGGCCCTTGTTCTGGCGTCGCGTTATATTATAACGTTTGACATGACCGACGCGACCACCCGAGGCCATCGCCACGCCCATGACCACGCCGGCGGCGAAGCGCTGACGCGTCCGGCGCATGCGCATCTGCGCCAATCCGGCCGACGCCAGGACCGCCTGTCGCCGCTCGAGGCCTCGGCGGGCGCGCGTCTGGCCGGGGTCTCCTTCGTCATCGCCCTCCTCTGGGCGGGAGTTTATTGGGCGCTCCATTGACCGTTGCCGCCCTTCCGGGGTCCGTCCGCCTCGTCAATCTCACGCTGGGCTACGACCGGCGCCCCGCGGTTCATCATCTCGACGGCGAGATTGCGCCGGGCGCGGCGCTCGCGGTCTGCGGTCCCAACGGCGCGGGCAAATCCACGCTCTTGAAGGCGCTGGCGGGGCTCTTGCCGCCGCTCGGCGGCCGCATCGACCGCGCAGGATTATCCGCGCGGGAGGTCGCCTATCTGCCGCAGCTCATCGAGGTCGACCGCTCTTTTCCCATCAATGTGCGCGATTTCATCGCCATGGGCGCGATGCGGCGGATCGGCCTCTTCGGGCGCCTCGACACGACGGAGCGGGTCCGCGCCGACGCGGCCCTCGACCGCGTCGGCATGGCCGGCATGGAGGATCGGCCGATCGATACGCTCTCCGGCGGCCAGATGCAGCGCGCTTTGTTCGCGCGCCTCATTGTGCAGGATCAGCGGCTGATTTTGCTCGATGAGCCTTTCGGCGCCATCGACGAGTCGACGACCGAGGATCTGCTCGCGCTCGTCGCGCAGTGGCGCACGGAGGGACGGACGGTGGTCGCGGTGCTGCACGAGCTCGACCTCGCGCGCCGCGCCTTTCCGCAAACCTTGCTGCTCGCCCGCGAACCCATCGCCTGGGGCGAGACTCATTCGACGCTCTGCGCTGACAATCTGGCGCGGGCGCGCGCCATGTCCGAAGCCTATGACAGGCAGGCGCGCGAATGTCTGCGCGACGAGGACGCGGCGCATGTTCACTGAGATCTTCGTGTCGCCCTTCCTCGATTATGAATTCATGCGCCGCGCGCTCGTCGGCGCGCTGGCGCTTGCCGTCTCGGGCGCGCCGCTCGGCGTCTTTCTGATCCTGCGGCGCATGTCGCTTGCCGGGGACGCGCTGTCTCACGCGGTCTTGCCGGGCGCCGCCGTCGGCTATCTCGTAGCTGGCCTGTCGCTGCCGGCGATGACATTCGGCGGCCTCGTCGCCGGCCTGGTCGTGGCGCTCGCGACCGGCGCCGCCTCACGCTTCACCACGCTGCGCGAGGACGCCTCGCTGGCGGCCTTCTACCTCGTCTCGCTCGCGCTCGGCGTCACGCTGGTGTCGCTCAAGGGCTCCAGCGTTGATCTCCTGCATGTGCTGTTCGGCTCGGTGTTCGGCCTCGACGACGCGTCGCTCTATATGCTCGCGGGCGTCTCCACGCTGACGCTTGTCGCGCTCGCGCTCTTCTACCGCGCGCTGGTCATGGACACGCTCGATCCGCTTTTCCTGCGCCAGACGACGCCCTTCGGCGAATTCGTCCCCTTCCTTTTCCTCGCGCTCGTCGTGCTCAATCTCGTCGCCGGGTTTCAGGCGCTCGGCACGCTGATGGCCGTCGGCCTGATCATGCTGCCCGCCGCCGCCGCGCGGCTCTGGACGCATGAGCTGTCGGTCGCCCTGCCGCTGGCTGCGGTCCTCGCGATGGCCTGCGTTTACGCCGGGCTGGTCTTTTCCAACGAGACCGGCGCGCCGACCGGCCCGGCCATCATCCTGGCCGCTGGCCTCATTTATCTCGGCTCGCTGATTTTCGGACGCGCCGGCGGCGCGCTTCGCCTGAAGCGCCCGCGCCGGCATCTTGAAGGATAACGTTTCATGCCCACCCGCCGCTGCATTTTGGGCCTGCTTCTCGCCACGCTCGCGGCGCCGGCCGCAGCCGACGCCGAGAAGCTTCCCGTCGTTGCGAGCTTCTCCATCATCGGCGACCTCGTTCAGGAGGTCGGCGGCGACCGCGTCGTCGTGACGACCCTGGTCGGGCCCGACGGCGACGCCCATGTCTACCAGCCGACGCCGGCCGACGCGCGGCGCATCGCCCAGGCGAAAGTCATCTTCGTCAACGGGCTCGGCTTCGAGGGCTGGCTCGACCGCCTCATCGCCGCGGCCAAGAGCAAGGGGACCGTCGTGACGCTCGGGAGCGGCGTGACGTCGCGCGCCGGCGAAGAGGGAACGGATCCCCACGCCTGGCAGAACGTCGCCAACGCCAAGATCTACGTCGGCGAAATTCGCGACGCCCTCATCGCCGCGGATCCTCCCGGCGCCGAGGCCTACCGGAGTCGCGCGGAAAACTATCTCGTCAGGCTCGACGCCCTCGACAGAGAGATTGTCGACACGCTCGGGGCAATCCCGGAGAACAGGCGCCGGGTCGTCTCGACCCATGACGCTTTCGGTTATTTCTCCGCGCGCTATGGGGTGGCCTTCATCGCCCCGCAGGGCGTCTCGACCGAAGCCGAGGCCAGCGCCCGCGACATTGTTCGCATCATTCAGGCCGTAAAGCAAAATCAGGTCGGGGCTGTGTTTCTGGAGAATATCGCCGACCCCAGGCTCGCAAAGCGCATCGCCGCGGAGACCGGGGCCCGCATTGGCGGCACGCTCTATTCGGATGCGCTGTCCGGCCCCGGCGAAGGCGGCGCAAATTATATCGACATGATGCGCCACAATGTTAGAGAATTGGCCAAAGCTTTGGGGCCCTAAGCCCCTCCCCGCCCCTCTCCCGCTTGCGCCGGTGACGGGTAGATCGCGACCGTTATCGGCGCGCGTCCTCTCTTCTGCCTCAGCAGGGGAGGGAGAGGCGGCTTCGACAGACACAGGAATGTTTCCGTGAGCGACAAGATTCCCGTCACCGTCATCACCGGCTATCTCGGCGCTGGCAAGACAACGCTCCTCAACCGCATTCTCACCGAGCAGCATGGCCGCCGCTACGCGGTCATCGTCAATGAGTTCGGCGAGATCGGCATCGACAACGACCTCGTCGTCGGCGCCGACGAGGAAGTCTTCGAGATGAACAACGGCTGCATCTGCTGCACCGTGCGCGGCGACCTCATTCGCATCATCGAGGGGCTGATGCGTCGGCGCGGCAAGTTCGACGCCATCATCGTCGAAACGACGGGGCTCGCCGATCCGGCCCCCGTCGCCCAGACCTTCTTTGTCGACGCCGACGTAAAGGACGCCGCCCGGCTCGACGCGGTCGTGACGCTCGCCGACGCCAAATGGCTCAGTCACCGTCTCAAGGACGCGCCGGAAGCGAAGACGCAAATCGCTTTCGCCGACGTTGTCATTATCAACAAGACGGATCTCGTCACGCCGCAAGAGCTCGAAGAAATCGAAGCGCGCATCCGGGGCATCAACCCCTACGCCACGCTGCATCGCGCCGTGAAGGCGGATGTGCCGCTCAAAGCCGTGCTCGAGCGCAACGCCTTCGATCTCGAGCGCATTCTGGAGATCGAACCCAGTTTCCTCGAGGCCGAGGACCATGATCATGATCACGGCCATGACCATGATCGTCACGACCACCATCACGATCATGATCACGCGTGCGGCCCCGGATGCGGCCACGACCACCATGATCATGGCCACGCGCATCATGACCACCACGAGCACGACAGCCATGGCCATCTGAAGGCAATCCACGATACGGAGATGCAGTCGATCTCCCTTCGCCATCCGGGCGACGTCGATCCTGAACGCTTCGTTCCCTGGCTCAATGAGCTCGTGCAGCAGGAAGGGCCGGACATTCTCCGCTGCAAAGGCATCGTCGCCTTCAAGAACGAACCGCGCCGTTTCGTCTTCCAGGGCGTGCACATGATTCTTGACGGCGACCTGCAGCGCGAGTGGAGGGAGAACGAGCCGCGCGAGTCGCGCCTCGTCTTCATCGGGCGCAAACTGAAGGAAGACCTTATCCGGGAGGGGTTCGACAAGGTCGTCTCCTGAAACGCGCGCAACGACTGTTTGGGATGGCCCCCTCGCGCCCCGCGCCTAGTTTGATAAGCGCGGGGCGCATGTCGCGCCAAAGAGGCCGACATGCTGAAGCGCCTGCTGGAGCACTATCTGTTTCTCTCCCGCTGGCTGCTGGCGCCCTTCTTCGTCATGCTGACGCTCGGGCTGCTGGCGCTCATGGTGAACGCCGCGCGCCACGTCCTCGGCATTCTGCTCTCCATTGGCTCCAGCACCGAAGACAGGATCATCCTGGAGCTGCTCGGGCTCATCGACCTGACGCTCACCGGCGCGCTCGTCATGATCGTCACCATCTCGGTCTATGAAAATTTCGTCTCGGGCGTGCCGGCGACGCCGCGCGAGGGCTGGCCGAACTGGATGGGCGGCATCGACTTTCCGCAGCTCAAGCTCAACCTGCTCACCACCATCGTCGCCATCTCGGCGATCAAGCTTCTCGAAGTCTTCATGGACGTGCCGAAATTCGAAGAGCGCGACCTCACTTATTACATCGCCATCCATCTGACGTTCGTGCTGTCGACCGTGCTCTTCGCCTTTTCGGAGCGCGTCACCATTTCGGGGCAGGTTGAAAAGAAGACGACGCCTGCCGAGGAGCCGGGGACGAAGATCGACGCGCCAGGCGGCTCGTGACGTCGCGGGAGCGCCGCTCCCGTGCAATCTCGCCACGAAGCGCCTAAACTCATTACATGAGCGTGTCGCTCGCCTGAGCTGGCGAGGCGGGCGCGCTCTTTGGAAAGACAAGATTTGAAGGAGCCTTTCATGAAGCTGCGATATCTCGTCCTGGCCGTCGCCGCCTTTTGCGCTCAATCCGCGCAGGCGGACGCCAAGAAGCCCGTCTCCAACTGGAGCTGCGAGGAGTTCCTCGCCGTAGAAGGCGACTTCCAGCCGAAAGTGATCTACTGGGCGACCGCCAAGGCCAAGAGCGGCAAGCCCGGCGGCGTCGTCGACATCGAAGGAACGGAAAAGGTCGTTCCCATGATTATCGACGACTGCAAGAAGGAGCCGAGCAGCTCCTTCATGACCAAGCTCAAGAGCGCTTGGGGCACCGTCGAGGCGGAAGCCAAGAAGTTGAAAGAGAAGCTCTAAGCCGTCTCACTCGTAGCAGGCGATCTCGCGCTCACCGGCGAAAATCTCGGCCATGCGGCGGGCGTCGCCGCCCTTGCGCAAGGCCAGGAAGCGCGGACGCCGGCGGCGAACCGAGGAGGCGCCGCGGCGCGGCGGCGGGGCGATTTCACGGGCGCCGGCCTTCGCGGCGTCTTCGCTCTCCGCCGCGAGGCGGGGCAAGTCGAGCCAGGCGGCCCAATATTTCCAGTCGGCGGCGGCCGCGGCGCTGTCCTGGGTCTCGCCCAGCACCACATCGAGATCGCGGTCGCGATGGGCGAGCAGCAGGCGATAGCGCGGCGCGCCCGCCGCCCCCGCCGCGACTTCGAGCAGCACCCCCCGATAGGCGGGGACCGGGACGGTGATTCTCATTTTCACGCCGCCGAAGCGCCGCGCGATGAGAATGTCGCGGCGCGTCACCCGCACGCGGCGCGACCCGCCATCCGCCCGCCAGTCGCGCTGCACGAAAAGCGCTTCCTCGCTTTTGTTCGCATGACCGGCGTCAAACATGTCTTTCTCCCCGCTGCCCTTGGGCGTCGTTCGCCCTGATGAGACGAAGTTTTGCGCGGGGAGGCGCCGCAAGTTGCTAACAAGCACGGTAAATTGCACATAAACCATTGCTTTTCCGACTGGATTGCGGCCTCAGGGTGAAGCAGCCGGAAAGGCGATTGTTCAAATTGTCGGCAATTCGCATCCCGGACCGGCTTGCGAGCGCGCGACGCCTCCCCTACTGCTTCATTCGATGCCCCTCGCCCAATCCGATCTGTCCGCCTTCCTGTCCCGCCTGGAGGATGTCGCGCGCGAAGCCGGAGACATCGCCATGGGCTATTTCAGGCGCGGCGCGCGGACGGCGGCGGCCATTTCCTACAAGGGCGGCGGTTCGCCGGTCACGGAGGCCGATTTCGCGGTCGACCGCTTTCTTTTCGAAGCGATGCGCCGCCTCGCGCCGCAGGCCGGCTGGCTCTCCGAGGAAACGGCCGATACCGACGCGCGGCTGTCGCGCGAGAGCATTGTCATCGTCGATCCCATCGACGGCACCAACGCCTTCACGCAGGGCGACGAACGCTGGGCCGTCTCGATCGCGCTGATCGAAGGCGGCCGACCGACGGCCGGCGTGGTGCACGCGCCGGCGCGGGGAGAGACCTTCACCGCCGCGCGCGGACAGGGCGCCTTCTTGAACGGCGAGCGGCTCGGGCCGCGGATTCGCGAATCGCTTGCCGGCGCGCTCGCGATCGCGCCGCGTCCGTTGCATGCGCGGCTTGCCGACTTGCCCCAAAACATCGCGCTCGCGCCGCGCACGCCGTCCCTTGCGCTGCGCCTCGTCGACATCGCCGCCGGCCGTCACGACCTCGTGATCTCGTCCCCCAACGCCCGCGACTGGGACATCGCCGCCGCCGACGTCATTTTGTGCGAAGCCGGGGTTGCGCTGGCCGAGGTGGAGGGTGGCGCGCTCACCTATAACCGCAGCTCGTCGAAACGCGGCATGCTGGTGGCCGCGCCCAAGCCCCTTATTGAGGAAACTCTCGCCATCGCCCGGACCGTTTCGAAAGGAATAAAGTGGTCATGACAAAGCATGCGACGCCCCCGAAACAGGAAAAGCAGCTTCTGCATCTCGTCTTCGGCGGCGAGCTCGAGACGCTCGACGGCGTTTCCTTCCGCGACCCGTCGAAGCTCGACGTCGTCGGTATTTATCCAGACAACGACAGCGCCCTCGCGGCCTGGAAAGCCAAGGCGCAGTCGACCGTGGACAATGCGCATATGCGCTATTTCGTCGTGCACCTCTACAAGTTGCTGGACCCGGAACACGACAAGCTCTGAAATCAGACAAGCAGGCAGGCGCTTTCCTAAATTCAGCCCGCTTTCGGCACGATAAGTGAGGCCCTTCGGCGGGGGCGGGAGGGAACCCCTTTGCCGGCGCCCGCGGCCTTGGCGCAAGGCGCGGCCAGGGTCAAACGAACGGGAATCATGCCGCTTCTGAAGCTCTATCGACTGGCGACCATCGCTTTGACGCCCCTCGCCGGGGCCGCGCTCAACTGGCGCGCCTCTCGCGACAAGGAAGACCCGGCCCGGCTCGACGAGCGCCTCGGCCTCGCCTCGCGCGACAGGCCGCCGGGGCGCCTCGTCTGGCTGCATGGCGCGAGCCTCGGCGAATCGCTCTCGCTGCTGCCCTTGATCGAGCGGTTCATTCAGCGCGGCGCGGAAGTGCTGGTGACGAGCGGCACGGTCTCTTCGGCGCGGCTGCTCGCCGCACGGCTGCCGGCCGGCTCCTTCCACCAGTATATGCCGCTCGACGCCCCCCAATTCGTCGAGCAGTTCCTCGACTACTGGCGGCCCGACATCGCCATCTTCGCCGAGTCGGAACTCTGGCCCAACATGGTCGCGTCGCTGCATCGGCGCGGCATTGCGCTCGTTCTGGCCAACGCCCGGATTTCGCGCCAATCCGCGGAGCGCTGGCAGAGCCTGCGGGGCGCCGCCCGCAAGCTGTTCGGCGGCGTCGATCTCTGCCTGGCCCAGGATTCCGAAAACGCGGCGCGCTTCATTGCGCTCGGCGCGCCCTGCGTGCGCATCGCCGGCAATCTGAAATATGACGCGCCCCCGCCCCCCGCCGACGCGGCGCGACTGGCCGAATTCAGCGGCGCGATCGGCGGCCGTCCGGTATGGGCCGCAGTGTCGACCCATGAGGGCGAAGAAGAGATCATCCTTGCGGCGCACGCGGAGATTGCTCGGAAAATCCCGTCGCTTCTGACCATCGTCGTGCCGCGCCATCGCGAACGCGGCGCCGCGGTCGCGGAGCTCGCGGCGGCGCGCGGCCTTCCGGTCGGCCTGCGCACGCGCGACGGCGAACCGCGCCGCGACATCGGCGTCTATGTCGCCGATACGGTGGGAGAGCTCGGGCTCGTCTTCCGCAGCGCCGGCGTGGTTTTCATGGGCAAGTCGCTTATGCCCGGGGGCGGGCAGAACCCGATCGAGCCGGCGAAGCTCGGCTGTGCGGTTCTGTTCGGGCCGCATGTCGACAATTTCAGCGAGGTTTATAACGAGCTAGCCGCTGCGAAGGCGGCGGCGCGCGTCGCCGACGCGGAGACGCTGGCGCGCGCGGTCCATTATCTCCTTTCTGACCCCGCGCGCATGCGGCGCATGGGCCGCGCCGGCGTCGAGACGGTGGAGAAACTCGGCGGCGCCGCTCGCGGCATCATCGCCGCGGTCGAACCTTTCCTCGCGCAAGTCGCCATTGCGGGGCGATGAGCCGTGCTGCGCGCGCCCGCCTTCTGGCGCGGCGACGGCCCGGCCGCGCGTCTGCTGGCGCCTTTTGGCGCGCTCTCGGGCGCGATCGCGCAGCGGGGGCTGCGACGCGCGGCGCCCCGCGCCGTTTTGCCGACGATCGTCGTCGGTGGACCGACGGCGGGCGGCGACGGCAAGACGCCCACTGTCATTGCGCTCGCCGCGCTGCTCGCGGCCCAGGGGGAGCGCCCGGCCCTGCTGACGCGCGGCTACGGACGGCGCAACATCCGCGCAGCCCCCTTCGTCGTTGACGCGGCCGCCACTGTCGATGAGACGGGCGACGAGGCGCTGCTGCTGGCGCGCCATGGTCTGACCATCGTCGGGGCCGACCGGGCGGCGAGCGCCGAACTGGCGCGCGACATGGGCGCGACGGCGTTGATCCTCGACGACGGCTTCCACAGCCGGCGCGTCGCGCCGGATTTCTCGCTTCTCGTCGTCGACGCGGACTACGGCGGCGGCAATGGCCGTTGCCTGCCGGCCGGTCCGCTGCGCGCGCCGCTTGCCGCTCAGTTCGACGCTGCAGACGCGCTGCTCGTCATCGGCGACGGCGCGGCGGGGGCTCGGCTTGCCGCGATCGCCGAAAGACCGGCGTTCCCGGCCGCGTTGCTCACGCCGCCGACGGCGCAAAAGTTCGCCGGCCTACGGGTTGTCGCTTTTGCCGGAACCGCGCGGCCGGAAAAATTTTTCCGGAGCCTGGAAAGCATCGGCGCGGAGATCGTCGCGCGCCGCTCCTTCGCGGACCATCGCCGCTTCAGCAGACGCGATATGGCGGTTCTTGCCGGGTTGGCGCGCCGCAGCCAAGCTTGTCTCGTGACGACGGAGAAGGACGCCGTCCGTCTGCCCAAGAATGCGCCTCACGTCGACGTCCTTCCGGTCGACCTCGTCTTCGCCGACGCCGGGGCGCTGGCGGCCGTTCTCGCCGATGCGCTGCGGCGGGCGCGGCTCAATCCGGTTTCTTGAGCCCGAGCTTCATGAGCTTGGCGTGCGGGCCGCTATAGGGCTCCTGCAGATCGACGTTCCAGTAGCGCAGATCCTCGAGCGGGATCGGCTCACCGGTGACGGCGCAGCGCACATAGGCGCCCGGCTTGCGAACGCGATATTCGCCGTCGAGATATTCGACTTCCGCCTCGCCGGCCGGTTGGGGGGTGCGTTCGTAACGGTTCATTCGAAATCTTCTGTTGAAGCGCCGCGTCAGCGGCTGTCCTGTCACTCGCCGAAGCGACCTGATGATCGACCACATGGGCGATGCGCCTCCAGCCCGCCGGGCCGCCTGTCGCATTATCTACATCCCCCTCGCCGCCAAAGGAAGGCCCAAGGCTGGCCTGGCTCACGCCTTGCGGGCTTAAACGCTTGTTCGATCGCCAATTCGCGCCTAGCCTTCGGCGAGTGCCGATTTTGATTCGTCTGAGTCAGCTTCCGCGAACGCTGTCAAGTTCGCGCTGCGATAGGATGGACAGACATGGATCGGGACCCGCAGGGCGATCTCGCCGACTCCTCCCCCCTCGCCGACGACGCCGCCGCGCTGTCGCCGGACCGCGAAAGCGCCAAGGCGAAGACGGTTTGCGAAAAGGCGCTCGTCGTCGCCCAGGGCAAGCATCGTTTTTATTCCCTCGTGCTGCCGAGCGATCTGCTCGCCGAGACATGCATGGTGGAGCCCCGCGTCGACAATCCGATCGACGGCTTCCAGCGCCTGCTCGACCAAAAGCGCGCCAAATCCATCGCCCGTTATATCGACGCCGGCTTCGGGACGGTGCCCGGCGCCGTCGTGCTCTCGGCGCAGGCGCGGGCGCATCTGACCTACGACAAGGAGACGGGCGCGCTGACGTTCCGCAAGGACAAGAAGGCCTTTCTCATCATCGACGGCCAGCATCGCGTCTACGGCTTCAAGCTCGCCAAATCTTCGGTGAGCGTGCCCGTCGTCATTTACAACAGGCTCAGCCGCGCGCAGGAATGCCGCCTGTTCATGGACATCAACACCAAGCAGCGGCCGGTGCCCAATGAGCTGCTGCTCGACATCCGCCGCCTCTCGGAAGTCGAGAGCGAGACGGAGGCGCTGCTCCACAATGTGTTCGACCTGTTTCACACGCGCAAGGACAGCGCGCTCGCCAACCTGCTCAGCCCGGCCGAGCGCAAGAAAGGCATGATCTCGCGCGTCACCTTCAACGCCGGCCTGCGCTCCATCAAGGGCGCGTTCGTCGGCGCGCCGCCGGAAGAGGTCTATGCCGTGCTCAACGCCTATCTGCGGGCCTGCCGGCACGGGCTGGGTCTGCACGACATCGACGACAACATCGCCAATCCGGCGCTGTTCAAGGCGCTGATGTTGCTCTTCACCAATGTCGCGGAGCGCGTCGCCGACCGGCACGGCGGCAAATATACGGTCGGCAATTTCGAGGATGTCGTCATTCCATTCTTCCGGCGCCTGAAGAAAAGCGACCTGCCGCGCGCGGGGCTGACCCACACCGCGCTGCATGAGCATTACAGCAAGGCGCTCAGCGCCGGCTTCCTGCTCAAGCAGTGGCTTTTCGCCTGACTTTTTTTTAGGCCGGGAGGCTTGGAGGTTCGCAGAATCGCGGCTGGGCGCGCCGCGCGAAATACCCTTTTCCGGGTATGGTAAAATCGACTTGAATACAATCTATTACAATCCGAACTCCGTGCAGCGGCGGTGACGCCAATAACTCGAAAGCGCCGTTCACAACAAATGCGTCGGCGCCCTTTTCAGCTGGCGCCCCCCTTGAACTTTTCGAAGGACCGGCTGAACGGACCGCGCCCAGAGCACACTGAGAAAATGAATAATCCCGAGCCCGCCCAACCTTTCTCATCCGCCAACAAGCAGCTTAAGGATCGAACGGTCGTAGAGTTGACCCTCACGCGGTTGCTGAGCAACCTTTCGGACGACGCCGAGCCAAGTCCAAACATGACGCTCGCGCGACATGCGCTGGGAGCGGCCGTCAATGTGGCGGCGGAATCCATGATGCTGCTCTATTTTCTGGAAGAGCCCTGCATGAAGGCGCTGGTGCTGGCGGCGTCGCGAATTCCCTTGCAGGATCGAAAGCGGCTCGTCAGCGAGATTGGCGCGACAAAGGGCGGCGCCGGGGCCGCTAACCGGGGATGAGGCCGGCGCGCAAGGCGAGGGCGATGGCCTCCGCTTTGTTCTGAACCGACAGTTTCTTGATGATCTTTTTGAAATGCGTGGCGACGGTCTTTTCCGAGAGGAAGAGAATCTCCGCGACCTGCCGGTTGGTCTTTCCAAAGGCGCTCCACAGCAGGATTTCGCGTTCGCGCTTGGTGAGCGCGGGAACGCTGATCGCGCTGCCCTTGGCGATCGACTTCAGCTTGTTGAAGGCGTAAAGGCAGAAGAGATGCAGGTTGCGCATCTCCGTCGTGCTGGGCGCCTTGGCGCCGCCGCTGAGCGAGACGCCCGCTTCGAGCCCGTTGACGCCATGCACGGGAAAGCACACGCCATGGGTCAGCCCGTGCTCCTCGGCCTTGCGCATGAAGGCGTATTCGGGCGAATTCACGCTCAGCCCCGCCACAACGTCCGCCCATAAGAACGGATCGGGCGACGCCACGCAGCGCTTCAGGACGGGGTCGACGTCGACAAAGCCCAAATCGAAATAGAGCTTGTCCCATCCCTGCGGCATATGCATGGAGACGATGCAGGCGCCGAGATTTTTTCCGTCTTCGGGAATGCCGCCGAAAACGAAGTAGCGGTAGCCGATCTCACCGATGATCTTCAAAAAGACGTCCTCGAAGTCCTTCAGCGATCTGGCCGCCTTGATTTGACCCAGGGCTTCCGAAGCCTTGTCGAAGCTGAAGGGGGGCGAATCCGTCATGCCGGAGGCTCAGTCAAGCGCGGCTCGGCTCGCCTCGCCCCGTCATCCGGCGGCGTCTCGGTCCACCAGAATGGGGTTCCCAAGGGGTCGGACGGGAAGACTGCCGCATCAATTCCGCGCGCGCCGAGCGCCTCGAAAGGCGGCTCGTCTTCCCCGAAGTCGTCCGACTTGCCGCGCAGGGTCAAGCCATGTTCGGTCTTTTCCCAATGGAAGGGCCGTCGCCATAATTCGAAGAACGCGCGCCAACAGGCGAGGCTCAACATCAGGAGCCACAGCGGCAGGTAGAACAGGGCGCCGCAAAAGCCGAAGAGGCCGCGGCGACGGGCGCCGAGCAGCAGCGGCGCCAGCAGCGAGACGAGGCCGGAGACGGCGACGAAACACCAGAGCGCGCTGCACGCCGTCTCGAAGCCGGTGCGGGGCGCGAGCAAGGCGCCGAAGAGCGCGTCGTAAAGAAGCCGCGCGGTCAGCAGCGGCCCGAACAGGGGCCCCATAATCCCGCTCGCGAACATGGCGAGCACGGCGAAAGCCCCGCGCGGCCCGAGATCGGCGAAAAAGCGCGCCGGATGGCGGCAATGCACGAGCGCCGTCTGCATCCAGCCTTTGAGCCAGCGGGCGCGCTGCTTCACCAGCGCCCGGAAGGTCGCGGGCGCCTCCTCGAAGGTGTGCGAGTCGAACATGCGCAGCTCGTAACCGGCGCGCAGGAGACGCAGGCCGAGGTCGGCGTCCTCGGTGACGTTATAGGCGTCCCAGAAGCCGATCTCGCGCAACGCCGCGAGCCGGAAATGATTCGACGTGCCGCCAAGGAAGAGCGGCAGGCGGCGCGCCGCGAGTCCCTTGTTGAAGACGTCGAACAGAGCGGCGTATTCGAGCGCGAACAGCCTCGTCATCCAGTTGAGGCCGCCATTATCGATGACGAGGCTCGCCTGCAGACAGGCGAGTTCGGGCGCCGCGTGATGGAAGTGCGCGGCGGCGCGACGCAACTGGCGCGCGTCGGGAAGATCTTCGGCGTCGAACACCGCGACCAGGGACCCGCGCGCGAACGGCATGGCGATGTTGAGGGCGCGGGGTTTTGTCCGCGGCGCCCCTGGCGGCGCGACCACGATCTCGTGCGGCGTGCGCGGCGGATAAGAGCGCAAGGCTGCAAGCGTCTCTTCGTCATCGTGCTCGACGACGAATTTTACATCGAGCTTGGCCCGCGGATAATCCAAGCGGTCGATGGCGCGTGAAAGCTGGCGGGCGACGGCCGCCTCCCTGTAGAGCGCGATCACCACCGTATAGACCGGCAACTGCGCCTCCTCGATCGCGACCTCGCGGTCGCTCGCCCGAATGCTCGACCAGGAGGCGCAAAGACGGAGGACAATTCCCGCTAGAAACGCCCCTGCGAGAAGCAAGGCGGCGAGAAGACGGGGGCCCGCCCAAGGCGTGAAGAGACAGGCGATCGCCGTGCAGAGCAGGACGGTCGCGACCGCGAGAGGGCCGCGCCGCAGCGAACTGCGCACGCAAAGCCGCGGGTCGACGCGCTCGACCGACAGGCTCGCCGCCCGCGCGACCTCGCCCGCCAGCGCGTCCCGAAGCGCCTCAATGAAACGCGTCCGCGTCGTCAGAGCGAAGAGCGCGCGTCCCCGAGCCGCGCGGACGACGCTCATCAGCCTGAAAATTTCGGCGCCGACCGGGGCGAACAGCCAGCGCGGGCCGTCGCTTTCGCCGCGCAGGGGAACATAGCCTCTTTCGGCGCCGACGGCGGCGCCCAACGGGAGCTCGATGCCGGCCTCGAGGAACGGGACGCCCAGATGGTCGGCGAGCGCTCGGTAGAAGACCTCATCCGCCACGAGCCCCTCGGCGAGCAACGCCGCGTCCGCCGAGACCCCCTGTCGTCGTGCGAGAGTCGTCGCGTAGTGGAGCACGTCGAGCGGCACGCCGTATTTCGCCAAGAAGGCGATTTCGACGGCGGGCGGACGCGGCGACGTTTCGGCGCGGCCCGGGGCGCGGCGGACCGGGGCTACCGGCGCGTTACCCAGGGTGCGGCGGCGGGGGCCTTGCCCCTCCTCCCGCGGCCGGAGCGAAGGTTCGGCGTAATAAAGGTCGACCGACGCCTCGGACATGAATAAAACTCTGATGGCGCGCAATGCTGCTGAACCTTAACTATTAGTTGTCGGCGGCTTTGTCGCAAGCAACCCACGGTTGGGTGTGCATTTATCTTTGAGGGAGCGCCCGTGCTTCGTTTTCGCCTGAGCGTCCTCGCCGCCTCTCTGCTGGCGTTTGCGGCCGGGTCCGCGCCGGCGCGGGCCGAGACGGCCGTCCCGTCCTTTTTCGACCCCAATCATCCGCTGCAGAAGCCGGACCTCTCCCGCATCCGGCAAATCCGCTTTCTCACCGAAGACGATTTCCCGCCGTTCAATTTCCTCCTCGCCGACGGGCAGCTCGCCGGCTACAACGTCGATCTCGCGCGCGCGATCTGCGCCGAGCTGGAGACGCCCTGCACCATCCAGCGGCGCAGCTGGGAGCTGCTCGTCCCCGGGCTCGACGACAACAGCGCCGACGCCGTCATCGCTTCGCTCGCGATCAATGACGAGACCCGCAAGCAGGCGGACTTCACGGCCCCCTATTTTCTCACGCCCGGCCGCTTCGCCATGTTCGCCGACACCACCCTGACCGCCGCGACGCCGGAGGCGATCGGCGACCGCAAGGTTGCGGTCGTCGCCGGATCGCGGCACGAGGCGTTCCTCAAGACCTTCTATCCGAGCGCCGAACGCGTGGCCTTCGAAACGCCGGCGCTCGCCCGCAACGCGCTCAAGACCGGCAAGGTGTCGGCCCACTTCGGCGACGCCATCAGCCTGTCGTTCTGGCTCAACGGGGCCGAAGCCGGGGGCTGCTGCGTCTTCAAGGACGGCCCCTTCACCGATCCGCGCTTCTTCGGCGAAGGCGTCGGCATCGCCGTCAAGAAGGGCAATGAGCCGCTGCGCCGCGCCCTCGATTACGCCCTCGCCAAGCTCGACCGGCGCGGCGCGCTCGGCGAACTCTATCTGAAATACTTTCCGATCGGGCCGTTCTGAGGCGTGACGTCGGCGTCGACGGCGGAGAAGGCCCGGCCGGGCTTTCCTTCGCGCGGCGCGCCGATATCTTCACGATAGAGCAGCTGCTTGGGAAGAAGAATGGACGCCTGCGAGGTCTGGGCCGCGAGCTGGATGACGGACAGCGAGGCCCGCTGGACCTTCATCGATCCGGCCTGGCTGGCGTTCACGGGACAAAGTCCGGAGGCGGCGCTCGGCCTCGGGTGGCTGAAGGCGATCCATCCCGGCGATCGAGCGGGGTTGGAGAAGGCGCTGAGCGCCGAGGCGCCGGCCCCCTTTCGCCTGCCGCTCGGCGTGCGGCGCGCCGACGGCGCCCCTTGCGCGGCGCGCGCCGCCGGAACGCCGCGCTTCTCGCCCGACGGGCGCTTTCTCGGCTATTTCGGATCGCTTGTGGAGCTTGAAGCGCCCCAAGGCGCCGACGCAGACGAAAGGGAGGCTTTTTGCCGAACCCTGCTCGACGCCCTCGGCGACGGCGTGTTCATTGCGCAGGATGACCGATTCGTCTTCGCCAATCCGGCGCTGTCGGCGATGCTCGGCCATGCGCCGCATGAGATTGAGCGCTTGCCTTTCGAAAGCGTCGTTGCGCCGGAGTTCCTGCCCCTCTGGACGGCCCGCTACGAGGCGGGCGTCGGCGACGGCCCCGAACCGCCCCAGCGCTATCCTCTGCGCATTCTCAACAAGAATGGCGAGCGGCTGGACGCCGAGCTCTCGGCGCGGCGCATTCGGCGCCGGGGACGCAACGCCGTTCTCGGCGTCCTGCGCGACGTCTCGGAGCGGCGCAGAGGCGACGCGGCCCTGCGCGAAAGCGAGCGGCGTTTCCGGCAGGTCGTGGAGTCGTTGCCGCAATTGGTCTGGACCTGCGCGCCGGAGGGCCCCTGCGACTATCTCAGCCCGCAGTGGATCGCCTACACCGGCGTTCCGGAAGCGGCCCAGCTCGGTTACGGATGGCTCGACCGGCTGCACCCGGACGACCTCGAGCGGACCGCCGCGCAATGGCGCGCGGCGCACACGCGCGGCGAGGATCTCTCCGTCGATTTTCGGATCCGTCGGCATGACGGGGCGTATCGCTGGTTCCATACGCTCGCTGTCCCGCTGAAGGACGACGGCGGGCGCATCATCAAATGGTTCGGCACCAACACCGACATCACCGAAATCAAGGACGCGGAAGACGCCTTGCGTGAAAGCGAGGCGCGTTTTGCGAGCTTCATGCGCCATCTCCCCGGCCTCGCCTGGATCAAGGACGCGGAAGGCCGCTACGTTTACGTCAACGAGGCCGCGGAGGCCGCATTTCAAAAGCCCCTGGAAGACATTTACGCCAAGACCGACGTCGACCTCTTCGACGCCGAGACGGCCGAGGCGTTCCGCAGCAACGATCAGCGTGCAATCGCGAGAGACGCCGGCGTTGTCACCATCGAGACGCTCGAACACGCCGACGGCGTTCTGCATTATTCGCTGGTCAGCAAATTCCCCATGAAGGACGCATCCGGGACGATCCAGGGCACCGGCGGCGTCGCCATCGACATTACCGAACACCGGCGGATGGAAGAGGCGCTCGAGCAGCAATCCCGGCTGGTCGATCTTTGTTTCGACCCGATCTTCGTCTGGGACTGGGACAGCGGGATCAAGACCTGGAACCGCGGATGCGAGCATCTCTACGGATATTCCAGCGGTGAAGCCTTCGGGTGGTCCAGCCACCAATTGCTGCAAACGCGCTTCCCCGCCAGCCGGGAGCATTACGAAGCAAGGCTGTTGAGCGCGGGCGAATGGGCCGGCGAATTGGAGCAGATCAGCAAGGACGGCCGCACAATTTGCGTCGAGAGCCGGCAGCAGCTGATCCAGACCGGCGGGCGCAAGCTCGTTTTGGAGGCCAATCGCGACGCCACCGAACGCAAACGCACAGAGGCTGCGCTGCGGGCCGCCAGCAAGCGCAAGGACGAATTTCTGGCGACGCTCGCGCATGAATTGCGAAACCCCCTTGCGCCGATCAGTTACGGCGTGGAGCTGTTGAAGAGGAGGGCCCAGGAGAGCGGATCGCGCGACGTCGCCCTGCTCGGCATGATGGGGCGCCAGGTCGTCCACCTCGTCAAGCTTGTCGACGATCTCCTCGAAATTTCCCGCATCGACAGCGGCAAGATCGAGCTGCGCAGGGAGCCGACCGAGGTCGCCGCCGTCGTGCGCAACGCGCTCGAAACCACCCTGCTGCAGATCGAGAGCGGCCGGCGCCGGCTGGTCACGCGCATCGACGACGATCCGCCGCTCATTGTCGACGGCGACCCCATGCGCCTTTCCCAGGCCTTAACGAACCTCGTCAACAACGCGGCCAAATTTACGGCGGAAGGCGGACTGATCGAGATTGAGGCGCAACGGCGAGGCTTTGACGCGGTCATTCGCGTGCGCGACAACGGCCGGGGCATCCCGGCCGACGCCTTGCCGCATGTTTTCGACCTTTTCACGCAGGTCGACCACGGCGACCGCAAATCAGGCGGCCTTGGGATCGGCCTCGCCCTCTCGCGCAAGCTCGTCGAACTCCACGGCGGCAGGATCGAGGCGTTCAGCGCGGGGCCAGCCGCCGGCAGCGAATTCGTCATCACCCTCCCGCTTGCTCCGCAGGCGACGGCGCGCCCCTCGCCCGAGGCGGAGCGCGCGCCCGCGCCTTACGCGGCCAGGGTCGTGGTGATCGACGACGAGCAAGACGTCGCGGATAGTCTGAAACTGCTTCTCGAGAGTCTCGGCGCAACCGTCCGCGTCGCCTATGACGGCCCCCAAGGCGTGGCCCTCGTTGAGGATTTCTCGCCGGAACTGGTGTTTTTGGACCTCGCCATGCCCGGCGTCGACGGTTTCGAGACGGCGCGGCGGATCAGGCGGACGGCCGCCGGACAAACGGCGACGCTCGTCGCCCTGACGGGCTGGGGACAAGCCCGGGACCGCGCCAAGACCAAAGAGGCCGGCTTCGACGCGCATCTGACCAAGCCGGCGTCGCTGGAGCAGCTCTCCAAGTCTCTGCGCGACAGGCCTGCGAGGCGGATAGCGCCGGGGGGAAGCGGGGAAGACGCGCAACCCGCGGGCGGCGGCTAAGGCGCACGCGCCGCTTCGTTGAGTCCTCTTCGGCCCCCTTAAAGCAAATCGGCGATCGCCGCGCGCACCGCTTCGATCTCGCAGAGAAGCCTGTCGCACAGCGCGGCCTCGCCTGGGTCGCCCGCGCGCAGCGCCGTCTCATAGGCTTCCGCCGCCGCGGCGACCGCGAAGGCGCCGACCGACCGGGCCGAGCCTTTCAACATATGGGCGAGATCGATGCGGGCGCCCGCGTCGCCCATGCTCCGGGGCGCGGCGAGACGCGTAGCGAGCTGCGCTGCCTGCCGCTCGAACAGGGCGAGCAGCTCCGTCTCGAGCGCGTGATCGCCAAAGGTCTGGCGCGACAGGCAGACGAGATCGAGAACGGCTTCGGGCGGGTTAGGGTCGCCGCTGCGGTGATTGAGGGAAAGGTTGACAGCAGCCAGGTTGGCCATCAGTTGCTCCGCTTTTGCCCCCGCGCCTGCCGCTCCTAAAAATCGCCGAGCTTACAAGCATATGTGGCATGCCTGCCGGCAAGGTCGAGAGGCCGGGACGCTCAGCCTCGCGCGTAAGTCCTGAAAGCCGCGTTAACGAAGTTTCCGATTACGTCTGAGGCTTGTGTTTCCATTGCGGGTGAGGGGCTGTAATGTTTGGTTAATCCTTTCCGCGCCCGTGCGGCGCGCAGCAGAGGGCGGCTGCGCTTGGCTGGCCGCCCGGAGATCGTCGAATGTCGAAATCGGGCAAAATTCAGGACGCGGCCTCGGCTGCTCTGTCTGCGATCGAGGAGGCGCTCGATCTCGGCGCGCCGCCGGCGGCGGATGACGCCGCGCCGGCGACGAGCGCAGCCAGGACCGCGGCCCTCGACAAGGCCGACGAGCCGGCCAGGACGCCCCCTGCCCCGCAGCCGGCGCCCGGCCCCGCTCAGCCCAGCATCGCCCAATCAATGTCCCGTAAGACCGAGGCGCGCGAGCCCGCGAAGCCCGCCTCGCTCATCGGGCCGCCGATCGCGCCCGCCAACGACGATCGCCGCACCGTCGGCGAATTGCGCGCCGCGCTGCAAATTCCGCCCAACCGCTCGATCATGGGGATGACGTTCGCCTCCATCGCGCTCTGGGCGGTATGCTGGATTTTCTATGTCTACTTTCATCAAAGCGAGATCATCGAGGCCGACGGCGCGCTGCTCGCGCCCAAGCCCATCTTGGCCATTGCGGCGCTGGTCGGCCCGACAATCTTTCTGTTCATCACCGGCCTGATGGCGCGGCGCGCGCATGAAATGCGGCTCATCGCCAACTCCATGACGGAGGTCGCCATCCGCCTGATCGAGCCCGAAACCATCGCCACCGAGCAGGTCGTCTCCTTGTCGCAGGCGATCCGCCGCGAGGCGGCGTCGATGGGCGACGGCATCGAACGCGCGCTGGCGCGCGCCGGCGAGCTCGAGGTGATCGTGCGCACGGAGGTGTCGAATCTCGAACGCTCCTATACGGAAAACGAGCGCCGCATCCGCCTTCTCATCGACGAGTTGACCCGCGAGCGCGAGGCCATTCTCGTCAACGCCGACAACGCCCGCAATGCGCTTTACGGCGCCCGCGACTCCCTCTCGCAGGAGCTCTCGGCCACTTCGGCGCATCTCGCCGAGGCGGTCAGCGCGGCGGGCGCGCGCGTCACGTCCTCGCTCGGCTCGAAAGGCGAGGAGATCAAGCTGTCGCTCGAGAAAGCCGGCGACAATTTCGAATCCACCCTCGCTTCGCATGGCGGGCGCGTGATCAGCGTGTTGACCGAGACGGGCGACGCCGTGGCGGAGAAGATCGGCGGGGCCTCGGCGGATGTGAGCCGTCGCTTCACGGACGGCGTCGCCGAGGTCAGCGAGAAACTGCAAAAGGCGAGCGAGGCGGCGACGTCCGATTTCAGCGCCCGCAGCGCCGAGATCGTCCAACGCTTCGAAACGCTGGGAACGACGTTGACGGAGTCCGTCGGCAGCCAGGGGGACGCGCTGATCGCGCGTCTCGCCGAAACTGGCGGCGCCATTCAGGAGGCGGTGACGACGCACGGCGGCGCGCTCGACCGATCGCTCGCCGAGACCGCCGAACGGCTCACCACGGGCGTCGCTGACCAGGTGGAGAAGGCGCGATCCGTCTTCGAGGGCGCGGAAACGCGCCTTCTCGGCGCCATGGACGACGCCAACGCCAGGACTCAGCAGGAATTCGAGCAGCGCAGCCAGACGCTGCGCGAGTCGCTCTCCAAAACGATCGACGAGACCGCCGCGGCGCTCGCCAACCAGGGCGAGACGATTCAGGATCGCTTCGCCGACCTCGCGGCCTACGCCGTCTCGGCGCTCGGCGCGCATAGCGATCGCGTCAACGAGACGCTCGCCGAGCGGCTCGGCAATTTCGAGCGCGTCGTGCTCACCCGCGGCGAAGAAATGATCTCCCGGGTGACCGAACATGGCGGCCAGCTCGACGCCACGCTCGGCGAGCGGCTCGCCGCCTTCCAAGCGACGCTCTCGGAGAGCACGCAGCAGGCCGCCGAGCGCGTGAGCGAGCAGAGCGAGCGCGCCGCCCGCGACATCGCCCGCCACATCGTGGCGCTCGAGGCCGCCGTCGCCCAGCAGGGCGAGGACATCGCATTGCGCGTGACGGAGAGCGGCGCGAACGCCGCCGCCGCGCTATCGGATCAGGTCGCCCGGTTCGAACATGCTTTCGCGCAGCGCCACGAGGAGCTTGGCGCCCGCCTCGCCGATCAGGGCGAGCGGTCGGCCGAGACCCTCGCCGAGCGGCTCGCCGCGTTCCAGCACGCGATGGCGGCGCATACCGAAGAGGTCGGCGCCCACAGCGAGGCGATCGCCGCCCGCGTCACGGAACATGGGCAGCGCGCGCTCTCCAATCTCGCCACCGGCATTTCGGTCTTCGAAGACGCGGTCCTCCAGCAGAGTCAGGCCATCGCCGCCCGCGTCGTCTCCGAAGGCGACCGGGCGCACGCCCTGCTCGCCGATCGTCTCGCCGCTTTCGAAGAGAGCGTGTCTCGCCAGGGCGAGACGGTCGCCATGGTCGTCGCCTCCCAGGGCGAGCGCGCCACGAATGAATTGTCGCGGCAACTCGCCGCGCTGGAGGAGACGATCGCCCGCAGCGGCGCGCAGGTCGCCGACTTGATGTCGACGCAGGGCGGCCGCGCCGCCGAGGAGCTCGCCCGGCAGATCGCGACGCTCGAGGAGACCGTCGCCCGCAAGAGCGAAGAGGTTGCGGCGCTCGTCTCCACCCACGGCGAATTCGCCGCCGGCGAACTCGCGCGGCAGATCGCCGCGCTCGAAGAAGCCATCGTCAACAAGAGCGAGGAAGTCGCGAGCCTTGTGTCGACGCATGGCGAGCGCGCCACGGGCGAACTCGCCCGCCAGATCGCCACGCTCGAAGAGACGGTCGCCCGCAAGAGCGAAGAAGCCGCAACGCGCGTCGCCGAACAGGGCGACCGCGCCCTGACCAATCTCTCCGTGGGCCTCGCGTCGCTCGAGGACGCCATTCTGCGCCAAAGCGAAGCGGTCGCCGCGCGCGTCGCGCAGCACGGCGATCAGGCGACCGCCGCCATCACCGAGGGTCTCGCAGCTTTCGCCGACGCCGTCGCCCGCCACAGCGGCGACGCCGCCGACCGCATCTCCTCGAAGAGCGACGAGGTCAACGCCGCCTTCGCCAGGGGGCTCGCCGCCTTCGAAGACACTTTCCTGCGGCAGGGCGCGGAGATCGCCGAGCGCGTGCTCAACCAATCGCTTTCATCGAGCGAGGACCTTGCCGAAAAGCTGCGCGCCTTCGAGAACGCGGTGCAGCAGGCGAACGCCGAAACGGCGCGGCGCCTCGAAGAGGAAAGCGCCCGCGTGGCCAGCACGCTGGCGACCGGAGTCGGAAGCTTCGAGGAGTCGGTCAAGAGCCACGGGGACAACGTCGCCGCCATCGTGGCCGAACATGCGCATCGCGTCGACGAGCTGCTCGGCGAGCGCCTGACGGCGCTGGAGACGGCCGGCATGCTCGTCGCGCAGACAATGGAGACGACGCGCGAACGCGCCATGCAGGAATTCGAGTCGCATGGCGCCGCGCTGCGCGAAAATCTGCACCGCGTCGTCGAAGAGGCGAGCGCCGCGCTCGCCGACAATTCCGACCGGTTGCACGAACGTTTCGCCACGACGGCGGGCGACGCCGTCGTCGCGATCTCGACCCAGGGCGAGCGGCTCAACGAACTTCTGTCCGATCGCCTCGCGGCCTTCGAGAATTCCGTCGTCGCGCAGGGCCAGGACGTCGTCGTCGCCCTCGCGGAACATGGCGACCGCATCACCGCGACGCTGGGCCAGCAGCTCGGCCAGTTCGAAAGCGCCGTTCTGCGCGACGGCGAAGAGATCGCCGACCGTGTGGCCGCGAACGCCGCGCGGCTCACCGACGACGTGGCGCAGCGGCTCACGGTCATTGAAGAAGTCATTGGCGGCCGCGGCGCGGAGCTGGTCCAAAGCCTCGCGGAGCGGACGGAAGACGCCGACGCCCGCATCGGCGCGCAGACCGAAAAATTCGTCGCGAGCGTCGACGACCGGCTCAACGCCATCGACCACGCCATCGTCGAACAAGGCGGCGCGCTGGTCGACCGCATCGCGGCGCAGGCGACGCATCTCGCGGCGCAGATCGGCGATAATTCCCGCCACTTCGCCGAGGAGATCGAGGCGCGGCTGAGCGCGCTCGACGGCGCGGTGACGACCGGAGGCGGCAAGCTCGTTGAGGGCCTTGCAGCCCAATCCGACCGCCTGCTCAACCGCTTCGACGAGAAATCGCAGGAGCTCACCCAGGCGCTCGACGCCAAGCTCGACGCGCTGGATCAGACCATGAGCGTCAATAGCGGCGTATTCGCCGAAAAATTCTCCGAGCAGGTCGACCAGTTCGCCTCGCGCATCGGCGACAACTCGCGTCACTTCGCGAATGAGATCGACACGCGGCTCGAGTCGCTCGACGAAGCGATTTCGGTGCGCGGCGCCAAGCTCGTCAGCGAGCTCGACGCCACCGCGGTCTCCGCCTTCTCGCGCCTGAGCGAGGAAGTCGGAAAGCTGGCGAGCGACGTGAGCGCCAAGCTCGACGTGATCGACCACACGATCGGCGAGAAGGGCGAACAACTCGTCGAGAAGCTCGAGACCCGGGCAATCGACATCGCCTCCGCCATGGCGACGAAGATCGAAGCTTTCGAGAGCGTCAGCGACGCCCGCACCCGCGAGGCGGCGGAGCGCATCGAGGCGCTCGTAAAGCAGATGGACGCTGGCCTCGGCGCCGGCGGCCAGCGGCTGCAGGCCTCGCTCGCGAGCCACGCGCTGCAGGTCGCCCGCGTGATGGGCGAAGGCGGCCGCGAGGTCGTCCGCAGCCTCGATGAGAAGATCAAGGACGTCGATTCGGTGTTGCTGTCGCGCTCTTCCGAAATCGCCGAGACTTTGGCGACCAAGGCGTCGGAGATCAACGAGACGCTCGGCGGGCGCGCCAAGGATCTCGCCGACACGCTCGACGGACGCATCGAACTCTTTGAGAAAAACGTTGTCGAACGCCTCGGGGCCGTGTCGTCGGAGATCGACGAACGTGGCAGGGGCGTCATCGAGTCGATCGGGGCGCGGCTCGCGGACATCAACCACACGCTGTCGGATGCGCGGCGCGCGCTCGACACGACGCTGCATGCGCGCACGGGCGATCTCGGCAAGGCGCTTACCGAACGCGTCGTCGAGATCAGCGGCGCGCTCGACTCCCGACTGACGCAGATCCAGAGCGCGCTCGACGACAGGCTGGCGCAGATCGAGGCCACTCTGGGCGACCGCGGCGGCGCCGTGACCCATGAGCTGACGAGCGTCGGCGAGCTGATCGCCAACACGATCGAGACGCGGGGCGCGGCGATCGTTCGCCATCTCGGCGACAAGCGCGACGAACTGGCGGAGGCCATGGACCGCTCGGCGGCGTCGCTGACCACCGCCCTCGACGCCGGCGCGCAACACTCGATCGGCGCGCTGATCGCCATGAACGACAAGATCCGCGCCGAGCTGCCGACCGTGCTCGACAAGCTCGACCAGACCAACAGCTCGCTGCAGGGGATCATGGACAAGACGGGCGGCAATCTCGTCGCGCTCGAGCGCGCGCTGGGCACGCGGCTCGCCGAGTTCCAAACGGCGATCCGCGACGTCTCCAGCCAGGTCCAAAAGATCAACGAAGCCGCAAGCGGCACGGTCAACAGCGCCCATGACATCGTCGAGACGCTGACCCAGCGAGAGGAAACGCTCGTCCAGAGCGCCGCTCAGCTCGCCAGGAGCCAGCAGGCGCTCGACGAGGCCTTCGACGCCCGCCGCCGCTCGCTCGAGAACGTCATGGCCCTCGTCGACGGCAAGCGCGCCGAAGTCGAAACCGTCATGGCCGACTTCACGACGAAGATGGAGGAAGCGTTCCGCGCAATCGAGAACCGCTCGCAAGCCGTCGGCGGCGCCCTCTCGGCGACCACGCGCGAGACGGCCGCGCTCGTCGAGGCGCGCCTGTCCGATCTCCGCTCGGCCGCGGAGAGCCAAAGGGCCGAGACCGAGGAATCGCTGCGCGCCGCCTTCACAAAGGCCAATGACGAGATCAACCGCCTCTTCGGCGACGCGAGCGCGCGCTTCCAGTCGACGGCGGAAGAGATCCGCGCGCTGTCGAGGGACATTCATCGCGAGCTCGAGGAAACGCGCGACGAGGTGCGACGGGGGGCGGTCGAATTGCCGCGCGAAACCGCCGAACAGGCCTCGGCGCTGCGCCGCGTCGTCGGCGATCAGGTGAAGGCCCTCAACGAACTCACCGACCTCGTGGCGCGCTCCGGCCGCGTCTATGACGTCGCCGAGCAGGCCCCGGCCCCGCGCCGCCCCTATGAAGCGCCCCGCGCCGAACCGCCCCGCCCGCGCGTCGCCGCGCCGGCGCCGGCCCCCGCGCCGCGCGCGGCTGACGTCGCCGCCGGGCGGGACACGCAGGGCGGCTGGCTCAGCGATCTCCTCGCCCGCGCCTCGCGCGAAGAGGGCGACGAGAGCGGCCGCGGGCCGCGTCCGGCGCGGGCCGGCGCCGGAGCGCTCGACGGGCTGACGCTCGACATCGCGCGCATGGTCGACAATGCGGCCGTCGTCGAACTATGGCGGCGCTACCAGCGCGGCGAGAAGGGCGGCCTGTTCGGGCGGCGCCTCTATACGGCGCAGGGCCACCAGACCTTCGAGGAAATCCGCCGCCGCTACCGGCTCGACCCGGAGTTCCGCGCGACGCTCGACCATTACGTGCGCCACTTCGAGGAGCTGCTGCTCGAGACGAGCCGCGGCGACCGCGACGGCGGCAAGGCGCTCGACCTGCTCACGAGCGACGCGGGCAAGGTCTACACCATGCTCGGCCATGCGGCGGGCCGTTTCGAATAAGGAAAAAGGGCGCGGACCTGGTCCGCGCCCCGCACACCCTCTTACAGCGCGCCAATCGCCCGTTCGAAGGCCACTTCCGCCTGCAGGCTTTCGAGATCGCGTCCGAGCGTCGCCACGGCGAGTTTGCGGCCGCCCGCATAGAACGTCACCGCGCAATCGCCCGCCGCCGGATCGCCCGACAGCTCCGCCCGGTCCCAGGCCGGCGCATGGCCGACGTAGGAAATCGCCTGATCGTAGTGCTGGGACCAGAAGAAGGGCGCCGCCTCGAAGCGCTCGCGGCGCCCGAGCATGTTGCGCGCCGCGGTCTGGCCCTGCCGCTCGGCCACGACCCAATGCTCGACCCGAACGCGCTCGCCGGTGATCTTGTCGGGCCAGCGGGCGATGTCGCCCGCCGCATAGACGCCAGGCTCGCTCGTTTCCAGATATTCGTCGACCAGCACCCCCTTGTCGACGGCGAGGCCGGCGGCTTCCGCGAGCGCGACGTTCGGTCGGACGCCGACGCCAATGGCGACGACATCCGCCGCAAGCGCGCCGCCGCTCTTCAAGGTCAGCGCGTCAGCGCCAATCTCCGTCGCCGTGTCTTCGAGATGGAAGACGACCCCGTGGCTCTCGTGAAGCCGGCGGATATGGGCCCCGAGGTCCGGCCCCAGAATGCGGGCCATGGGAACGGCCTCGGGCGCGATGACATGGACCTCGAGCCCGCGCGCGCGTAATGAGGCGGCGACTTCGAGCCCGATGAAGCTCGCGCCAATGACCGCCGCCCGCTTCGCTCCGGCAGCCGCGGCGATGAGGCGGTCGGCGTCGGCGAGGCTGCGCAGATAATGAACATGCGACGCGTCCGCCCCCGGAATGGGCAGTCGCACCGGGTCGGCCCCGGCGGCGAGCAGCAGGGCGTCGAAACCAACGCTCTCGCCGCCCTCGAGCAGGATGCGGCGCTGCGCGAGATCGAGCGAAAGAACGCGCCGCCCGAGGCGCAGACTGACCCGGTTGTCGCGGTACCAGGCGGGATCGCGCAGCGGCAGCCAATCGGGCTGCGCCGAGCCGGCGAGATAATCCTTGGACAGATTGGGGCGGTCATAGGGCTCTGCGGGGTCCGCGCCGACCATTTCGATCGCCCCGTCATAGCCCTCGGCGCGCAGCGCATGCGCCGCGGCGAAGCCGGCGGCGCCCGCGCCGACGATGACGACGCTCCCCGGCGCGCGCGCCGGCGCAGTCTTGGGGGCCGCCGTCCTGATCCGCTCGCGGGCGAAAATCACGCCCTCGATCTGCTCGACCCGCCAGCGCGCCAGCGCGTCGAAGGCCGGCGCGCGCTCGGCCTCCCCGCTGCGCAGGCTGAAACAGGCGTGATGCCAGGGGCAGCGAATCGTCTCCCCGACCACGAGCCCCTCCGCCAGCGGCCCGTGGTAATGCGTGCAGAACGCGCCGACGACGAAGACCTCGCCGCCCTTGCGCACCATGATCGCGGCCTTGCCGGCGACATGCCCCCGCATCGGCGCCCCTTCCGCAACCTCGCCGGAAGCGATCCCAAGTGCGAAGTCGGGACCGATTATTTCTTCACCCTGCGACATTTACCCCCTCTTTCCGAGCCGTCGTGAACGCGGCCGCCTTAAGAAAGTTGGACTCCGGCGTCGCTTCGGCAAGCAGGCGGGACGACCGAATCACTCCGAGCGGGCGCCATGCCTGGCGATACACGCAATGCGGGACTTCGTGCTCGTATGGTTAACCAATTGGAAAGTTACAGTTCTCCTGGAGCCGATCAAAATGTGACATCGGCGCCACATTCGAGAAGACAAATGTCCGGAACCCGCGGTTTTGCCTAAGGAATAGGCATTTGCGCCCGAGATGAGCTTGAAGCAAGACCGAGGTGGCGTTGTTATCGGTGCAGTCTTCGCCTCCCGATACCGGAGTTCCTGGCATGAAGTGGTACTACCTCCCCATCGTGACCGCGGCGTCCCTCGCCGCCAGCATGGCCCTGGCGGCCGATCTGAAAACCAAGAAGGCGCCCGAAGCGCCGCCGCCGCCGCCGCCCGCCTGGCTCGATACGCTCACGATCGACGGTTACGTCGAGGGCGGTATCGCGATGAACTTCAACCAGCCCTTCAACAAGTGGAACTGGGGCCACCTCTATACGTCCGACGCCAACCAGCCGACCTTCAACGGCCTCGTGGTCACGATGCAGCGGCCGCTCGATCCGAAGTCGGACACCTATGACTTCGGTTTCAAGGCGCAGGTCCAGCTCGGCGAGGACATGCGCTACAACCATCTGACCGGGACGACCGAATACTGGATGCACACCGACACCCAGATCGGTCCGCTCGAGGCGAACGTTCAGGCCCATCTGCCCTGGAAGACCTTCCTGTCGCAGGGCGGCATCGACGTGAAGGCGGGCATTTTCCCGACGTACAATGGCGCCGAAGTCATGTACGCCAAGGACAACCTCTTCTACAGCCACTCCTACATCTTCAATTTCGGGCCCTTCCTCCACACCGGCGTCATGACCACGACGCATGTCCGCGACTGGCTCGACGTCTATGCCGGCGTCACGACCGGCGTGAACACCTTCATCGGCTGGCCCGGCGACAACAACGCCTCTCCGTCCTTCCACGGCGGTTTCGGCCTCAACCTGCTCGACGGCAATCTGACCATTCTCGGCATCGTCCACACCGGTCCGGAAAATCCGAAGCAGATCGGCGGTCCGTACAATCCGGGATTTGGCCTGCCCATCGCTTCCTGGCCGAACACGCCCTTCGCCTGCGTCTGTAACCCCAATTCCACGAACCGCACCTACGCCAACCTGACCACGACCTGGAAGGTGACGGAGAATCTGACGCTCATCACCGACATGGCCTTCAACCGCGAAAGCGGCTGGAACCCGGCCTCGGCGCTCGGCGGCGTTCCGCAGAATTCGTACTTCCTGTACGATCAGTTCTTCCCGAACTTCGTCGCCCCGACCGGCTTTCCGACGACCGCGCTCTCCTATCTCCCGCAATATCCCAAGGGCGCCGAGTCCTACGCGATCGCGCAATATGCGTCGTACAAGGTCAACGACATCTTCAAGGTCAATGGCCGCGTCGAATATTATCGCGACGCCAACAACTTCTTCGTCGCCGCCTATCCGGGCTATTTCGACGCGATCAATGCGCTGCACGGCTTCTTCTGCCCGTCCTGCATCTTCCGTCCGGCGAATGTCGGCACCAGCTATCTGGCGCTCACGATCGGCACGACGATCACCCCCGAGCTGCCGAAACTGCCGATCATCACCGGCTTGATCATCCGTCCGGAGTTCCGCTGGGACACCGCCGTGAACGGCACGACGCCCTTCTTCCGCGGCATCAATGGTCCCAACGGCAACGGCCAGAGCCGTTCGCAGGGCATGTTCAACATGGACGTGATCATCCCCTTCTCGCTGCTCTGAGCTTACGGACGGGGAACCAAAGAAAACAAAGAAGTCGGCGACGTCGTCGCCGACTTTCTTTTTTTGCCGCTCGTCCAATCAGCAGCGGCCGCTCCAGTGACGGATTCCCTTCGTGGCCTCCATGGGGCTGCTGGTGGTGAAGCACTCATGGCTGGCGGCGGGAGTAATATGGGCGTCGCCCGCAGGAACCGTCGCATAAAAATCGCGTTCCTGCTGCGCTGGGCGCCGAACGCCGTGATCGCGCCCCTGTGCAGTCGCCGAGGCGGCGAGGCAGACACAAGACAGAAGAGCAAGACACGCGGCGCGGCCGCGCAAAGTGAAAGACGACATGAGCGAATCCTTGGCTAATCTGTTTATTTGGCAACCAAGAGGCTGCAATTTTGTGCAGCGAACGATTAGATCGCAATCACAATGATTAAAATATATACAGAAGGCGCCAGTTCCAAAGAGCCACCCGGCGCCATGTTGCGCAGCCAGCTTGGAGCCAACGCGCTACGCCGGCGAGGCGCCAGGAGAGTTTTGAGTCTGTGAGCGAGGCGCTACTGCGGCGCTTCCTCGGGCGACTTGTCGTCCTTCATGACGACTTCGACGTCGGCGTCCTTGGTGGACTGGACCCGGAAGGTGTTCTGATAGGTCTTTCCCTCGTGGCGGGCGATGGCGACATATTCGCCTTCCGCCAGAACGAGCGAAGGGAAGGCGCCGATGAGCTCGCGAATGACGTCGCCGCCAGGGGTGAGGATCGAGAAGCTGGTATTCGCCAGCGCCTCGCCCCCCGGCGCCTTGACGAGCTTTAAGGTGATCGTCGCGGCGTGGTGTTTGAGCGTGGCTTCGATCAGCTTGCCCGCCGGCACCTTGAGATCGGCCGTCACCACGGAGTTCGTGGCGTTGTTGCCGCCCTGCGCGCCCTGGGTCGTGTCGAGCAGCGTCGACACGATGTGATAAGCGCCCTCCGGCAGGCAGATCGCCTCGTCGCCCTTGGCGTTGGCCAGAACGAGCTTGGCTTCGGAATTGCCGCGCTCGGGCACATAGATCGAAATCGAGAGGCGCTGCGGGGGGATTTTGCTCTCGCCCAGCATGTCGACGAGCTTCAGGGCGCCGGCGTTGAGCGGCAGGCGCTCGGAAACATGGCGCCCGTCCATCGCGACGCGCCGCGTGACGCCCGCGAGGCCGAAGCCGGCGTGGACGATATAGGCGCCGTCGGGCAGCGAGAAGGTCGGCGTCGCCTCCTCCGATTGCGCGACGAGCTTGTGCGATCCGTCCGCCTGAACCGCCTCTTCAAAGACGCGCCAGACCATGCCGCTGCGCACGGGCTGCGTATCGGCGGCCCCGAGGGTCGCGCTCAGGCGCAAGGTCCCGAGCCCCTCCGCATTGGGAGCCTTGGCCATCGCCGGGGGCGCATTCTGATCCGGCGGATGGCCGCTGCGCGCCAGCACAGGAGCCGCCACATGCGGCAGCGCCAAAACGAGAAGCCAACCGGCGGCTCGGACTCTCACGTTGCTCATGGCTCCCTCTATGCGCGCGATCGTGGCCATTTGTCGATCACGGTCCGCCGAACACCCGGTTGATGACGGGAATCTCGCCGGCCGCGGCGGTGACGAGGCCGGAGAAGCCGTCGCGGCGGACGCTCTGACAGGCGGCCTCGAGCGCGCTGCCTCGCGACGTCGGCGCGGCGTCGAGGGCGCCGACCTCGGCCGCCGCCGCGCCCAGCGCCAGCAGGGTGCGCGCCATCGCCCGCGCGGCCGCGCCCGCGGGAAGCGCCGCGTCGTCCATGGCGAGCGCCGCGAGGCGCGACGAGGCGCCCGCATAATCGCCCAAAGCGAACACGCCCGCCGGCGTCTGCGCGGCGAGGGCGACGATGCGGAGCGCGCCGGGCGCCAGCTCCGCCTCAGCCTCCCGCGCCGCCAGCCGCACCGAGAGCTGTTGGACGTCGACACGCCCTTCGCAGCCTTCGAGGAAAAATCCGTCGACCCCCGCAATAGCAAGGGCCGCGACGTCCTCCTCCGAGTCTGCGCTCCGCAATCCGGCGATCTGAATGTAGATGTCGGGCCGATTATCGCGCCGGCGCGCCGCCTCGATGAAGCCCCGCGCCCAATCCCGCGCTTCGTCGCGGGCCAGGCCGCCGGCCGGCCCGAGGCGCAGCAACAGCGCCGACGCCCCACTCGACAGCGCGTCGATCGCGGACTTCCGCCTGTCCGCCGATAGAACCAGAACGGAACGCGTCACCGCGCCGCCCCTGGGCAAGGCGACACGCCCTTAAACCGCGCATTTACCATAAACGCAGATGATCCCTTAACCTTGACTGTGGCGTTTACGGGGAAGCTTTCCATGATCATGCGTCATTTCCTGTCCTGGGCGCAGACGGCCAACGCCGCCCAGCGCGCGGAAGCGGCCGGGGCGCTGGCCCGCGCCTATCTCTATGCCGACCTCGACTCCTCGCAACGCCGCGAAGCCGAACTCACGTTGACATCGCTCGCCGAGGACTCCTCTCCGCTGGTGCGCCGCGCGCTCGCCGAGAATCTGGCGAGCGCCGTCGACGCGCCGCGCGCGCTCGTCTCCGCCCTCGCCTGCGATCAGTCCGACGTCGCGAGTCCGATCCTGTCGCGCTCGCCTTTGCTCTCCGACGCGGAACTCATCGACTGCGCCGCCATCGGCGACGTTTTCGCGCAAACCGCCATCGCCCTGCGCGCCCGCGTGCCCTCTAGCGTCTGCGCCGCGCTGGCGGAAATCGGCGCGCGCGAGGCGTCGATCTCGCTCGCAGTCAACCCTGGCGCGGAAATCACGGCGTTTTCGCTTTGCCGCATGGTCGAGCGTTTCGGCGACGACGGCGAAATGCGCGAGGCGCTGCTGTCGCGGCCCTGGCTGCCGGCGACCGTGCGCAACGCTCTCGTCAACGCCGCCGCCGCGAGCCTCTCCGCCTTCGTCGTCGACTGCGGCTGGCTGACGCAAGCGCGCGCCGAACGTCTGTCGCAGGAGGAACGCGACAAGGCCAATGTGGTCATCGTCGCAGACGCCGCCGAACAGGACGGCCGCCGCGGCGTGCGCGAACTCGTGCAGCATCTTTGCGCCTCCGGCCAGCTCACCGCCAGTCTCGTCCTGCGCGCGCTTCTCTCCGGCAATCGCGACCTCTTCGAGGCGACGCTGACAGAATTATCGGGCCTGCGCGAGGAGAAGGTCGCGGGCCTGTTGCGCGACTTCCGCGGCGCCGGCTTTGCGGCGCTCTACGCGCGCGCCGGCCTGCCGGAAAAATTCCTCCCGGCGTTTCGCGCCGCGCTCGAGGCGCAGCGCGACCACGCCATGGCGCCTCACAGCGACGCGCGGCTGTCGCTGGTTCTGATCGAGCACGTGCTCGCCGCCTGCGCCGCGATCGACAACGGCGAACTCGACCGGCTGAAAGCGTTGCTGCGGCGTTTCCAACGCGAAGCGGCTTTGGAGCAGGCGCGCCTCGAAACCGCGCGCCTCGCTGCGGACTCTCACATCCCCGAGGTTTTGCCCGCCGCCGCGATTTTGGAAACTCCCGCCCGCGCGCCGCTCATCGACCTCGACGCTTTCGACGCGGAGCTGCGCGAGGCGGCGTGAAGCAGCCCTTCAGTCCTTCTTCACGGCTCGCAGCACGAACGCCGTCAGCTCCTCCGCCGACGCATAGCTGATCCACTCTCCCGCCGGATAGGCCACGGCCACCGGCCCGTGCGCGCAGCGGCCGAGGCAGCCGGCGGCGGAGAGGCGGACGCCTTCGCGGTCCGCGGCGGGCAGCGCGTTCAGGGCCTCCTTGGCCTGGGCGAGCGCCGCCTTGGCGCCGTGATCCTCACAGGCGGGACGGCCGTCGCGCTTGTTGGCGCAAACGAAGATATGCAGCCGGAAAGGTTCGATCTCGGACACGCTTGCCGGGGCTCCTCAATAGCCGAATTGCTCGCGCAGGATCCGCTCTTCCAGCGAATGCCCGGAATCATGCAGAAGGACGAGATTGGCGCCCTGGTCCATCTCCACGTCCACATAAGCGACGTCACGGAATTCGTCGTGGTCCGCGACGACCGAGACCGGACGTTTCGCCGCTTCGAGCACTTCGATGCGCACTTTCGCCGCGTCGGGCAGCAAGGCGCCGCGCCAGCGGCGGGGGCGGAAGGCCGAGATGGGCGTGAGCGCCATCAAGGGCGCGTCGAGCGGCAGGATGGGGCCGTTCGCCGAAAGATTATAGGCCGTCGACCCGGCCGGCGTCGACACGAGCACGCCGTCGGTGATGAGTTCCGGCAGGCGCTCCTGATCGTTGATCAGAATGCGCAGCTTCGCGATCTGCGAGGTCTGGCGCAGCAGCGAGACCTCGTTGATGGCGTGGGCGGAAAATTCATCGCCGTGCACATTGGTGGCGTGCATCAAGAGCGGATGGATGATCGAGGCCTTGGCCTCGGCGATGCGCTTGCGCAGTCCGCTTTCGCGATACTGATTCATCAGAAAGCCGACCGAGCCGCGATTCATGCCGTAAATGGGCTTGCCGGAATCCATGTAGCTGTGCAGCGTGCGCAGCATCAGCCCGTCGCCGCCGAGCGCGACGATGCAGTCGGCTTCTTCCGGCGGCACGTCGCCATATTTCTCGACGAGCCGCAGCCGCGCCTCCTCGGCCTCCGGCGTGCCAGAGGAGAGGAAGGCCAGCTTCTTGGTTGCGTTCGCGACGTCGCCCGAGGCGCCCATCGAGGGAGGCTCCTAAGATCAAGGGCGCGAAGGACGCGCCGTCGTCATTCGCTTACACGCCAAGTCGGGAGATTGAAAGGCGGCCCCTTTCACCGCCACAGCCAGGCGGCGCCGCGCACGCCGCCCGAGTCGCCGTGGCGGTTGCGCAGAATCCTCGTGTCGAGCGCATCGGTGAAGGCGTGTTTCGCCACGCGTTCGCGCAATCCGGCATAAAGCCGCTCGATGTTGGAAACGCCGCCGCCCAGCGCAATGACGTCCGGGTCGAGGACGTCGATCACCATGGCGAGCGCGCGGGCAAGACGGTCCTGGTAGGCGTCGAGCGCTGCAAGCGCCGCCGCCTCTCCGCGTTCGGCCCGCTGGGTTATCTCCTGCCCCGTCGCCGCCGCGCCCGCGCGCCGCGCGTATTCGCGCGAGAGGCCGGGGCCGGAGAGGAAAGTCTCGACGCAGCCGTCGTGACCGCAGAAACAGCGCGCGCCGGGATATTCCTCGGGGGTCATCCAGGGCAGCGGCGTATGGCCCCATTCGCCGGCGATGCGATTGCGTCCCGTAAGAACCTTGCCGTCGACGACGACGCCGCCGCCGACGCCGGTGCCGAGAATGACGCCGAACACGACGCGCGCTCCCTGCCCCGCGCCGTCGACGGCCTCGGACAGAGCGAAACAATTGGCGTCGTTCTCGACACGCACGGGACGCGACAGAGCCTGCGACAGATCGGCGTCGAGCGGCCTGCCGTTGACAACTTGAGTGTTGGAGCCCTTGGCCAGGCCCGTATGCGTGGAGATCGAGCCGGGCGCGCCGACGCCGACGGTCCCGCGCCGCTCGGTCTCCAATTCCATGTCGCGCACGAGCGCCGCGACGGCGCGGATGATTTCGTCATAGTCCTGGCTTGGCGTCGCGACGCGGCGGCGCGCCAGAATCTCGCCCGAGAAATCCAGCGCAATCGCCTCGATCTTGGTTCCGCCGAGATCGACGCCGATTCTGATCGACTCCTGCGTCATTGCCGGCGGGCGCGGTCGAGGTGCTGCGCTGGCGCGAGGGCGGCTTCCGCCGCCGCATCGATCTGGGCGGAATCGAGATCGAGATCCTTGGTCATGGCGCCGTCGAACAGCGCCCCGGTGAAATCTGCGCCGGACGCGTCGGCGTTCATCAGATTGGCGTTGCGGAAATCGGCGCCCGCGGCATGGGCGAAGCGCAGATCGGCGCTCATGAGGTTGGCTTTGCCGAATCTCGCCCCTTCGAGATAGGTCGAGCGCAGCACGGCGCGCATCAGTCCCATCGATTGGTTCTTCATATCCGCAGAAAGATTGGCGCCTTCGAACTTTGCGCCCCGCAGCGAGGCCCCGGTCAGATCGCCCGCGAGTCGCGCGCCGGAAAAATCGGCGCCGTCCCCGCGCAGGCGCTGCATCTGCGCGGCGAAGGCCTGCGCGCCCTTGAGCGAGGCGCCGGTCAAATCCGCCTGCATGAGCCAGGCCTGATCGAGAATGGCGCCGTCGAGCTTGGCGCCGGAGAGGCGCGCCTTGTTGAGGCGCGCGGCGCGGAAGTTTACATGCGACAGATCGAGCCCGGAGAGATCGAGGCCATTGAGGCTCTTGCCGGAAAAGTCGGACTTGCCGGCTTTCAGCGCCGCTTCGACCTCGGCGCGCGTGAGCTCCGACTGGGAATAGGCGGGCTGAGAGAGATCGACGCCCTGCAACATGTCCTGCGCCGACAGCGGCGCAGGGGAGAAAAGCAGCGCGCCGACCGCGGCGCGCATCAGCAAACCCTTCATCAGCGTCCCGTTCCGGCGCCGGCGAGGTCCCGCGCCTGCTGTATCCATCTGTCGCGCTCGACGCGGCCCGGCGCGCCGATCGCAGAGCCGATCCATTTGGCGTTGTCGAGATTCCACGTCGCGATCTGATCATAATGGAAGACGCCGAGCGCGTTGAGCTTTTCGAGGCTCTTCGGGCCGATTCCCTTGATGCGGGCGAGATCGTCGGCGCCGCCGTCGCGCGGGGCGGGGAGCGTTTCGGGCTTCACGCCGGGCGCGGCCTTCTTGTCGCGGGCGGGCCGGGGCGCGGCGGTCCGGGCGTGTTCGATGACGCCAGAGGCGACGGCGTCCGAAAGGAGCTCGAGCGGCGCCGCTTCTCCGGCATGGCCGTTGGCGAGCACGCCGACGCTCGGCGCCGCCGAATCGAGGGCCACAGCGGCCGTCGTGGCGATGAACGACTCCGCCAGGGGGATCGACGGCTCCAAAGCGAGTGGGGCGGTGGGGGGCGCGACCATGATCGGGGTCGGCGCCGGCCGCTTCTTCTCGGCGTCGGCGGCGAGTGATTTCAGCCAGCCGCCGAGCGGGAGACCCGCCGCATAGGCGAGGCCGGCGAGGACGGCAATGTCCAGGGTCGTCGCTTCCCGGCCCGACAGCACTTCCGCAAAGGAAGCGCCATAGCCTGTCGCGAGAGCGACCGCGCCGAGCAAAACGATCCAGCCCCCCGAGAAGGTCGCTCCTTTCGCGCGCGAGAAGGTCAGAAAGCCAACAAGCGCGCCGAGCGCAAAGGCGCCAGCAAACCAAGGCCAGCCGAGCATGAGCAAATAGGCCATTCGCCGCTCTCCTTTCCTGCGGTTAGGTCATCAAAGCCGTCATTTCACGTTGAACTCGATGCGCCGGTTGCGGGCGCGATTGTCCTCCGTGTCATTGGAGGCGATCGGACGCTCCGCCCCGTACCCCATGGCCCAGACACGAAATGGATCGGCGCCCGCCTTGACGAAGGCGTCGACCACGCGCTGGGCGCGCCGCTTGCTGCGCTCGCGGGCGGCTTCGACGTCGCGGTCGTCCCAATGGCCTGCGACCTCGATCGCAACGCCCTTGCAGCGCAGGACCTCGGCGGTCAGCCTGTCCATGAGCGCCTCGGACTCCTCGCTGACAGCCGAGTCGTCGGCGTCGAAAGCGATCGGCGTCGCGGACAGCCCGGCGAGGGCGGCGCGGCAGCCGGCGGCGTCGAGCGGCGCGCCCGCCGCCTGGGCGACGAGACGCACGTCGCTGGTGAAACCCCTGGGCAGACGCTCGTCGAGCGCTGCGGCGATCGCGGCGCGAGCGCCCTCGTAGCGCGCCACGCCGGAAAGCAGGACAGCGGAGTCGGCGATCTGCAGGCGGCCCTCGTCGAGACGGCCAAGCGCGGCCAAAGCGGCGACCGCGGCTTCCGTGAATTTGGCCGGCGCGCCCGGCGCAATTTCGAGGCGGTCCTCCACCGTCGCGTCGCCGACGCGCCGACGCGCCGACGCCGCGAGGCGACCGCGGGTCATCTCGTCCGGCGCAAAGCCCGTGAGCGTCACGCCGCCGCCCTTGCGCGCCGCGTCGAACAGGTAAGGCGAAACGGGACCCGGCGAGACCTCGATGCGGACGAGGTCGAACCCCTGCGGCAAGCGCGCCTTCACCTGCGACGCCAGCGCGTCGGCGCGCACGTTCATCCGCCCGGCGCCCTCGATGGAGAGACGCGCGTCGGAAAGCGTCGCCTTGCCCCGCTCCAGCGCGGCAAGCGCCTCGAGCGCGACGACGAGCGCCGCCGCATAGTCCCCGGCCGGGGCGCCGGCGTCGATCTTCGCCCCGTCGCTGACGGCGCGGCCAGCGCCCGCCGCCGCGGCGAGCGACACGATCTTCTCGCGCAGGGCCGCGTCGGGCAGCTTGCCGTCGAGCGCGACGACGCTGTCGCCGAGGGTCGCGGCGAACACATAAGGTTCGGGCCGTGCAACAGGTTTCTGCGCCTCCGCCAGAGAGGCCGAGGCGGAGGCGGCGGGCGCGGGCGCGGGCGCGGCGGGGCCGGAGAAGACGAGCTTGCGGACGCCTTGCGCGTCGCGCAGGGCCGAAGCCGCGTCCGGCGCAACGCCGGAGAGGGTCACGTCTCGGCCCGAGACGGACACGGCGGAAGGAGCAACGCCGAGCCGCGCCGCGACCCGGGCGGCGAGGTCAGCCTCGACCTGCGGCGTCAGCCATTGCGTCGCGCCATAGACGACGCCGGCGAGGACCGGCAGTCCGACCCACCATTTTCTGGGCTGGTGCATGAACGTCCTGCCCCTGAAGAAAGAGAATCAGCCAAGACGCGCATACTGGAGACGCATCCTTGTCTGAAGGGCGCAGGTGTCAAGAAGATGGCGCAAAAAGGGGCGCGGCCGTAACCGCGCCCGCAGGTTAGAGAAGAGATCCTGGGTTTGATTAAGAAATAGGCGCGCGGAAGCGCCGCGCAAGGGGCGCTCAGCCGGGCGCGCGGCGCTGTGGCTGAAAAGGCGCCATGCCGGCGCGGGCCAGGGCGTCGGCGCGCTCGTTCATCTCGTCGCCCGAATGGCCGCGCACCCAATGCCAGTTGACGTCATGGCGCGCCTCTGCGGCCTCGAGCCGCTGCCAGAGCTCGACATTCTTCACCGGCTTGCGGTCGGCGGTTTTCCAGCCGCGCGTTTTCCAGTTCTTGATCCAGGACGTGACGCCGCCGCGCACATATTGGGAATCCGTGTAGAGATCGACGGCGCAGGGCCGCGTCAGCGTCTCGAGCGCCATGATGGCCGCCATCAATTCCATGCGATTATTGGTGGTGAGCGGCTCGCCGCCCGAGAGCTCCCGCTCGCGGTCGCCGAAGCGCAGGATCGCGCCCCAGCCGCCGGGGCCGGGGTTGCCCGAGCAGGCGCCGTCGGTCCAGATCGAGACGCGCTTCGTCACAGGGCGAGGCCGTAGCCGCCAATATCGGAAACGGTGCGGTGGAAGCGCAGCTTCGCGAGATATTCGCGCGGGTCCTTCGGCCGCACCAGCGCGCCCTCGGGCACGTTCAGCCAATCCACATAACGGGTAAGCAGGAAACGCAGCGCCGCGCCGCGCGCGAGGAGCGGAAAGGCGTCTATTTCCGCGGGCGTCAGCGGCCGCAGGCGGGCATAGGCCTCGAGCAGCGCGACGCCCTTTTCGGGCGCATAGGCGTGCGCCGCGTCGAAGCACCAGGCGTTGAAGCAGATCGCGAGATCATAGGCGAACGCGTCGCAGCAGGCGAAATAAAAATCGATGAGGCCTGAAATCTTATCGCCGAGGAAGAAGACGTTGTCGGGGAAGAGATCGGCGTGGATGACCCCGCGCGGCAAATCCCGCGGCCAGCGGTTTTCGAGCAGGTCGAGCTCCGACTCGACCGTCTCGCGCAGGTCATCGGCCACTTCCGCGGCGCGGTCCGCGGCGGGAGCGAAAAGCCCGCGCCAGGCGTCGACGGACAAGGCGTTTTCTCGCCGCAGCGGAAAGCCGGCGCCGGCGAGGTGAAGACGCGCCAATGCATCGCCAAGCGCGGCGCAATGCGCCGGCTCGGGATGATGCACCGCGTAGCCGTCGAGGAAAGTGGCGATCATCGCCGGACGACCGGCGAGTCGCCCAAGCGCCGCCCCGGCGCGGTTGCGCACAGGCTGCGGGCAGGTGACGCCTTTGGTGGCGAGATGCTCCATGAGGCCGAGGAAAAAGGGCAGATCGGCCTCCGCCACGCGCCGCTCATAGAGCGTGAGGATGAAATTCCCGGCGCTCGTATGGAGGAAATAATTCGAATTCTCGACTCCCTCCGCAATTCCCTTGCAGGAAAGCAGGTCGCCGATGTCATAGGTCGACAGAAACGCGATCAGCTCCGCATCGTCGACCTGGGTGTAAACGGCCATGGACGTTTTTCCAAAGAGCAGCGCCCGTCAGGCCATCGCCCGCAGCTCCTTCGGCAGCGGGAAGGAGACGCTTTCATCCGCCGTGGACACGGTTTCGACCGCAATCTCGTACCGCTCCGCGAAAGCGTCCATGATCTCCTCGACGAGCACTTCCGGCGCCGACGCCCCCGCGGTGATGCCGAGCGAGGAGATGTTTCCAAAGATCGACCAGTCGATCTCGCCCCTGCCCTGCACCAGTTGCGCCGGCGCCCCGGCGCGCTCCGCGACTTCGCGAAGACGCTGGGAATTGGAGGAATTGGGCGACCCGACGACGATCACGGCGTCGACATTGGGCGCGACCTCCTTCACCGCCGCCTGGCGGTTCGTGGTCGCATAGCAGATGTCTTCCTTATGGGGGCCGATAATGGACGGGAAGCGACGTTGCAGCGCGCTGACGATCTCCTGCGAATCGTCGAGCGACAGCGTCGTCTGCGTCACATAGGCGAGGTTCTGCTCGTCGTCGAAGCACAGATCCTTGATGTCGTCGACGGATTCGACGAGCACCACCGCGCCTTCCGGCAATTGGCCCATGGTGCCGACCACTTCCGGATGTCCGGAATGGCCGACGAGCAGAACGCGGCGTCCCCGCTTCCAGTGGATTTCCGCCTCACGGTGGACTTTCGTCACCAGCGGGCACGTCGCGTCAATGGCGAGAAGGTTGCGCGCCTGCGCCTCGGCGGAGACTGCCTTGGCGACGCCGTGAGCGGAGAAAATCACCGGCGCGTCGGTGCTCGGAATCTCGTCCAGCTCCTCGACGAAAACAGCGCCCTTGGCCTTCAGCGACTCGACGACATAGCGATTATGGACGATCTCGTGACGCACATAGACTGGCGGGCCGTATTTGGCGAGCGCCCGCTCGACGGCGTCGATCGCGCGGACGACCCCGGCGCAGAAGCCGCGCGGAGAGCACAGGAGAATCTTGAGCGGCGGCTTCGCGCCGCGGGGCTGAACATTCATGAATGGCCTTCGGCGAGGTTGCGCGCGGCCGCGCGATGCAATCGGCCTTTCGCCCGTTTCGGGACGACATGACCATATCGGCGTCGATCGGCGGGAAGCAATGTCGCGCCGGTCGGGCTCTGTCAAGCCAGCCGCCCGGCAAGCGGCTGGCCGGGCCTTCGCCCGCCCGCGGCTCGGGCTATCGATTCGGCGGGGTCTGCGCTAACATTGCGCAAAATCCGACGGGCCAGCGCGGGTTTGGAACAAAGAGACGGGAGCGCGACTCCCCTCATTGTCAGCGGGAGGAATCATGTCCGATCTCGAATCCCTTCTCTCCACGGCCCAAGGCGGCCAGCTCGTCGCCAATCTCGCCGACCGCTTCGGCCTCACAAACGAACAGATCGACAGCGCCATCAACGCGCTGGCCCCGGCGCTCGCCATCGGCCTCAACCACGCCGCCGAGGAGCCCCAGGTCTTCGAAAAGACGCTCGGCGCCATGGCGGGGGCGTCGCGCTATTCCTTCTTCGACGAGCCCGAGGCGGCGCACAGCCAGGAGTCGGTCGATCTCGGGCGCGATCTCTTGAACGAGATGTTCGGCTCTCCGGCCGCGACCGGCCAGGTCCTGCAGGCGGCCGCGCGCGAGTCCGGGGTGCGGGCGGACATCCTCGGCCAGCTCCTGCCCGTCCTCGTCTCCGTGCTGCTCAGCGGGCTGACCAAGAATATCAATGAGAAGGGGCTCGGCGGCGTTTTGGGGCAGCTCGCCGGTTCGGGCGGGCTGGGCGGCGTTCTCGAACAGATTCTCGCCGGCGGCGGCGCGCCCCGCCCAGCGCCCGAGCCTGCGCCGACGCCACGCGGCAACGCCGGCGGCGGGCTGGGCGGACTTCTCGGCTCCATCCTCGGCTCGCTGCTCGGCGGACGCCGCGCGCCGCCCCAGTCCCAAGGGGGGCGCTTCGACCGCGGCGGCCCTCTCGACGCCGACGTGGGCGGAGCCGGCCCCGGCGGCCTGCCGGCGGGCCTCGATCAGGCCTCGATCCAGCAGGCCATTGAAGAGATCAAGAAGACGCTTCAGGTCGGGCAGAACGCCAGTCGGCAGACGGGCCAGAGCGGCGCTTCCGACCTCGAAGCCATCCTCGGTCAAATTCTCGGAAAACGCTGATTGGCCGCGTCGCCCGATCCGAAGCGTCGGATCGGGCGACGCGCGACCCTACAAATTGGGCGCGATGCTCCCGAGATAGGTGGCTGACAATTTTACGCCGATCGACGAGGCCCCCGCCACGATGGCGATCGCCACGAAGGCGGCGATAACCGCATATTCCAAAAAGGTGCTGCCGCCCTCCTGTGCGACGAAGCGCCGTAAAATCTTATCCAACCAAGCCTCCCGCTCCAAGGCTCAAGACTTCCCGTAATATGCGAGCTAGAGCTTAAGGACTTATGTTTGCGCGAAGCCGGCGCTCTTGCGTCCGGGCGTCTTTTCCGGCATCCATCCGGCGTCCGGCGACGGGACGGCTCCCCGCCGCGCCGCGCCGGCGCATGGCGCAGCCCCGCCGACTCCCTTGCGCCTCCATTGGTCCTTTCGACCCTACATTAATGGAAAAATTAGTCGAACCATGGCTCGCGACGTAACAGACACGACGCCGATCGAGTCCCGTGAGGCGCTTGTGGACTGGCTCGCCGCCGGCTGCAAGCCCTCCGGGGCGGCGCTGCGCGTCGGCACCGAACATGAAAAGATTCCCTTCTATTCGGACACGCGCGCGCCTGTTCCCTATGATTGCGTCGACGGCCGCTGCGGCGTCGGCCGGTTGCTCGAGGGCGTTCAGGAGGCGACCGGCTGGACGCCGATCATGGACCGCGACGCGCTGATCGGCCTCGCCCAAATCGACGGCGGCGGCGCAATTTCGATCGAACCCGGCGGGCAGTTCGAACTCTCCGGCGCCCCGGTCTCCGACATTCACGCGACGGCGACGGAGCTCGGCGCGCATCTTTCGGCTCTGGCGGGCGTCGCGAAATCGCTCGGCGTCGAATTTCTCGACCTCGGCGCGAGCCCCAAATGGTCGCGCGCCGAGACGCCGGTCATGCCCAAGCAGCGCTACCGGATCATGGCCGCCTATATGCCGAAAGTCGGCTCGCGCGGCCTCGACATGATGTTCCGCACCGCGACCATTCAGGCCAATCTCGACTTCGTCAGCGAGGCGGACATGGTCGAGAAAATGCGCGTCGGCCTGGCGCTGCAGCCGATCGTGACCGCCCTCTTCGCCAATTCGCCCTTCCTCGACGGCAAGCCCACGGGCCGCCTCTCGCAGCGCTCCTATATCTGGCTCGACACCGATCGGGACCGCACCGGCATGCTGCCCTTCGTCTTCGAGGAGGGCTTCAGCTTCGAGCGTTATGTCGACTACGCCCTCGACGTGCCGATGTATTTCGTCAAGCGCGGCGACGTCTATCACGACGTCGCCGGCGCGAGTTTCCGCGACCTGCTGGCGGGGCGCCTGCCGCAATTGCCGGGCGTGCGCGCCACAATCTCGGATTGGGCCAATCATCTCTCGACGATCTTCCCGGAGGTGCGGCTCAAGACCTATCTTGAAATGCGCGGCGCCGACGGCGGGCCACGATCTCATATGACCGCCCTGCCGGCGATGTTCGCCGGGCTTTTCTATGACAGCGTCGCATTGGACCAGGCGCGCCAGCTCACCAAGGGGTGGAGCGCCGAGGCGCGTCAGAAGCTTCGGGAAGACGCGCCGGCGCTGGCCCTCAACGCGACGATCAACGGCCGTAGCGTCCGCGACGTCGCCCGAGACGCGCTCGATCTCGCCGCCGCCGGCCTCAGGCGGCGGGCCAAGACCAATGCGCAGGGGCAAGACGAAACGATCTATCTCGCGCCGCTGGAGCGTATCGTCACGGAGGGGCGTACGCTCGCCGAGCGCCGGCTCGAAGCCTATCACGGACCCTGGGGCGGCTCCGTCGACGGGGCCTTCAGCGACTGCGTGATTCCCTTCTGAGCAAAAAAAAGCCCGCGCGGCGAGCGCGGGATCGAACTTCTGCTCTCGCGGCGCAAGCGCGTTACGCTCAGTCTCGAGTCTTTGGAGCAGTCCAGGAAGCGCCCCGGCTGAGGCGCTCTTGGCTAAGTCAGCTCAGCGCGGGAAGAGGTCGTTGAGACCGAACGGCGCCATCGGCTGGAGCTGCGAGGTGCGCTGCACGCCGTCGTGCATGGCGGCGTAGCCCATCGGCGCAACCGGCGCGCGGGCGATGTCGACGCGGACATGGCCGCCAATCTTGACGCAGCCATTCGAACCCGCGACGGCCACATAATCAGCCCCATAGCGCGCGCAATGATTCGACGTCTCAGCCTTCGCCGGGAGGGCCGAAAAAGACGCCGCGAGCGCGACGGCCGCTGCGATGGCGAGCGGCGCATTGGGGCGGAAGTCGGCGAACATCATTGGCGGTCAGCCTTTCTCCGATTGCGCGCCACAAGGCGTCTGCAATCTCTTGCCCAATCCCTTTGCAGAAGGCCAAGCGTCGCCGCCCGACTCGTTTCTGCGATTTCGACACTTAAGTTCAACATCGTGGCAGCATCGTGTCCCAGACGGGGGATCTGTCCGTCACCTGTGGATTAAAAAACACATTCCGATTTATTTTCCGTTTACGTGAAAGGATTGATTAAACAGCGTTTACAAAAAACTAACAGGCCCAGTCGCCAATCGTCGCCTGAACGATTGCGAGGGCCGCCACCGCCGCCGTATCCGCCCGCAAAATGCGCGGGCCGAGCGAGACGCGCGCGACGTTGGGAAGGCGCGTCACGGCGGCCCGCTCCGCGTCGTCAAATCCGCCCTCCGGGCCGACAAGCACCGAAATTCCGTGTCCCGAACGGCCCGCGAGCGCGTGCAGGGGATTGGCGATGGGCGCATCCTCGTCGCAAAAGACCAGCAGTCGGCCGGGGGGAAAGGCGGCGAGGAAATCAGACAGATCGACGGCGTCGGCGGCGTCGGGCACGGCGAGCACGCCGCATTGCTCGGCCGCCTCGACGGCGTTGGCCTTCAGCCGCGCGATATTGACGCGGCGCGCCTGCGTGCGGCGCGTAATGACGGGCGTGAGCCGGCCGGCGCCCATTTCCGTCGCCTTCTGGGCCATATAATCGAGGCGCGCCTGCTTCAGCGGCGCAAAGCAATAGTCGAGATCGGCGCGAAGAGTCTGCGCCCGCGTCAACCGCTCGACGCGGATCGTCGCCGCGCGCCGCGTGACCTCCGCGAGATGCGCGAGAAACTCGCCGTCCCGCCCGTTGAAAAGAAGCAGAGGATCGCCCGCGCGCAGCCGCAGGACGTTGAGCAGATAGTTGAGCGCTTCGGGCGGCGGAACGAACTCGACGCCCGGCGCGAGCGCCGTCTCGACAAAGAGGCGTTGCGCGGAAAAATCGTAGTGGGACAAGACCGGATGTCCTGGGACGAGGCTGCGGCGGGCCGGGCCCGCCGCCTTCCGGCCGCCATGAAGCGGCCGTTTTGTTCGCTGACAGGTTGTCGAAAACTTGCACGAGCGGCAAGCCTGCTGTTAACAGAAGGCGTCCTTTGCAGAGGCGACCCCCGTCATGAAGATCAGCGCCCCCTCTTTTTCGCGATTTGTCGCGGGCCTGTCGCTGCTGGCTTTCTTCGCCGCGGCGGGCGCCGCCCATGCACAGTCCTGTCAGGAGGACTTTCAGAAACTGACCGACCGCCGCATGGCGCAAATCCAGGCCCTGAACGCCATCGGCAAGGCGGGAAAGGGCAAAATGGACCCTAACGCCGCCTGCCCCGTCGCCAAGAAGCTCGTCAGCGTCGAGAGCGAGATGGCGGGCTACATGACCAAGAACAAGGAATGGTGCAACATTCCGGATAATGTTCTCGACGGTTTCAAACAGGCGGCGAGCAAGACCAAGGTCTTCGCCTCTCAGGCCTGCACGGCCGCCGCAAAGATGAAGCAGATGGAGCAGCAGCAGCGCGAGCAGGCCGCGAGCGGCGGAGGCATGGCCCCGCCGAAGCTCCCGTCCGGACCGCTGTGAGTCTTTTAAGCGACGGCGGCGACGACGCCGCCCTGCCCGACGCGCAAAGGGATCATCCGATATGGCGCCATGCGCCGGAAAGTCTGCGCCCCTATGTGCAACTCGCCCGGCTCGATCGTCCGGTCGGTTGGTGGCTGTTGCTGCTGCCCTGCTGGGAATCCAGCGCGCTCGCCTCGGCCGCGTTGCATCGCCCGCCCAATCTCTGGCATCTGACGCTGTTCTTCATCGGCGCGGTCGTCATGCGCGGCGCGGGCTCCACCTATAACGATTACGTCGACCGCGACATCGACGTGAAAGTCGCGCGCACGCGCGGCCGGCCGCTGGCGAGCGGACGAGTGAGCCCCCGCGCCGCGCTGTGGTTCATCGTGGCGCAATGCCTCATCGGCCTCGCGGTGCTGCTCTCCTTCAACGGCTATACGATCGCGCTGGGGTTCCTCTCGCCGCTGATCGTGCTCGTCTATCCCTTCGCGAAGCGATTCACCTCATGGCCACAGGCCGTCTTGGGATTCGCCTTCGCCTATGGGGCCATGCTCGGCTGGACTGCGCAGACGGGCTCGCTCGGCCTTCCGGCAGTGTTGCTTTACGCCGGCTGCATTCTCTGGACGATCGGCTTCGACACGATCTATGCGCTGCAGGACGTGCGCGACGACGCCATCGCCGGCGTACGGTCGACGGCGCGTCTTTTCGGCGCGCAGGTCAAGCGCGCCGTGGGCGGACTTTACGCCGGCTCGGCGCTCTGCGTTGCGCTCGCCGCGCACATGATCTGCGGCGGCTTGTTCGTCTGGCTGGGCGTCGCGGCCTATGCCGCGCATCTGGCCTGGCAGGTCTCGCTGACGCGCGAAGACGCGCCGACCTCCCTCGCCTTGACCCTCTTCCGCTCGAACAGGGACGCGGGGCTTCTGCTATTTGCGGGCTTCTTCCTGCAAAGCCTGACGTATGTAGCGTGAAGCCGAGCTAAAACCGACGCCCTGGCGGCGCCGGAAGGCAGGCCAGCACGGCGATCTCGTCGCCATTGGCATATTTCATCTCGCCGCGGCCCACGTCGAGCGTATTGCGCACATGCTGCTCGCTGCATTTTTTCGCGCCGTCTTCCATGCAGAGCCGGTCCGTGCCGAAGGTGATGACGCTTCCGTCCGCGTTCATCACAGAGACGACCTTTTCCTTGCGGCCATATTTGTCGGGGCCGGAGATATAGAAATCCCCCTGCTTGTATTCCTCGGCGACGCCCTCGCCCCACATGATCTGCAGGAACCGCCGGTCGGTGTCGACGTCGACCATCGCCGATTGATTCGACCGTTCGCAATCGAGATGTATTTCCTTCGCCGGGGCCGTCGCCGGGAGCGTGACAAGCGCCAGAAGGGCGAAAGCTTTCCCGACGCCGCTTCTCTTCGCGCCCATTATTTGCCTTCCAGCGCCCGCTTCTGATCGAGGCAGGAATCGAGCTGGGCGCGATTGAGGTCCCAATAAGACGCGCCGCAAAGCGCCTGATAGCGGCTGCTGTTGAAAAAGGACCAGAGATTGTAGCCGCCGAGCAGCAGCGCGATGACGGCGGCGACCTTGACGATCGTGTTGAAGCGCGAGATCGGATCGGAGTTTGGCTCTGACATGGGCGCCTCCTTCTGCCACAATGTTAGGCCGGAAGCTGGCCGCGTCAACGTCCGTCGGGCCCGCTCGATCCAGAGCGCGGCCGCCGCGTCAGGCGGCGCGCTTCCTGCCGCCGCGGCTCTTGACGGGGGCGGATTGACGTCCCGTGGCCCGGACGCGCACCGCCGCCTGCTGATGCGACGGCACGTAGCCGATATAGTCGAAGTCGATCTTCGCCTTTTCGGCGAATTCCGTGAAAGCGCGGAACTCGTGACGCCGCCAGCCGACGTAATTGAAGAATTCGTCGAAGACGAGGATGGTTCCGGGAACGATGCGATCGGCGCAGCAGTCGAAGACCGTTTTGGTCGAAGAGTAGAGATCGCAGTCGATGTGGATGAGGGACGCCGGACCCTCGTTGCGCGCGAGAAAATCCGGCAGCGTCCGGTCGAACCAGCCGACGACCAATTCGACATTCGCCGCGACTGCGGGAAGCCCGGCGCGGAAACTGCCCTTGCCGACGTCCGGCCGCCAATCCTCCGGCAGGCCCTCGAAACTGTCGAAGCCGTAAATCTTTTGCGGCGTCTGGGCGGCGAGGCGATTGATCGTTCGACCCGAAAACACGCCGAATTCCAGGACCAGCCCCTCGACCTCGCGCCGGCGCATCGCTTCATCGAGCAGCGCCCCCGAATCCACGAAGGCGGGCGTTTCGGGAAGGTGCTGGGAAACGAAAATGGCGGTGTCGATCGCCGCGGCGAGCGGCGCGACGGCGTCGAGATTGGCGCCGTCGCAAGGGAACAGACCCATGCCGAACATGCGCCGGATCTCCGCCTCGGTCAGCAGGCGCAGCGTCTCCGCGACGTTGGGGATGGCGGGGGAAGGAAGGGGTTGAGCGGTTTGCAAAAAGGCGCTCCTGCTAGAGAGGTGGTGCAGCGCCCCAAAATAGCGGCGCGGCCTTTAGGGAGGCTGACCAGCGAGCGCCAAAGGCCCAATCAATCCAGAGTCTGACGGAAGCGCATCACGGCGATCGACATGGCGACGAGCGTGAAAACCGCCAAGGCGCCGGCGTCGGCGGCCAAATCGGCGAAGCCCGATCCTTTCAGCATGACCGATCGGACGATGCGCAGGTAATGCGTGAGCGGCAGAACTTCGCCGAGAACCTGCGCCCAGCGCGGCATGCCATAGAAGGGAAACAGAAAGCCCGAAAGCAGCATGCTCGGCAGGAAGAAAAAGAAGGTCATTTGAATCGCCTGGAGCTGATTCGCGGCGATTGTGGAGAGTGTGTAGCCCATCGACAGATTGGCGATGATGAAGAGCAGCGTCAACGGCACGAGCACGAAGAGCGAGCCGACGATTGGCACGCGGAACAGAAAGCTCGAGACAATGAGAATCGTCGCCATCTGCACGGCGCCGACGAGCACATAGGGCGTGATCTTGCCGAGCATGATTTCAACGGGCTTCACCGGCATGGCGAGCAGCGCCTCCATCGTCCCGCGCTCGATCTCGCGCGTCACTGAAAGCGCCGTATAAATCAGCATGGTCATCGTCAGAATCGTGCCGATCAGTCCCGGCACGATGTTGCGTCGCGTCTCTCCCGCCGGATTGTAGCGCCGCTGCACCTGCAGATCGAAGGGCGGCGGGTTTTGCGCAAGCGTCGCGAGCGGTCCGGTGAGTTCGCGGTCGAGCGCCTGGGTCACCGCGCCCAAGGCCGCAGCGACCGCGCCCGCCGTCGCGGTCGGATCGGTGGCGTCGGCGACGAGGAGAACGGAAGGCCGCTCGCCGCGCACCAGCCGACGCGAGAAATCCGGCGGTATCTGGATGACGAACTGCGCCTTGTTCGAAAGGATCAGCTTATCGGCGTCGGCCTCGCCCTGGGCGAAATAGCGGATGTCGAAATAGTCGGTGGCGCGCAGCGCGCCGACGAGCGCGCGCGCGATGGGGCTGTCGTCGCTCGACAGCAGCGCGGTGCGCAGATGCTTGGGATCGGTGTTGATGGCGTAGCCGAACAGCAGCAACTGCAACAGTGGAATGCCGACGATCATGCCGAGCGTCGGACGATCGCGGCGCAGCTGGATGAACTCCTTGACGAACATGGCGACGAGCCGCTGCCAGGCCTGCGCGATCGGCCCGAGCCGCGGGGGTTTCACAGGGGCATGTCCCGGCGCGTGCGTCATCTGGCGCTGCGATGGTTGCGGGTCATCAAATCGATGAAAACATCTTCGAGCGTCGCCTCGTCATGCGCCCAGCGCTGCGACCTGCTGGCGTAGCGGTGCGCGATCGCCTCGATGGCGGCGGCGTCGCGTCCGCCGACATGCAAAGCTGCGCCGAAGCGCGCCACCATATCGACGCCGGGCATCGTCTTCAGCTGCTCGGCCAAAGCGTCGAGGCCTTCGCCGGAGACCACATAGGTCGTCAGGCCCGCCTTGGCGATGATGTCGTCTATCGTTCCTGACACGAGCAGCTTGCCGTCGAGGATATAGGCGATCTCGTGGCAGCGCTCGGCTTCGTCCATGTAATGCGTCGAGACGAGGACGGTCAGGCCTTCATTGGCCAGGTGATGGATTTCGTCCCAGAAATCGCGCCGCGCCTTGGGATCGACGCCCGCCGTGGGCTCGTCGAGCAGCAGCAAGGAAGGCGCCGGCAAAATGCAGGCGCCGAGCGCCAGCCGCTGCTTCCAGCCGCCCGATAGCTCGCCCGCGAGCTGATCGGCGCGCCCGGTGAGCCCGAGCCGCTCCAGCGCCGCCTGGGCGGCCTGTTCCGGGGCCGCGAGCCCGTAGATTCGCGCCACGAATTCGAGATTTTCGCGAATCGTCAGGTCGCGATACAGCGAGAAGCCCTGCGTCATATAGCCGACGTGGCGCTTGATCTCGTCCTGCTCGGTGCGGATGTCATAGCCCAGACACCGTCCTTCGCCGGCGTCGGGCGTCAGCAGGCCGCAGAGCATGCGGATCGTCGTCGTCTTGCCGCTGCCATTGGGCCCGAGAAACCCCTGTATGTGGCCGCGCGCGACAGTGAGCGTCAGATTGTCGACGACCGTCTTCGCTCCAAACACCTTGGTGAGGCCTTTGACGTCGATGGCGATGTCGGGATGCGCGGCAATGACTTCGGCAGACATGAGCCCGGCCCCTCAGCGGTCGTGGCCGGGATCGGCCCGGCCATCCACGCGGCGCGGCGGCGAGTCGAGCGCGCGCACGGCCGTCACCTCTCGGCCCCCGCCGTTTGCGCCAGCGGCGTCACCGAAACCGGCATCCCAAGCGGCAGTTCCCGCGCCCGCCCCTCGAGGCGCGCCTCCGCCTTGAAGACGAGCTTGGCCCGCTCGACGTCGCTGAAGATGACGGGCGGCGTATATTCCTGGCGGCTGGCGACAAAGGAAATGCGGCCGAAAAGGTCATCCGGACAGCCGTCGCAGCCCACCTTCACCTGCCCGCCGATTCTCACGGCGGCGAGCCGGGGCTCCGGGACATAGAAGCGCACCTTGCGGTTTTCAGGCGGCAGCAGCGCCACGACCGGCTGGCCGGCGTTGACCACTTCGCCGGGGCGGAAGAACACGTCCTGGACGACGCCCGCCGCCGGCGCGCGAACCTTCTGCCGGCCGAGGCGGATGTCGATCGCCTCGAGCTGCGCGCGCGCCTGGCGGATGGCGGCCTCAGCCGCCTCGATCTCCTGCGAGCGGCCGGGGATCAGCGCCGCATTCACCTGCCGGCGCGCCTCCTTGACGCTCGCCTCGTCGCGTCGCAAGGCCATTTCCGCGCGGTCGAGCGTCGCTTTGGCGACATTCCCCGACCGATAGAGTTTGAGCTGGCGGTCATAGTCGTTGCGCGAGAGAGTCAAGGCCGCCTCGGCGCGCTCCAATCCCGCGTGCAACACCGCGACCTGTTCCGGGCGGTTCATCGCCGCACGCAGATTTTGCAGTTGCGCCTCGAACTGCCCGATGCGCGCCAGGGCTTCCGAGCGCTGCCGATCGAGCAGCGTCGTCGACATCGCGAACAATAAATCGCCCGGCTTGACCACGGCGCCCGCCGCCACGGCGAGACTCGCGAGCCGCTCCCCCTCATTGGGGCCAATATAGAGCACCTCGCCCTCGACATAGCCGAGAAAGGGCGCCTGAGCGGCGTCCCGATCGCGCATCATCCGCCAGGCGAAGAAACCGCCGAGCGCGAGAAGGATTACCGCCAAAGCGGCCACGCGTCGCATCGCCTGCCGCCTCCTTGCGCGCAAGCCCGCCTGTCGATTCGAACCGGCGCAAACTCCTTTTGGCGCGTTGCGCGCAAAAAGGCTACAGTGCGCCGCCACAGGCGCCAGAGGGACGCGAAAAGGGATCGGAAATGGCTGAAGAGATTACGGAATTGCCCGAGCGCGAAGGCATGGATTACGACGTGGTGATCGTCGGCGCGGGCCCCGCCGGCCTCGCCGCAGCGATTCGCCTCAAGCAGGTTGCGCCCGATCTTTCCGTCGTCGTCATCGAAAAGGGCTCGGAGCCCGGCGCCCATATTCTCTCCGGCGCCGTCATCGATCCCATCGGCCTCGACCGGCTGCTGCCGGACTGGCGCACGCGCGACGATGCGCCGCTCAAAACGCAGGTTCACGACGACCAGTTTCTCGTGCTCACCGAAAAGAGCGGCGTCCGCCTGCCCAACGTCCTGATGCCGAAGCTGATGAACAATCACGGCAACTTCATCGGCTCGCTCGGCAATCTCGTGCGCTTCCTCGCCGCCGAGGCGGAAGGCCTGGGCGTCGAGATCTATCCGGGCTTCGCCGGAACCGAACTCCTCTACGGCGACGCCGGCGAAGTGCGCGGAGTCGCCACCGGCGACATGGGCGTCGATCGCGACGGCGCGCCGAAGGACAGCTTCACCCGCGGCATGGAGCTGCGCGGCAAATACACGCTCTTCGCCGAGGGCGCGCGCGGCTCGCTTTCCAAGGAGCTCATCGCCAGATATGCGCTCGCCAAGGACAGCGACGTGCAGAAGTTCGGCATCGGCTTCAAGGAGCTGTGGCGCATCCCGAAGGAAAAGCACAAGCCCGGCCTCGTGCAGCATTCCTTCGGCTGGCCGCTACAGTCCGACACGGGCGGCGGCTCGTTCCTCTATCACTTCGAGGACGGGCTCGTGTCGATCGGCTTCGTGGTGCATCTCAACTATTCGAACCCGACGCTGTCGCCCTTCGACGAATTCCAGCGCTTCAAATGCCATCCGCTCGTGGCGCCGACGCTGGAGGGCGGCGAACGCCTCGCCTATGGCGCGCGCGCGCTCACCGAGGGCGGCTGGCAGAGCGTGCCCAAGCTCGTCTTCCCCGGCGGCGCGCTCCTCGGCTGCGCGGCGGGCTTCATGAACGTGCCGCGCATCAAGGGGTCGCATAACGCCATTCTCTCCGGCATCCTCGCGGCCGATCACGTCGCCGCGGCGATTTCGGAAGGGCGCGCCTATGACGAGGTGACGGCCTATGACGCCGCCTGGCGCGCTTCCGACATCGGGCGCGATCTGAAGCCGGTGCGCAACGTCAAGCCGCTCTGGTCGAAATATGGCACCTATCTCGGCGCCGCGCTCGGCGGTCTCGACATGTGGACCAATTCACTCTTCGGCTTCTCCTTCTTCGGCACGCAGTCGCATGGCAAGCCCGATCACGCCTGCCTGAAGCCGCTCTCCGAAGTGACGCCGATCGTCTATCCGAAGCTCACGCAAAAGCCGGCTTTCGACAAGCTCTCCTCGGTTTTCGTGTCGAATACGAACCACGAGGAAGACCAGCCGGTGCATTTGAAGCTGAAGGACCCGTCGATTCCGATCGAGAAGAACCTGCGGGTCTATGGCGAGCCGGCGCGCCTCTATTGTCCGGCCGGCGTCTATGAAGTCGTCTACGCCGACGACGTGTCGAAAAAAGAGCCGCGCTTCGTGATCAATGCGCAAAACTGCGTCCACTGCAAAACTTGCGACATCAAGGACCCGGCGCAAAACATCACCTGGGTGCCGCCGGAAGGCGGCGGCGGGCCCAATTATCCGAATATGTAAAAGGCCTCCTTTTCGCCCTCACGCCGACGAAGCTGCTCGGCGCGAGGGCGCGAAGAGAGGGTCGGCGCGCGCTGATGTTCTTCATCCTGTCCAAGATTCTCGAGTTCGTCGTCACGCCGGTTCATCTCGCGATTTTCGCGGGCACTCTCGGCGTTGCGCTCGGATTGACCCGACATAAAAAGACCGGACGCGCGCTCGCCGCCGTCGCCATTGCGCTGTTGTTGCTGATCGGATTTTCGCCGCTCCCCGACCTTCTCGCCCTGCCGCTGGAAGAGCGTTTTGCGCCGCCCCCGGCCGACGCGCCCGCGCCAGACGGGATTATCGTGCTCGGCGGCTCCGTGGATGAAAAAATGAGCGCCATCCACGACAGCGTCGCGATGAATGAGGCGGCCGAGCGGCTCACGGCGCCCATCGCGCTCAAGCGCCTCTATCCAGCGGCGCGCCTCGTCTTTACCGGCGGCTCCGGGGCGCTCGCCGGCTCGACCCATACGGAGGCGGAGGCGGTCGCCCGGTTCTGGCGCGAGGCGGGTCTCGATCGGGGCGATGTGATCTACGAGGACAAGTCGCGCAACACCTATGAGAACGCCGTCGCCACGCGCGACCTCGTGAAACCGCAGGCGGGCGAGCGCTGGCTGCTCGTGACGTCGGCGATGCACATGCCACGCTCGGTCGGCATTTTCCGCAGGGCGGGCTTTGCCGTAATCCCCTATCCTGTGGATTACCGGGCGACAGACGCGCTGCGGAACTGGAGCGCGCCCCGCCACGCCACCATAAATTTCCTGCTCGCGGAAGCCGCGTTGCACGAATGGATCGGCCTCGCCGCCTATCGGCTGACCGGCAAGACCGACGCGCTGTTTCCGGCGCCTTGACGGGCGAGGCTATTCGCCGCGCCGCCGGCCTCTCGTCGTGGTCGTCGGCTCCATGCTGCGGCCGCCGCCGCTTCCCGGCCAGGCGCCGTGCTTCATTTCGAGAAACAGCGCGATGGCTTGCGCGCGGTTGCGCACTTCGAGCTTCTCGAAAAGGTTGCGCAGATGAAATTTGATCGTGTTGATCGAGACGCCGAAATCCTTGGCGAGCTGGCTGTTGGTGTGGCCCGACCCCAGCGCCGACAACAGGCTGCGCTCGCGCAGCGTGAGGTTCTCCAACGGGTCGCTGCGCATCTTTCGGATGTCGACGAAGGGGAAGACCATGTCGCCCGCGGCGACGGCCGCGAGAACGTCGAGGAGCCGCTCCGGCGGGGCGCGCTTGGAGACAAAGCCGGCGCCGCCCAGTTGCAGCGTTTCGGCAGGCGCGGCGGGATCATTGGTGCCGCTGTAGACCACGATCTTGGGCGCCGAGACCTGTCGGGACAGGGCGCGCAGCACGTCGCGCGCGTGGAGCGTCGGCAATTGCCAGCCGATGACGGCGATCGCGAATTTCTGCTGGCGCGCCGCCTCGAGGAATTCCTCGCCGTCCGTCACCTTCAGCACCAGATTGAAGCGCTTGTCGTCGGAAAGCAGCTTGTCGAGCCCGGCGAGGATCAGCGGGCTCTTGTCGGCGATGGCGACGTCGATGCGGCCCTGAACCGACAAGGCGCCGTCGTCGTTCTCCGGGCGGGGCCGCGCCCGGCCGAGGTCGGCGTCGCCTTTGCTCCCCCGGTCGAGCTCCGTCTGACTCTCTGCAGCCCCGATCGAAGAGGTAGGCGCCATTCTTTCCTCCAGGCTCGCGCGGAGCTCCGCGCATGAGCCAAAACCGCCAAAGGAGAATACCAGCGCCTTGATTGCGAGCGGTGATTCTTTTTGAAGGCGTGGGACAAATACCTGCCCGTTCGGGCGATGGCGCTAGAATACTCGCGCTGCGCCGAGGCGCAAGCCTTATCCCACGGAACGGCTGGCTGAGACGCCATGAGATGAAAAATCAGAACCGCAAAAAGTTAGGCGCGCCGCATCGGCCAAAGCCGACGCGCCGCGCCTCGATAGGCTAAATTCTTTTCCGCTGGATTAGTCGGTGAAGACCCAGCGAGCGGCGAAGTAAGCAGCCGCGCCGATGACGATGATCGCGATCATGCCGACCGGGGTCGCCGCATAGCTGGTCAATTCGAGAATAGCGCCCATTATCTCCTCCTTCTGTCACACTTTTGGCGGTCGTAAAGACGAACCGACATGCTTCTATCTGCTTCGCCGTTTCGAGCGAAGTTGTCAGATTTGCGTTTTAGGATCGCATCGCGGACATGTTCCCATAGCGTAGAAACGCGACCCTCGAAAGGGTGGGCGCACATCTGTTCGGCTCTGTCCGCGCCCGGTGAGCCATATCGCTCCACAGCTTTTCATCTGTGGTTTCCGAAATGCGGTGAGCAAACGAACTATTGTAGTCGCCTACCCTTGTCAAGCGACATGGCGCGCGCCCCCGGCGGCGAGATGTCGCGGAAGAGCGGCCGACTGGCGGAGATTGCGCTTGCCGTCGCGGACTCGTCACGCCTAATGTCCCCACGATTTTCGAGCAGAGTACGAACATGGCGAATGCGCCTTTGAAATATATCCTCGTCTTCGTCGCGCTGGCGGCCGCCGGCGTTTGGATCTTTTATGCGCGGCGCACAATTCCCGCCTGCGCGGCGGACGGCAAATACATGGCGAGCGTCGCCGACTGCCAGGCCTGGGGGCTCGAGGCCGAGCTTTGCCGGCAGGCGGTCGACAAGGCCCGGGCGGTCGCCGCGCGCGCCGCGCCGAAGACCGAGACCCTCTTCCAGTGCGAACTTCGTTTCACGGACTGTTTCGAAAATCCGGCCGGCGGCTTCTCGCCGCGTCCGGCCTTCTGCCTGCGCGCCGACGGCGAACCGAAGGAGATTCGATATCTCGAATACGAGTCCGACCGCCGCAACCGGAAGAAGACAAAGGAAGTGCGCATCGATTGACGCGCCAATGCGCGTCTCTCAACGCGCCGAGTCGGCCCGTTTCGAACCGATCTGGAACTCCGAGGCGTCGATGACGAGATCGCCCGCTGCGGTCTTGATGTCGATGTGGATCGGCACCCATGCACGCGCCTCCGGCAGCGGCGCGAGCCAGACGTTCATGTCGCGGTTTTCGGCCATGTATCGGGTCGATTTGCTGTCGGGCCGATGGCCGGCGATGGGCGTATAGCGGGCCGAGCAGACCGCGACTGGGCCCGAGAAGCCTTTCGTGCTCGCCACATGCTCGCCCGCATAAGCAAGCGCAACGTCGAATCGAGTGACTCCGTCGAAGACCGCAATCGTGCGGTTGCAGGCGGCGGGGCCGGCGAGCTCCTGCCCCTGCGCCACGCTCATGATCAGCGCGCTGACCGGATCGACCACGCGCTTCTTGTTCCCATCCGTCACGGGGATGCGCTGATCCGCGTCCCAGGGCTCCGGCTTCACCTCCACCATGCGCACGGCGTTGCCGGCCAGCGACATGCGAACCGTGCGGACGTCATCCTCGTTCGAGGTGGTGTTGGCGTAGGCAGAGGGCGACGGGCCGACGGCGCTCAATCCGCCGCTCGCGGTGGCGGCCCCCTTGGTGTTGCTGACGAGATTGGCGAGGCCGGTGGTCCGCATCGAAATGTCGATGCGGTAATTTCGGTCGACGACGCCCGACGCGAAAGCGCTGCCGATGGAAAGCCCCATCAGGGTCAGTGCGTAATGGGCCTTGATCGTTTCCGCCTGAGCCGCGCCGGCGCAAAAGAGCAGCGCGGCGAGGACGGCGGAGGCGCGTTTTTGGGTCAGGCTCATCATCGGGTGACGCCTCTGTTGCAAAAGGCTGAGCGGCGGGTCAGACCTCACGCCGACTCCTGCCAATGTCCGTCGGCATAGATGCGCCAGGCCCGCAGCCCCGCTTTCGCCATGACGATGCGGCCGGCCTTCGCCTCCGCCACGAGATGACGGAATATGAGAGGATTGCGCCAGGAAAAGGGCTTTTCGGGGTCGCAGACGGCGTGGTACTCGTCGCTGTCCGGATCGTCCATCAGCAGCGTGCCGACCTTGTCGGGCCGCATCGTCGCCGGCAGGCCGCGATCTTCCTTCCACTGGCAGTAATAGTCGCGGCACACCTGCGGACGCGTTGCGTAAACGCTACAGCCGCCGGTCTGCGCGCAATGCCCGCAGAGTTTTCCAGCCGTCTTCTTGAGCTCCTCGATTTCGAGCACCTTGCAGCAGAAAAAACAGGAGCCGCAGGCTTTGCCGGGGATGTCGAGCATGAGGATGCGAGCGCCGAAGACAGTGTGAATCGAATCAGCGTATTCTCACCTTGGCGGCGCCGGATGCAAGCCGCGCCGCACAATGAAAAGGCGTATTCTCCATGCGCACCCCGCGCCGGTTCGAAACGGCGACGGCGAATGACTTGAGAACGGGATCATGTCGCGACAAACAGACCCTTCGACCCTCTTCGTCTCCACAGAGTGGCTGGCGGATCATCTCGACTCTCCCGATCTGCGCGTCTTCGACGCCTCGTGGCACATGCCCGCCGCCAACCGCGATGCGCGGGCGGACTATCTCGCCGGCCACGTCCCCGGAGCGGTCTTCTTCGACATTGACGGCGTCGCCGATCATTCGACGGGCCTGCCGCATATGCTGCCCGCGCCGGAGGTCTTCGCAGCCGAAATGCGCCGTCTCGGCTTCGGCGACGGCATGCACGCCATCGTCTATGACAGCGTCGGCCTGTTCTCCGCGCCGCGCCTGTGGTGGACGCTGCATGTCTTCGGCGCCGACAGGGTCTCGATCCTCGCGGGCGGCCTGCCCGCCTGGAAGGCTGAAGGCCGTCCGCTCGCGACAGGGGAGACCGCCCACGAGCCCCGCGATTTCACCCCGAGAGTCAACCCGTCCCTCGTGGCGGATACGGCCCGCGTCAACGCCGCGCTCATGGCCGGCGACGCCCAGATCGTCGACGCCCGCGCCGCAGAACGCTTCATGGGCCGCGCGCCGGAGCCGCGTCCGGGTCTGCGCCCCGGCCACATGCCCGGCGCGTATAACCTGCCCTTCCAGGAGGTCGTCGAGGGCGGGCGACTGAAGGACAAGGCGGGGCTCGACGCCGCCTTCGCCGCCGCAGGCCTTTCGCCAGACAAGGCGACCATCGCCAGCTGCGGCTCCGGCATGACGGCCTGTATTTTGAGCCTCGCCTTCGCGGCCTCGGGCCGCGCCCCCGCGACGGTCTATGACGGCTCCTGGTCGGAATGGGGCGGGCGGGCGGATCTGCCGGTCGTCGCCTATGTCGACTGATTGCCTTAAAAATAATCACACATAGCCCTAAAAGCGTGCATCTTGAGCATCAGACGGGCAATTCCTTAGATTCCGGCGCCGCTCCTTTGGCCATGGCGCGGAATTCGCTCAAATGGTAGAAGCGCGGCGGCGTCGCTAACGGCGAAGCGCGGATGCGGGCGAGGGCTAAGACGCAGCGGGGATAAGCGATGAAGAAGGTCGAGGCGATCATCAAGCCTTTCAAACTCGATGAGGTGAAAGAGGCGCTGCAGGCGGCGGGACTGCAGGGCATCACCGTCACCGAGGCGAAGGGCTTCGGCCGCCAGAAAGGGCACACCGAGCTCTATCGGGGCGCCGAATATGTCGTTGATTTCCTGCCGAAAGTGAAAATCGAGATCGTTCTCGCGGACGAGGCCGTCGACCGTGCGGTGGAAGCCATCCGCACGGCCGCCCAGACCGGCCGCATCGGGGATGGCAAGATTTTTGTTTCGAACATCGAAGGCGCGATCCGTATCCGCACCGGCGAAACCGGCGCGGATGCGATTTAACCTGCTCGAGCCACCATCATGAGCTTTCTGGAAAGACTGTTTCGCCGCGCCGAGGCGCCGCAGACGCGCACATCCAATGACAAGCAAGAGGCAAGGACGGACATGACAACGGCCAAGGACGTACTCAAGCAAATCAAAGACAACGACGTCAAATACGTAGACTTCCGCTTCACCGACCCGCGCGGCAAGTGGCAGCACGTCACTTTCGACGTCTCGATCGTCGATGAAGACGCTTTGACCGAAGGCATCATGTTCGACGGCTCCTCCATCGCCGGCTGGAAGGCGATCAACGAGTCGGACATGACCCTCCTGCCCGATCTTGAAACCTGCACCATGGACCCCTTCTTCGCGGCCTCGACGATGTCGATCGTCTGCGACGTGGTCGAGCCCTCGACCGGCCAGCCCTATAACCGCGACCCGCGTTCGATCGCCAAGAAGGCGATGGCGCACGTCAAGTCGGTCGGCGTCGGCGACGTGGCCTTTTTCGGCCCCGAGGCCGAATTCTTCGTCTTCGACGACGTTCGCTTCTCCTCCGACCCCTACAACACGGGCTTCCAGCTCGACTCCGTCGAGCTGCCGACGAACTCCGGCACTGCCTATGAGGGCGGCAACCTCGGCCACCGCGTTCGCACCAAGGGCGGCTATTTCCCGGTCCCGCCGGTCGACTCGGCGCAGGACATGCGCGGCGAAATGCTCGCGGCCATGGCGGCCATGGGCGTCAAGGTCGAGAAGCACCACCATGAGGTGGCCTCTGCCCAGCACGAGCTCGGCCTGAAGTTCGAGACCCTCGTCACCGTCGCCGACCATCTGCAGATCTACAAATATGCGATCCATCAGGTGGCGCATTCCTACGGCAAGTCGGCGACCTTCATGCCGAAGCCGGTTTTCGGCGACAACGGGTCGGGCATGCACGTCCACCAGTCGATCTGGAAGGAAGGCAAGCCGGTCTTTGCTGGCGACAAATACGCTGGCCTGTCGCAGGAGTGCCTCTGGTACATCGGCGGCATCATCAAGCACGCCAAGTCGCTGAACGCCTTCACCAACCCGTCGACCAACTCCTACAAGCGTCTGGTCCCGGGCTATGAGGCGCCGGTGCTGCTCGCCTATTCGTCGCGCAACCGCTCGGCGTCCTGCCGCATTCCGTTCGGCTCGAGCCCGAAGGCCAAGCGCATCGAGGTCCGCTTCCCCGACCCGACGGCGAACCCCTATCTCGCTTTCGCGGCGATGCTGATGGCGGGCCTCGACGGCATCGTCAACAAGATCGATCCGGGCGCGCCGGCCGACAAGGACCTCTACGATCTGCCGCCGGAAGAGCTGAAGGCGATCCCGACGGTGTGCGGCTCGCTGCGCGAGGCGCTCGAGAACCTCAAGGCCGACCATGCCTATCTGACCGCCGGCGGCGTCTTCAACGAGGACTTCATCAACTCCTACATCGAACTCAAGATGCAGGACGTGATGCGCTTCGAGATGACCCCGCATCCGGTCGAGTTCGATATGTACTACTCCTACTAAGGGACGCTTTTCCGGCCGGCGCGGCGGAAGACGCCCCGACGGCCGCGAAGCCGAGAACGCGAGGCCCGGGAGCTTGCGCTCCCGGGCCTCGGCTTTTTGTGACAAGCTCCGAGGCCGCTTCATCCGTCGAGACGCACGCTGCGCGCGCTCCTTAAGGATGAGGCCCGAGGGCGCTTTATTTTGCGGCGGGCGGCGCCTACATCAGGCGTGACGCAGAGAGACGCCGATGCAAAACACCATAACCGTGACCGTGCCGCATGACATGAGCGTGGAGACCGCAAAGAAGCGGCTTGCCGAGCGGCTGGAAACGCTGCAGCGCGAATATGTCGACAAGGTCGCGCACTCAGAAGTGACCTGGGCCGGCGACGTCGCGACGATCAAGGTCACGGCGCTGGGGCAGCAAGCCACGGCGCAGATGACGGTGCTCGCCGACATGGTGCGCATCGACGTGCAGCTTCCCTGGCTCCTCGCCGCCATCGCCGGAAGGGTGAAGGACGTCATTGCGCGCAACGCCAATGACGTGTTGAAGATCGGCAAGACCTGAAGGCGGTCGCGCAGCTTGGGCGGAGCGCGTCGGCCCTTTCCGGCCGCTGAGCCCCGCGCCAGCTTGCGCGGCTGATTATTCGGCGTTCAGCCGCGCAACCGAGGCGTCCACGTCGAGCCAGATGCGCACGAGGTCTGGGAGCGAGCGCGCGCCCAGCTTGCTCATCGCATTCGACCGATGGATCTCGACGGTGCGGAGCTTGATCCCCAGGAGCGACGCCACCTCGCGATTGGCGCAGCCGTGCAGAACGGCGTCGACGACGTCCCGCTCGCGGGCGCTGAGCGATTTGAAGCGCGCCAGCAACTCCTGCTTCTTGCGGCCGCGTTCGACCCGGGCGCGACTATCGGCGAGCGCCGCGCCCACGGAAGCCCGCAATCTCTCGGGATCGAAGGGCTTTTGCAGAAAGTCGGCGGCGCCTTCTTTCATGGCGCTGACCGCCAGCGCCACATTGGCCCGGGACGAGAGGACGATGATCGGCAGGGGCCGGCAAATCGCCCGCAACCGCCGCATCATGGCGACGTCCGCCGGCTGCAGGTCGACCAGGACGCACCCTGGAAGCTGCAGCTCGGCTTCGGCCAGGAACGTCGCGACGTCCTGAAAGCGCCTGATTTCATAAGCCTGGTCAGAAAGCAGCGTGGCGATCGCGTCCCGCTCGCCCTGCCCGGCGATGAGGTAGACAATCATATGCTCACCTTGAAGGTAGCCGTTATTGTCAACCTTGTATCATATACTCGCGCTCGAGTTGAAGAGGGAATATCTCCGCAGCCTTGACGAGCCTTAATCAGATTCTAGCCGAATTAATCGGATTTTCGTCGCCCGAAGTCCGGCGCCGCCGTGTCCTGGCCCTGGGCGATGATGGAGCGGCGGATGGCGCGGGTGCGGGTGAAGAAGGCGAAAAGCCCCTCTCCGTCGCCGCGTCGGATCATCCGCTGCAGCACGCTCAAATCCTCGTTGAAGCGGCCGAGCATTTCCAGCACGGCCTCCCGGTTTCCGAGGAAGATATCGCGCCACATCGTGGGGTCCGAGGCGGCGATGCGGGTGAAGTCGCGAAAGCCGGAGGCGGAGAATTTGATCACCTCCGAGCGCGTCTGTTCGCCGAAATCATCCGCCGTGCCGACGATGTTGTAGGCGATGAGGTGCGGCAGATGGCTGGTGAGCGCGAGCACCTTGTCATGGTGATCGGCGCTCATCGCCTCGACTTTGGCGCCGAGCCGCGTCCAGAAATCGTCTAGCCGCGCCACCGCGCGCGGGTCGGCGTCCTCCCCCGGCGTCAGGATGCACCAGCGGTTCTGGAAGAGCGACGCAAAGCCCGCGTCGGGGCCCGAATATTCCGTGCCGGCGAGGGGATGCGCCGGAATGAAATGCACCCCCTCGGGCACATGCGGCGCGACTTGCGCGACCACCGCGCCTTTGACCGATCCGACGTCGGAAAGAATGGCGCCGGGCTCGAGATGCGGCGCGAGAGTCTCGGCGACCGCGCCGCACACGCCCACCGGCGTGCAGATGATGATGAGATCGGCGCCTTTGAGCGCCTGCGGGGCCTCGCCGCTCGTCTCGTCGGCGATGCCGAGCTCCCGCACGCGGTCCATGACCTGCGGCGAGGCGTCGAGAACGGCGACCTGCCGCGCCGCGCCATAGTCGCGCGCCGCGCGGGCGATGGAGGAGCCGATGAGGCCGGCGCCGACGATGGCGACCCGCGCGAAAACGGCGTCAGCCATTGGCCGCGGCTTTCGTCTCCGCCATGAAATCCCCGAGCGCGGCGACGACCCGCTGATTGGCTTCCTCGACGCCGATCGTCAGGCGCAGGAAATCCGCCATTCCATAGGAGCCAACGCCCCTCAGCACGAGACCGCGCGACGTGAGGAAGCGGTCGGCCTCGGCCGCCGAGCGGCCGGGTCGGTCCGGGAAGCGGATCGCGATGAAATTGGCGACGCTCGGCAGGACCTCGAGACCGAGCCCGCGGACTTCCCGGGTGAGCCAGGGCAGCCATTTCTCATTATGCGCGACGGCCGCCTGAATGTGCGCGACATCCTGCACCGCGGCGACGCCCGCTGCGCTGGCGGCGGTGGAAATGTTGAACGGCGAGCGGATGCGGTTCAAGGCGTCGATGACGTGGCGCGGGCCATAGGCCCAGCCGAGGCGCAGGCCGGCCAGGCCATAGATCTTCGAAAAGGTGCGCGTCATCACGACATTTTCGTGCTTGTCGACGAGCGCGATCCCGGCCTCGTAGTCCGGCCGGACGACATATTCCGCATAGGCTGCGTCGAGCACGAGCAGCACCTGCGGCGGCAGGTTTTCCGCAAGCCGCGCCACTTCGCTCGCCGGCAGATAGCTGCCGGTCGGGTTGTTCGGGTTGGCTAGGAAGACGATTTTCGTCTTCTCGGTCACCCGTTCGAGAAGGGCGTCGACGTCCGCCGTGAAATGCTTCTCCGGCGCGACGACGGGGACGCCGCCGGCGGCGAGGGTCACGATCTTATATTCGAGGAAGCCATATTGGCTGTAGAGTCCCTCTTCGCCCGGGCCGATATAGGCGAGCGCCAGCAACTCGAGAATATTGTCGGAGCCCGCGCCCATGATGATGCGGGCGGGATCCAGGGCATAGTGCGCGCCAATCGCCTCGCGCAGGACGCGGGAAGAGCCTTCCGGATAGATGGCGATCTCATGCGCCATGTCGCGCAGAGCCTGCACGGCGGCGGGCGAAGGTCCGAGCGGCGTCTCATTGGCCGAGAGCTTGAACACGCGGCCCGCGCCGGGCGCCGCGCTCTTGCCGGGCACATAGGCGTCGATCTCCAGCACAGTGGGGCGGGGGACGGGACGGGTCATCTTTGCCTTGCTTCTGTTTTCGCGCCTTTTGGGGAGGTTGCCCTTCTTCTTAAGCCTCGGCGCGGCGAGAGCAAGTCGAGATCCGTAAAAAGCCGCGCGCGCCCGTAGCGGTTGATAAACACACCCTGTGTGTTAGTGTTTCTGTGCAACTATGGATCCCGCCATGTCCAAATACTCTCCTCTCGCTTCGTTTCTCGAGCGGCACCCGCAACGCGAGGTGCGCTGCACTTTTAGGGAAATCGAACACGCCCTCGGCTTTACGCTGCCGCCGGCCGCACGCGCTCACAGAGCCTGGTGGTCCAATAACGACTCGAACAACGTCATGACCAAAGTTTGGGTGACGGCCGGCTACCGGGCGGAGCAGGTCGACATGCCGGGCGAAACGGTCGTTTTCCGGCGCGTCGGCGACAAGGGATCGTCAGACCGGTCGTCTGACCACGGCGGCGGCCTCCAGAAAATCAACGACGCCGAAATGATCGGCCGGATTCTCGACATCCTCCGCGGTGATGAAACGGAAGCGCAAGCACTCCGTAACGCTATCCTCGCCGCGCTCGAAAAAAAGCGGGCTAGAACCGCCCTCGATCTTTTTGGCTCGGAGCTGCCCGACGAGGCTTTCGACGGCGTGTTTGAACACCCTCGCCAGAAGAGCTGGCGCGAGGTGGGCTTGTGAAATTTCTGGTCGATACAAACGTCATCTCGGAGTTGCGGAAGGGTCGGCGGGCGCATCCCAACGTTTTGGCCTGGGCGGAAACGGTCGACACGGGCCAATTGGGGACGAGCGTGCTGGTCCTTGCCGAAATCCGACGTGGCGTCGAGCTGAAAAGGCTTCGGGACCCCCTTCAGGCGGACAAGCTTGAGCTCTGGTTGAATGCGGTCAGGCAAGGGCTAGAGGACCGCGTCTTGCCGGTCGACGAGGAGATAGCCACAGTTTGGGCGCGCTTGAGCGTCCCCAACCCTTTGCCCTTAGTCGATGGGCTTTTGGCTGCGACGGCGATCGCCCGCGGCCTCACGCTCGTCACGCGCAACACCCGCGACGTCAACGCGACAGGCGTACGCGCCTTCGACCCGTTCGTCGATCGGAGCTCACCTTAGCTCCTTGGCGCGAAGACGCCGCTGCGCGCTTCGTTGAGTTCATACCGGCCGGCGTGGCTGCCGATCGGCTCGACGACGGCGTCGGCGGCGCCGGCGGACGCCAGCTCCTGCGCAAAGCGCGCGGCCTCGACCCGGCCGGGGGCGGCGACCATCAGGGAGAGGCCGCCGGCAAACGGGGCGCTCGCGAGGATCTCGCCCTCGAGCGACGACACGACCGCCGGAATGGCGTGCGACCAGCGCGGCACGGTGAGCGCATAGAGCAGAATGTCGCGCGAGGCGGCGTCGGCGGCCGGCCGCGCCACGATGAAGACCGGCAGGCCGGCGGGATGATCGGGCCGCTCGACGAAGGGCAGACGCGCGATGATCTTGGGCGTATTCGCGCCGATGAGCCGCATCCACCAGGCGCCGTCGGCGAGGCCGCCGGCGGCGCGCAGCATGCCGAGATCGCCCGTCGACGCCGCCACGGCGTCAATCACCGGGCCGGCGCCATGGTGCGGCACGTAAGGGACCGTGAACCCAAAGTGGAAGCGCGCGCTGTCGCGCATTTGCGCGTCGCCGCCCGAATCGTCCGCGTGAACTGAATAGTTGGCCTGCACATAGGTGAAGGTCGAAACGATGACGCGCCAGACGCCCTCGACCGCGTCGACCGGCAAGAGGCCGCGATGCCGCTCGACGAGCGCGCGCATCATTTGCGCCTCGCGGTCCGGCCGGAAGGCGCAGCCGCCGCCCTGCGCGCGCTTTGCCGCGATCAGGCGGTCGATGATCTCGCCGCGCGCCATGAGCAGCCGGTGCATGTCGAGGTCGATGCGGTCGATCTCGGCGCGCAATTCGGCAAGCGTGTCGGCGGCGGGTTTGAGCTGTGGGGCGTCGCGCATGGCGTTTCTCTTAGGCCAGCGGACGGCCGGAGTGAAGGGGGCGCCAAAGGCTCGTAAATCCGCCCGTCCGCCCGCCAATGTGCAGACCAAGGCGCCATTGGGAGCGGGCGAGGACGTGACAAGGTCGCTTGCAGCGCGGGGCCGACAGGCTAGTCTGGGCAAAAATGAGGGAAACCATGCTCGCCAGATACGCCTTCGGATCAGCCTTCCTCGCCCTCTTCCTCGCCCTCTTGCCCGCCGCCGCCGTCCACGCCGACGGGGTCGACCTCAAGGGTTTTCACGCCACTGTGAAGGCGGAACTCGCCGACCTCGGCCATCTCTCCGAGCTCAACGGCAAATATCGCATTCGCGTCACGGAAGTGACCATGGATCCCGGCGGCTATATGCACGCCCATCACCATCTCGGCCCCGGCCTGCGCTGCATCCAGTCCGGCGAGATGACATACGAGATCGGCGGCAAGACGACGATCTATAAAGCGGGAGACTGCTTTACCGAGACAGGCGCGATGACCCATGAGTCGAGCAATGTCGGCCAGGGACCGGTCGTGCTCCTGAACTTCGAATTGCTGCCGGCGAACATGCCGGAGGGCAAGGGGTCGATCATCGCTGTTCCGCCGGGCGCGGAGGACCACGCCCACGGCGACCACTAAGGTCGCGCACGCAGGATCGTCGGCGGATCGACGCCGTTCCACCGGCAGATCAGGCCGTCGCGTCGCGCCTCGAGCACGGAGGCGAGCGCCACGACGCCATGGGGCGTTTCAGCCGGCGTCTGGCGCACGTCGCCGGGGGCGAACCGCGCCCGCCCGCCGGCGGCCTCGTTGCATGCGGCGACGAGATCGAAACCGGCGCTGCGCTCGATCCGGCCGGCCACATCCTCCTCGCGGACCGGCAGGAAAAGCCAGAGCAGCAGGAGGATGAGCGCCGCGGCGCCCGCCGCCAAGTAAACGCCGCGTCGTCCCATTGCATGCTCCTAAAGTCTCTTCCCCAGCCGCCCCGCGAGATCCGTCACGAACTGCCAGGCGACGCGGCCCGAGCGGGCGCCGCGGGTCATGGCCCATTCCAGCGCCTGCGCCCTGATGTCGGCCTCCGGCGCGTCGAGCCCGTAATGGCGCGCGTAGCCGAAGACCATGGCGAGATAATCGTCCTGGCTGCAGGTGTGGAAGCCAATCCAGAGACCGAAGCGGTCGGAGAGCGAGACCTTCTCCTCCACCGCCTCTTTCCCGTGAATCGCCCCGGCGGCCTCATTCTCCATCATGTCGCGCGGCATGAGGTGACGCCGGTTGGAGGTGGCGTAGAACAGCACATTGGCGGGCCGTCCCTCGACCCCGCCTTCGAGCGCGGTTTTCAGCGCCTTGTAGCTCGTCTCCGGCCCGTCGAAGGAGAGATCGTCGCAAAAAACGACGAACTGAAATGGCGCGGGCGCGAGCGCGCCGAGGAGATCGGGCAGCGCCTCTATGTCCTCGCGGTGGATTTCGACGAGCTTGAGCCGCCCCTCCCCCGCCAGCGCGCCATGCACCGCCTTGACCAGCGAGGACTTGCCCATGCCCCGCGCGCCCCACAGCAGCGCGTTATTGGCCGGGAGCCCGCGGGCGAAGCGTTCGGTGTTGGAAAAGAGGATGTCGCGCTGAAGATCGATGCCCTCGAGCAGGGTCAGCGCGACGCGGTTGACCTGCGCGACCGGATGAAAGACCGAGCCGCCCGCGCGCCAGACGAAGGCTTCGGCTTTTTTGAAATCCGGGGGCGGCGGCGCTGGGGGCGCGAGGCGCTCGAGCGCTTCGGCGATGCGGGCCAGACTGGCGGCGTTTTCGGTCTTCGACATGGGCCTTGCGCGTTCCTTGACCATCGGGGCTGATTTGCCCGCATAGCCGGATTATACCCATTGGCAAAGGCCGCATCAGACGGCCACGGAGAGGAAACCCGTGACGCGCGACGCCAACGCCCTCATTGACCGGGCGAGAGTCATTATCGCCCCCGCCGACGCCGGCAAGGCCCAGCAGGCGCTCGACCGCGTGCTCGAGAAGGACACGGGCGCGCTCGCCGCTTTCCTCGCCGAAAGCCCGAAGGCGCGCGATCTGCTCTTCGGCGTCTTCGGCTCTTCGCCTTACCTCACCGACCTCGCGGCGCGCGACCCGGCGCGGCTCGCGGGCCTGCTCGCCGCCGACCCGAAGACGCGCGTCGCGGGGCTCGTCGAGGCGGCCCGCGGCCTCAAAACGGACGACGAAGCCGAGCTGATGCGGCGGGTGCGCCTCATCAAGCAGGAGGCGGCGCTCGTCATCGCCCTTGCCGACCTCTCCAAGGCCTGGGAGACGCTCGAGGCGACCGAAGCCCTGACTCGAATCGCCGACGCGACGCTTTCCGCCGCGATCCGCTTCACCCTGCGGCAGGCTCAGCACGCCGGCAAGCTGGAGCTCGCCGACCAGCGCGATCCCGAACGCGGCTCGGGCTGGATTTTCCTCGGCATGGGCAAGGGCGGCGCCTTCGAGCTGAACTATTCGTCCGACATCGACCTCATCGTCTTTTTCGACCGCGCCCGCGCCCGCGTCGCCGATCCGCTGGAGGACGTCGACCTCTTCGTGAAGCTCACGAAGCGAATAGTGAAAATCATGAGCGACGGGACGAGCGAGGGCTATGTGTTTCGCACCGATCTGCGGCTGCGGCCCGATCCCGGCGCGACGCCGATCGCCATCCCGCTCGAAGCGGCGCTCTCCTATTACGAAAGCATGGGCCAGAACTGGGAGCGCGCCGCTTTCATCAAGGCGCGCCCGGTCGCCGGCGACATTTACGCCGGCGAGCAATTCCTCGAAGAACTGGCGCCCTTCATCTGGCGCAAATATTTCGACTTCGCGGCCATCGCCGATGTCCACTCGATCAAGCGCCAGATCCACGCCCACAAGGGCCATGGCAAAATCGCCGTGCTCGGCCACAACATCAAATTGGGCCGCGGCGGCATTCGCGAGATCGAATTCTTCGTGCAGACGCAGCAGCTCATCACCGGCGGTCGCGACAAGCGCCTGCGCGGCCGCGCGACGCTCCCCATGCTCGATCAACTTGTGGATAGCGGCTGGGTGGAGGCGCGGGCGCGCGACGATCTGCGCGAGGCCTATCTCTTCCTGCGCGACGTCGAGCATCGCATCCAGATGGTCGCCGACGAGCAGAAGCACACGCTGCCTGAAACAGCCGAGGGCGTCGAGACCATCGCCCGCATGATGGGCTTTTCGGGGTTCGACGACTTCGCCGAGGCGCTGCTGAAGCGTCTCGATGTCGTGCAGGGCCATTACGCGCGCCTCTTCGAGAGCGCGCCGCAACTGTCGTCTACGGGCGGCAATCTGGTCTTCACCGGCGGCGACGACGATCCGGGCACGATCGAAACGCTCGCGCGGATGGGTTACAAGGACCCCAAGATGGTCACCGCGACCATTCGCGGCTGGCACTTCGGCCGCTACGCCGCGACGCGCTCGACGGTCGCGCGCGAGCGCCTCACCGAACTCACGCCGTCGCTGCTCGAAGCCCTCGCCGCGACGGAAAACGCCGACCAGGCCTTCCTCGCCTTCGACAAGCTTATTCAGAAACTGCCGGCCGGCGTGCAGCTCTTCTCGCTGCTCGTTTCGCAGCCGCGCCTGCTGCAGCTCATCGCGGCGATCACCGGCTCGGCGCCGAAACTCTCGGCCACCATTTCGAGACGCCCGCGCGTGCTCGATGCGCTGATGGAGCCCGCCTTTTTCCAAAGCGTCCCGAGCGAGGACGACCTGCGCGCGCGGCTCGCCGCGCAATTTGCAGAGGCGCGCTCCTATGAGGACGCGCTCGACCGCGCCCGCATCTTCGGGCAGGAGCAGAAATTTCTCATCGGCGTGCGCGTGCTGACCGGCTCGGTGTCGGTGGCGGAGGCTGGGGCCGCCTATTCGCGCTTGGCGGAAACGCTCATCGCAGCCTTGTTCGACGTCGTCCGCCGCGAGTTCGAAAAGGTCCATGGGCGCATAGACGGCGGCGCGGCCGCGGTGGTCGCCATGGGCAAGCTCGGCGGCCGCGAGATGACCGCGGCTTCCGATCTCGATTTAATGCTCCTCTACGACGCCGACCCGCTCGCCGAGTCCGTCGGCGGCGAGCGCGCGCTTTATACGCCGCAATATTATGCACGGCTGACGCAGCGGCTGATCACCGCGCTCTCGGCGCCGACGGCCGAGGGCCTTCTTTACGAGACTGACTTCCGCCTGCGGCCCTCCGGCAACAAGGGGCCGATCGCGGTGAGCCTCGCTTCTTTCGTCAGTTATCAGTCAGAAGAGGCCTGGACCTGGGAGCATATGGCCCTGACCCGCGCGCGCGTGATCGCCGGGCCGGCGGATTTCGCGGCGCGCGTCGAGGACGCGATCGTCGCGGCGCTGACCCTTCCGCGCAGCCCCGAGAAACTGAAGACGGACGCGCTCGCCATGCGCCGGCTCTTGGAGAAGGAGAAGGGGTCGACAAATCCCTGGGAGGTCAAGCAGGTCGCCGGCGGGCTGATCGACATCGAGTTTTTGGCCCAATATCTGATGCTTCTGCATGGCGCGGCGCGCCCGGAGGTCTTCTCGACCACGACGCCCGACGCGCTTGTCAGGCTCCGCGACGCACGCCTGCTCGATCCCGGCGCCGCCGAGGCGCTTCTTGCCGCCTATCGTCTGTATCAGGGCCTTCTGCAATTGCTGCGGCTCGCGATCGACGGCGCCTTCCAGCCGGCAGACGCGCCGCGCGGTCTGGCGGATCTCCTGCTGCGCGTCGGCGACTCTCCCAACCTCTCGCATCTCGAAGCGCTGTTGGCGGAGACGGAGAGGAAGACCCGGGAGATCTTCGTAACGGTCGTCGGCCCTGTGAAAGGCGCGGAAATGTCCGGCGGCAGGGAGTTGTCAGACGCTCGCCCGCGAGCATAGATACGCCCGGTTCGTCACGCAGGAACCTTTTTTCGCCGGCTGGCGGCGGTTTTTGGGGCGGTTCGCCTCTTTTTTGGAGCATCTCATGTCACATGCCCGCAAGAATGCGCGTTCCCTGACCCGCGCCACGTTCGGGACGATCGGCCTCGTCGTCCTGATGGCGAGCGCCGCGCCGGCGCAGGCAAAGGTTCTGGCCAAGGTCAACGGCGTCGAGATCACCGACGACGATTTGAAGATCGCTATCGAAGATCTGGGACCCGGCATTCCGCACCAGCTCCAGGGAAAGGCGCGCGACAGCTATGTGCTCGACTTCCTCATCGACGAGCAGCTCGTCGTGCAGAAGGCGCAGGCCGACAAGCTCGCCGAGACGCCGGATTTCGCCAAGAAAATGGCTTATCTGCGCGACAAGGCGCTGATGGAGACGCTGCTCGGCAATGTCGCCAAGGCGGCGGCCACCGACGCGGCGATCAAGGCGACCTATGACGAGGCCGCCAAGAACCAGAAGCCCGAAACCGAATATCACGCTCATCACATCCTCGTGCCGACCGAGGAGGAGGCGAAGAAGGCCCTGGCGCGCGTGAAGGGCGGCGAGGACTTCTCGAAGGTCGCCGGCGAAGTGTCGAAGGATCCGGGCTCCAAGGGCGGCGACCTCGGCTGGTTCACCAAGGACCGCATGGTGCCGGAATTCGGCGACGCCGCCGCCAAGATGAAGCCGGGCGAGATTTCCGAGCCGGTGAAGACCCAGTTCGGCTGGCACATCATCAAGCTCGACGAGTCGCGCCCGAAGGTCTTCCCGCCGCTGGATCAGATCAAGGATCAGGTCGCCCGCTATGTCGTGCAGAAGGCGCAGAGCGATCTCGTGATGAAGCTGCGCGAAGGCGCCAAGATCGAGCGCACGGAGCCGCCGGTCGACGCCGACAAGGCCGCTCCGGCGGCGCCCGCCGCCCCCGCCCCGAAGAAGTAACGAGAGAGTCGCGCCGGGGCCCGTCAGGCGCGCCGGCGCGTCGTCCGTCGCTTACGTCTCGTAGAAGGCGTTTCTCACAGCGTCGAGCGCGCCTCCGGGGTCGAAAATGGCCTCGGCGAATTTCGTCGACAGGACGTCGGCGCCGAAATATTTGGCGCCGAGACGCTTGAAGTAGCCGAACCGTCCCGAAATCATCGCGCTGAGGTCATTGTCGACGAGCACGTCGACCACGCGCGAGGCGCGGGCGTCGATCGCCGCCCTCAGCTGGCCGGAGACCGCGGGATTATCGAAGACTTGCGGGCGCGGCAGATCGGCGTCCCCGATGACGATTTCCTTCGTCAGTTCCGGCGTCAGCGGAATGATCGGCAAGCCGGGTTGCTCCCCCTCCGCCGTCCGATGCGTTCGCAAGGCGCCGCTGACGATATCCCGCACCAGCCATTTGTCGCGGCGCGCCTCGGGAAACTCGGCGAACAGCGGATTTGTGACCGGAAGCGAAAAATTCGCGCGGAAGAACGCCTGCGCGTTGCGTCGGCCGAGCAAATAATCGTGGTGGCGAAAGGAACGATGCAGAAAGCCGCCGAAGCCGCCGAGCACGCCACAGGCGATCGGATAGAGCTTGGATTCGGGGTTACGGTTGCGCGGACGCTCTGGCGCGATCATGTAGCGCGAGTAGACCCGTTCGTTCTCGGCGAGCATTAGCTCGTCCGGCTTGAAGCGCGCCTGGTCGATGAGCGTCGAGAAAAGCCGGGGCGCAATGTCCACGATCCGCTCCCCGCGCCCCTCATAGGTTGTCTTCTGCAAATTCGGAAAGGGCGAGATCATGATCACGGAACGGTTGGCCCTCTCGGCGCTGCGCGCATTGCGCTCGCCGGGCCCCGCGAGATAACGCCGCACCAGTTCCAGCGGCTCATTGTCGATCGTGCCGCCGTCAGCGGAAACGAAGGCGTAAGGGTCGTTCGCCTTCACCCAGTCATCCGGAAAAACGGGCGAGAAGGCGTCGTCATTTTCGAGTCCCACGCGCAGGCTGCTCCAATAATCTGCCGCCTTGCGCGAAATGAATCGCGGCGCGAGGCCGACCGGAAAGGCCCCCGTCGCCTTGGCGCCGGTGCGATAAAGATCCCAGTCCCCGGGGCCGGTCTGTCGGACGTCGAGCGCATAGGCCCCGGCCGCCGGCGCCGGTGAGACGCCGATCTTGAAATCGAGATAGTCGCCATGGTTGAGCATGCCGTAGCGACGCGGATCGTCCGAGCCAAAAAGCTGAAACGAATAGGGCACGCCCCGCAAATTGGTGAGCGTCAGGAAAACCCGCAAGGCGCGGTCGTCGCCGCGACCGACCCAATGGGCCTGACGCAGCGCGCCGCTCAGATTAAAGGCGTTGGCGACAATCTCGTCGATGACGTCGCAGCACAGAAGTGAGCGCACGCCCTTTTTCGACTGCGTTCCGTCGAGATCGGTCGTCTCCAGAAGCCGCAAAATGTCGATGTCGTGGACCCAGCTCGAGTAAAGGCGGTTGGCGGGCGGCTGCGGAAGCGGCTCGCCCGGCCAGACATGCTGGAGGTCGTGAAAGGCGTGCAGCGCGGCGATCGCCGCCGTCATGCCGCCGGCCGAGGCCCCGCCCATGATCGGGATCCGCACGTCATGGGTCGGGCCGTCCCAATCGGGCCGCGCCTTCGCGGCCTCATAGGCGTCGAGCGCTTCGATGAGAAAGTCGATGACGCCGGCCGAATAGGCGCCGGCCGAAATGGCGCCCGAAAGAACGAGACCAATTTCATAGGTGGGTTTGGCCACTGATTTCTCCTCAAAACCGATTCTCGAAATATTCAGCAAAACCGCGAGCGCGCGACATTGGTGTAACGCGCCAAGCCTCAATCTTAGAACGCGCGCCAAGACATGTCTTGACGACGTTGGCCGGCCCCGCCAAACCCTTCTCGCAGCTGCGAACGTCTTCCTCGCCGCCTGCACGTGATTCAAGGGTTAGAGACATGGCTCACACCGCCCCGCTTTCTCCGCTCGCGCCGCAAACCCTCCCGGAGGTTCCGCAGCTCGAGGGCGTACGCTTCGCCGCCGGCGCCGCAGGCGTGCGCTACGCCGGGCGCACCGACGTCATGCTGGCGGTTCTCGACGCCGGCGCAACGGTTGCGGGCGTCTTCACCAAATCCAAATGTCCCTCCGCGCCCGTCGACTGGTGCCGCGCCCGGCTCAAAGGCGGCAAGGCGAAGGCGCTGCTCGTCAATTCCGGCAACGCCAACGCCTTTACCGGCAGGGTCGGGGCCGACGCCGTGAAGCTCTCCGCCAAGATCGCCGCCGCCGCCACGGGCGCGAGCGAACGGCAGATTTTCATCGCCTCGACCGGCGTCATCGGCGAGCCGCTCGACGCGACGAAATTCGACGGCGTGCTGGAGAAGCTCGCCCACGAGGCGCGGCCGGACGCGTGGCTCGAGGCCGCCCGCGCCATCATGACCACGGACACCTTTCCAAAGCTCGCGACGCGCAAAGCGGTCATCTCGGGCGTCGACGTGACGATCAGCGGCATGGCCAAGGGCGCCGGCATGATCGCGCCCGACATGGCGACGATGCTCTCTTTCGTCTTCACCGACGCGCCCATCGCGGCGGACGCCTTGCAGGCCATGCTATCGAAGTCGGCGCAGGGGTCGTTCAATTCCATCACTGTCGACAGCGACACATCGACCTCGGATACGCTGCTGCTCTTCGCCACCGGCGCCGCCAAGAAACGCGGCGCGCCCAAGATCGACAAGGCGAGCGACAAGCGCCTGGCCGACTTCAAGCGCGCGCTCGACGAAGTGCTGCTCGATCTCGCGCATCAGGTGGTGAAGGACGGCGAAGGCGCCCGCAAATTCGTCGAGGTGACCGTGACGGGGGCCGAAAACGCCAAAGCGGCCAAGCGCATCGCGCTCGCGATCGCCAATTCGCCGCTCGTCAAGACCGCCATCGCCGGCGAGGACGCCAATTGGGGCCGCGTCGTGATGGCGGTCGGCAAGGCCGGCGAACGCGCCGAACGCGACAAGCTCGCCATCTGGTTCGGCGGCGTGCGGGTCGCTCACAAGGGCCTGCGCGATCCCGCTTACAATGAGCAGGAAGTGTCGCAGATCATGAAGCGGCAGGAAATCGTCGTGAATGTCGACATCGGCCTCGGCGCCGGCGCCGCGACGGTATGGACCTGTGATTTGACCAAGGAATATGTCGCGATCAACGGCGACTATCGAAGCTGACGGACTCCCATCCCTCCCCCTTGCGGGGAGGGTGGCGCGCGAAGCGCGACGGGTGGGGAACGCCGGAAAGAAACAGCCGTGCCGTTGAGCGCCAAGCTGAGACTGTGCCATAGTGTCGACAGTCTCGCTGGAGCGCTCTGCGGATGGTTTTCGCGCGTATCTTTCCCGTCGTGTTTTTTCCGCTTTTCCTTGCCGCCTGCAATTCAGCGCCGGCGCCGCAGGTTAGTTTCGACCCGGCCGAGGCGGCCTTCATCAACAAGCCCGGAAAGACGACGATTACCGGACAGGCCTTCCTGCCCGACAAGACCGGCCATGTGAATGTCCGCTTTGCGTCCGGCGAGGTGGTGCGGCTCATTCCCGCGACGCGCTATTCCCGGGCGCGGCTCGATTATTATTTCCACGGCGCGAAGTTCGCGCCGGCCCTATCCGTCCCCAAGAACGACCCCGATCCCGGCTATCTCTCCCATACGCGCGCGACCAAGGCCGGCTCCACGGGGCGCTTCGTTTTCGAAAATGTGCCGCCGGGCGACTATTTCCTCTCGACGCAGGTGATCTGGAAGCCGGACGGCGCCTTTCTGTCGGAGGGCGGCCTGATATATGAGGAGGTGACCGTCACCGGCGCGGAGACCAAGCCCGTGGAGGTCATCGTCTCCGGCAAATAAGGGCGCTCATGAAACTTCTTCTCGTCGTCGCCTGCGCGCTTGTCGACGCGGACAATCGCGTGCTGATCGCGCAGCGGCCCGAGGGCAAACAGCTCGCGGGGCTCTGGGAATTTCCCGGCGGCAAGCTCGATCCCGGCGAGCGGCCGGAAGAGGCGCTGATCCGCGAACTTGCGGAGGAGTTGAGCATCGCCGTGAAGGCCCCCTGCCTCGCGCCGCTCACCTTCGCGAGCCACGCCTATGACGACTTCCACCTGCTGATGCCGCTCTACGTCTGCCGCAAATGGGAGGGCTTCGTCGCGCCCACGGAAGGGCAGGCGGTGAAATGGGTGCGCGCGCGCGATCTGCGCCAATACGACATGCCGCCGGCCGACGCGCCGCTCGTCTCGCCGCTGATTGATCTGCTGGGATAGGCGGGCGCGACATCGACTCGTCATGTCGCCGCGGCTAGCATCGCGCCATGACCGAGAACGCTCTAACCCAAGCCGACTCCTCCGCCCACAGCCGTCGGGAGGACTATAAGCGCGGGAAGCGGCTGCGCGAGGCGACGCCCCGCGAAGCCTTGGCCGATTTTTGCCCGCCAGCGGACCGTGACCCGCTCGCCGTCATCGACACGACGCTCGGCGACCGGCTGGCGTCGTTGCGCGAGCTGCGGCTCAAGCTGATGGCCGAGTCGCCCTTCGCCTTCCTGCGCGGCGCCGCCGACGTCATGGCCTTCGACCTCGCCCACCAACGCGCGCCGGGCGTCACGGCGCAGGCCTGCGGCGACTGCCATCTGATGAATTTCGGCGCCTTCCTGTCGCCGGAGGGCAATGTGCTCTTCGACGTCAACGACTTCGACGAGACGCTGCCGCAGATCGACATTGTCTGCGACCTCCGTCGTCTGGCGGCGAGCGTCGCCGTCGCCGCGACGGACATGGGCTATTCGGCAGGGGAGGCGCGAAAATTCGCGCGGCGCGGCGTCAGGGCCTATCGGGAGCGCATGCTCGAGCTCGCCGTCATGTCCCCCATGGAAATCTGGAACGTGCGGGTGCGTCTGCGCGAACTACTGAGATTTCTGAGCGACCGGGTTCTGCACGACAGGCTGAGCGCCGCGATCTATGCGGGCAAGGGTCCGCAGGACAGGATCGACGGCCTGCCGAAGATCGCGCGCACGCAGGACGGCTGGCGCTTCGTCGAGAAGCCCCCCAAACTTGTCCATCTCGACAAGATGAGCGACCCCGAGGCGCGCATCGATCTCGGGGCGCTGTTCGCGCGTCTCATCGCTGGCGGCCTTCAGGAGCCGGTCGCCACGCTTCTCAAACGCTACCGCCTCTGCGACACCGCCTTCAAGGCCGTCGGCGTCGGCAGCGTCGGGACATTTTGCGCCATCGGTCTGTTCATCTCGGAGGACGAGCAGCCCTTGGCGCTTCAGGTGAAAGAGGCCAAGGCTTCCGTGCTCGAGCGCTTCGGCTTCGCGCGCTGGCCGGGCTCCCAGGGCAAACGCGTGACGGCCGGTCAGCGCGTCATGCAGGCCGCAAGCGACATCTTCCTCGCGAGCGTCGACGATCCGGAAGCCGACGGGCGCTTCTACCTGCGCCATCTCAAGACGCGCCGTCTCGGCTCGATCTCGGAATTGCTGAAGGATCAGGCCTTCCCGCGCTATGTGGAGCTCTGCGGCTATACGCTGGCGCGCGCCCATGCGCGGTCGTCCCGGCCGGCGCGGCTCGCCGGCTACATGGGCAAAGGCGAAGCCTTCGACGACGCGCTGGCGTCTTTCGCCATGCTTTATGCGCAGCAGACGCAGAATGATCTCGCTGTCTTCCGAACGGCCTACGGCGCCGCGTGAGCCTATTCGCGGATCATCGCGAAACTCGCGGGGATCGAGAGCGTCCAGACCAGCCCGTCGGGCGGAAAACTCAAGGTCGCTTCGCCGTCGAGCGCCTGCGCGACGAGGCGCTTGACGACCTTGTGTCCGAAACCCTCGCGCGGCGGCGTGGCGAGCGCCGGCCCGCCGCTCTCGCGCCATTCGATGACGAGCCTGCCGTCCTCGAGGCCCCATTTGAGGGAAATGCCGCCTTCGGGGCGCGACAGCGCGCCATAGCTCAACGCGTTGGTTGCGAGTTCGTGCAGAGCGAGGCCGATGTTCTGCGCGGCCTCCGGCTTCAACATGAGTTTCGGCCCCTCGATCTCGGCGTGTTCGGCGACGTTGTCCTTGGCGACGTCGAGACAATAGGCCATTTGCGCACGCACGAGATCGTGCATCGACGCGCCGCGCCAGTCCTGCGACACGAGCAGATCATGCGCCATCGACAGCGCCTGCAATCGCGCGCTGAACTTGCGCTGGAAGTCCTCGACCGAGGGCGCGCCCGCAGCGGTCTGCCGCGACATGGCCTGCACGACGGCAAGAAGATTTTTCGAGCGATGCACCAGCTCGCGCAGCAGCACGCGCACGTGATGTTCGCGCATCTTGCGCTCGGTGATGTCGCGCGCGGTGCCGAGGATGCGCACGGCGCGTCCACCCTCGAAAAAGGTGCGGCCGCGGATCGCCACCCAGCGCTCGATCCTGTCCTGCATGCCGATGACGCGATACTCGATTTCGTAATCGCCGTCCTGCCCGGGATCGAGCGCCAGGCCAACAGCCTCCTTGGTGCGGCGGCGGTCCTGCGGATGGAGCGCATTGCGAAAAACGTCGAAGTTTGGCTCCGTTTCGTCGTCGAGGCCCCATAGCTGACGCACGCGCGCGTCGATATGGACTTCGCCCGTGACGAGATTCCAATCCCAGACGCCGGTGCGCCCGGCGTCGAGCGCCAATTGCATGCGCTCCAGCGCATAGGCGGGATCGCGGCAAGCCTCGCAGGCTGCGGCGACAGGCGCCGGCGCGGCGCGCTTCTGGAGTGAGCTCGTTTCAGTCAAACTTCTGCTCTCCAGTCATGGACCGACACATACTAGACCGCGAGAGGCTGCAAAGGCAAAGCGCCCTTTGCGATCAGACATCCAGGAGCTCGGTGGCGAAAGCCGCCTTCTCCTGAATGAAGGCGAAGCGCGCTTCGGGCTTATTGCCCATGAGTCGCTCGACGCAATCGGCGACTTCTTCGCGTTCTTCCCCGAGCAGCACCACTTTGAGCAGCGTGCGCTTTGTCGGGTCCATGGTCGTCTCCTTGAGCTGTGCGGCGCTCATTTCGCCAAGGCCCTTGAAGCGGTTGGTCTCGACCTTTCCCTTGCCGGTCAACACCGTGCGAATGAGTTCGTCGCGATGGTCGTCGTCGCGGGCGTAGACGGTTTTTGGGCCCTGGGTCAGTTTGTAGAGCGGCGGCTGGGCGAGATAGAGATGGCCGTTCTCGATCAGCCGCGGCATCTGACGATAAAAGAAAGTGATGAGCAGCGAGGCGATATGCGCGCCGTCGACGTCGGCGTCGGTCATCACGATGACTTTCTCGTAACGCAGGTCCTCGTCCCGGTAATGTGCGCCGAGCCCGCAGCCGAGAGCCTGGGTGAGGTCCGCAAGCTGCTGATTGGCGAGGAGCTTGTCCTTCGTCGCCGAGGCGACGTTCAAGATCTTTCCGCGCAGCGGCAGCACCGCCTGCATGACGCGATTGCGCGCCTCCTTCGCGGAGCCGCCCGCCGAGTCGCCCTCGACGATGAAAAGCTCGGACCCTTGGGCGGAGTTGTTGGTGCAATCGACGAGCTTGCCGGGCAGCCGCAACTTGCGCGTCGCCGTCTTGCGGGCGATGTCCTTTTCGGCGCGGCGGCGCAGGCGCTCTTCCGCACGCGTCACCGCAAAATCGAGCAGCTTGTTGGCCTGGGTCGGCGCGGCGGCGAGCCAATGGTCGAAGGCGTCGCGCACGGCGCTCTCGACGATGCGCGAGGCTTCGACCGTCATCAGGCGACTCTTGTTCTGGCCCTGAAATTCCGGCTCGCGAATGAAGACGGAGATCATTGCCGCCGCCTGACCCATGAGATCGTCGCCGGTGACGTCCTTGGCGCGCTTCGCCTGGTTGATGCGCTCGGCGTGATCTTTCAGCGCCTTCAGCAGGGCGTTGCGGAAACCCGCTTCATGCGTGCCGCCGTCGGGCGTGGGGATCGTGTTGCAGTAGGAATGGACGAAGCCGTCATCCTCGGCGAACCAGGACACCGCCCATTCGAGCGAGCCATGGCCGCCCTCGCGAGTCACTTTGCCGACGAAGGGCTGGTCCGTGACGAGCTCCTTGCCGTGGATTTCACGGGCCAGGTAATCTTTGAGGCCGCCCGGGAAACGCAGCACCGCCTCGGCGGGCGTATCGGCGCCGGGCTCGATGAGCGAGGGGTCGCAGCGCCAGCGGATTTCGACGCCGCCGAACAGATAGGCCTTGGAGCGCGACATACGGAAAAGCCGCGCGGGCCGCCAATGGGCGCTCTCGCCGAAAATCTGCGCATCGGGCTTGAAGCGCACGCGCGTGCCGCGGCGGTTCGAAACCTTGCCCATCTCCTTCAGCTTGCCGAGAGCGTGGCCCCGCGAAAACTCCTGGCGGTAAAGCTGGCCGGCGATCGCCACCTCGACCTCGAGCTTTTCGGAAAGGGCGTTGACCACGGAAACGCCGACGCCATGCAGGCCGCCGGAGGTCTGATAGGCGCCCGAATCGAATTTGCCGCCGGCGTGAAGCACGGTCATCACGACTTCCAGCGCCGATTTGTCCTTCATCTTGGGGTGCGGCCCGACCGGAATGCCGCGGCCGTTGTCCGTTACGGTGAGCCAGCCGCCCGGCTCGAGCGTCACCTCGATGAAGCTCGCGTGGCCGGCGACGGCCTCGTCCATGGCGTTGTCGAGCACCTCGGCGAAGAGGTGGTGCATCGCCGTCTCGTCGGTGCCGCCGATATACATGCCGGGACGGCGGCGCACCGGCTCGAGCCCCTCCAGAACCTCGATGGAGGCGGCGGAATATTCGGGCGTCGCGGGCTTTGCTGCGGGCTTGGTCGCGGGCGCCTTGCGGGGCGCGCCGCCGAAAAGATCAGGTTTGGTGGCCATGGCGCCATATTAGCGCGATTCGAGCGCGGAAATCAGCGGCTGCTCCGGGTCCCGCTTTTACGGAGAGCAAACCTTAACCCCCCTGCAAGCGCCCCAGACTTAATCTTTACCGCATGACCCAGCTTACCGTCCTGATCTGCGCCGACCACACCTATGTCAACGGCGGACAGAACAAGGTTGCGCTCGAAAGCGCCCTCGGACTTGCGCAAGCGGGAGCGCGGGTGGTCTTTTTCGCCGCCTGCGGGCCCGTCGACCGCCGGCTCGCGGAGGCCGGAATCGAGGCCGTTTGCCTCGGCCAGAGGGACCTACTCGATAATCCCTCGCGTCTCGACGCGGCGCGGCAAGGGATGTGGAACGGCGTGGCGGCGCGGGCGCTCGGCGAGACTCTGGCGAGGCTGCCGCGCGCAAACACGATCGTCCATGTGCATGGCTGGGCGAAAGCGCTCTCCCCGTCGATCGCCGGGCCGATCCGCGCATCCGGCATTCCGGCCGTCCTGACGATGCACGATTTCTTCCTCGATTGCCCCAACGGCGCCTTTTACAATTTCAGGCGGGAGGCCGCCTGCCCGCTTATCCCGCTGTCCGCCGCCTGCTGGGCGACCAATTGCGATTCCCGCAGTTACGCACACAAGTTGTGGCGCAATGCGCGGCTTCTTGTCGGCCGGCGTGTCACGCGCCTCGCCGAGACCTTTTCCGACTATGTGCTGCTGTCGGATCTGCAGGAAAAAGTCCTGAAGGGCTGCCTGCCTGCGGACGCCCGCGTCCACCGAGTCACCAACCCTGTGGAGGCCGAGCCGCTCGGCCACAAACGCGATCCGACGGAGGGCGACTTCCTCTTCGTGGGCCGGCTGTCGCCCGAGAAGGGCGTCTTCCTCTTCGCCGAAGCGGCGCGGCGCGCAGGCGTGACGCCGGTTTTCATTGGCGACGGGCCGCTCGCCGCTGAGCTCGGCGGGCGCTTTCCGCAGGCGCGGCTTCTCGGCTGGCGCGCGCCGGCCGAGGTCCGCGCGGCGATGCGCGCGGCGCGGGCGCTCGTCTTCCCCTCGCTCTGGCACGAGACCTTCGGCCTCACGGCCTTCGAGGCCAAGGCCATGGGAACGCCGACCATCGTCGCGGACGGCTGCGCCGCGCGCGAGGCGGTGGAGCATGGCGTCACCGGCCTCTGGTTCAGAAGCGGCGACGTCGACTCGCTCACCTCGGCGATCCGCGCGCTCGTCAATGACGCGACGATCGCCGAGATGTCGAAACGCGCCTATGACGCCTATTGGGCCGCCCCGGCGACCCGGGCGCGCCATGTCGCGGAGACGCTGGCGGTTTATGAGAAGATGCTGGCGCCAATCGACGCGAGGGCGAAGCTGCGCTAAAGACCCTGGAAATCACAGGGAAGAACGATGAAACGCATCCTCCTCGCGGTTCTCGCCGCTTTGCTCGCCGCTGCGCCGGCGCAGGCCGAGAAGCTGCGGCTCGCCTTGCAAAAGACTGGCACGACCGGCTGGGAGCTCGCGGTCGTGCGCGCCTTCGGGCTGGACAAGGAGGCGGGGCTCGACCTCGAGGTGACGGAGCTCGGCGCGCCGGAGGCCGGAAAGATTGCCCTCCAGGGCGGCTCCGCCGACATCATCGTCTCGGACTGGCTGTGGGTGGCGCGCGAGCGGGCGCAGGGCGCGCGGCTGACCCTTTATCCCTATTCGACGGGCGTCGGCGCGGTCATGACCAAAGACCCCGCCATTCGCGCGGTCAGGGATCTTCTCGGCAAGAAGCTCGGCGTCGCCGGCGGGCCGTTCGACAAGAGCTGGCTGATGCTGAAAGCCTTTGCTTTGAAGCAAGGCGTCGATCTCGAAAAAGGCGCGACCATTCTTTACGGCGCCCCGCCGCTCATCGCCGAAAAAGCGAGCCAGGGGGAAATCGACGCGGCGCTCGAATTCTGGAACTTCGCCGCCGATCTCGAGGCCAAGGGCTTCGCGCGCGCGATCGAAATCGCAGACGTCGAAAAGGCGCTCGGCGCCAAAGGCGACGTGGTCGTCACCGGCTATGTTTTCGACGACGCCTTCGCCGCCAGGAACAAAGACGCGCTAACGCGTTTCTTCGCCATGACGGCGAAGGCGAAGGCGCTCATCCAAAGCGACGACAAGGCCTGGGCGGCGGCCGCGCAGCGTATCGGGCCGAAGGACCCCGCCGCCCTCGCCGTCTACCGCAAGCGCTACGTCGCGGCGATCCCGAGGCGCAGCGTCGCGGCGGAGGAAGCCGACGCCGCCCTGCTCTACCGCGTGCTCGCAGACATCGGCGGCGAGAAGCTCGTCGGCCCCGGCAAGACGCTGGATCCCGGCACTTTCTACAAGGGCGGCAAGGGACTTTGATCCGCCTCGCCTCGCTCGCGGCGCTCCTTGGCCTCTGGCAGATCGGCGCGTGGCTCTCCGATCCGCGCCGGCTCCCGGGTCCCTTCCTCGTCCTGGAGACGATGATGGAGGAAGCCCGCTCCGGGGCCTTGTTCGCGAACCTCGCCGTCACGCTCGCCCGCGTCGTCGCCTCCTTCACGCTCGCCATGAGCCTGGGCGCGGCGATCGGCTATGTGATGGGCCGCAACAAGATCTTGGACCGCCTGCTCGATCCCTGGCTGGTGGCGCTGCTCAATCTGCCGGCGCTCGTCGTCATTGTTCTCGCCTATGTCTGGGCCGGGCTGACGGAAGCCGCGGCGATCGGAGCCGTGGCGCTCAACAAGCTGCCGAACGCCGTCGTCGTCATTCGCGAGGGCGCCCGCGCCCTCGATCCGCAACTCGAGGAGATGGCGCAGGCCTTCCGCTTTTCCCGCGCGGCGCGCCTTCGGCATCTCGTCCTGCCCCAGCTTGCGCCCTATGTCGCGGCGGCGACGCGCTCGGGCCTGTCGCTCGTGTGGAAAATCGTGCTCGTCGTGGAGCTGCTCGGCCGCTCGAACGGCGTCGGCTTCGAAATCAACATGGCGTTCCAGCTCTTCGACATGAAGCTGCTGCTCGCCTACGCTCTTCCCTTCGTCGCGCTGATGCTCGGCGTCGAAACGCTCCTGGTGCAGCCCCTTGAACAATATGTCGCCCGCTGGCGGCGCGGCGGCGCTCGACGTCGCCATAACCGCTAAGGACCATCATCGCGCCGGCGGCCCGCCGCTGCGCGCGCTGGAGAATCTCCGGCTCGTCCTGCCCATGGGCGCAGCCGGCGCGGTCGTCGGCCCCTCCGGCTGCGGCAAAACGACCTTGCTGCGCCTCATCGCCGGCCTCGACCGGGATTTTACCGGCCGCATTACGCTGCCGGCGCATGGGCGTCTCGGCATGGCGTTCCAGGAGCCGCGGCTGCTGCCCTGGCGCAACATTCAGGATAATGTCGCCATTGCGGCGCCGGAGGCGACGTCGCAGGAGGTCGCCGCGCTGCTCGACGAGCTCGGGCTCAGCGAGCACGCCACGCACTTCCCCGGCGAATTGTCGCTGGGCCTCGCCCGCCGCGCTGCGCTCGCCCGCGCGCTCGCCGTCAAACCCGATCTGCTGCTGCTCGACGAGCCGCTGGTCTCGCTCGACGCGGCGCTGGCGCGTGAACTGCGCGACAGGATCGCGGCGCTCATCGACGAGAGACGCATCACCACCCTGATCGTGACCCATGATCTCGGCGAGGCCATCGCGCTTGCGGACAAAATTTTCCTGTTGTCGCCGCGGCCGGCCCATGTCCTGGCGACGCTCGACGTGCCGGCGCCACGCAAATTGCCGAGAGCCGACGCCGAGGCGCTGCAGGCGCAGGCGCTGGAGACCCTGGCTTCAGCGCGGCGCTCCGCTCAGAAATGATGATGATGCAGGCTTTCGACGCCCGTGAGCTTTCCGAGGACGCTGGCGAGACTTTCCGCAACGATCCCCGTTGCGCGCCCAATTGTCGGCGCTTCGAAGCCGACGCGCATCGGTCCGTAGCATTTCATGCTGAATGTTCCGCCGGGCTCCGCCGTAATGATCACGGAGCGCGCGCCGCTCGGCGGGGCGTGGCGGAACATCAGGCTGATATGCTCGCTGTCATCCTGACTGAAAACGGCGCCGATTGCATCGAGACGCGCCTCGCCGCCGAGGTGTCTCAGAATATCGGCTCCTGGCCCCACTATTGTCGTCATTTGCCTGCGGCCAATGCGCGGCGCGTCGCGGCGTCGCGGCGACAGAATGAGGGCCGGAGGGAAAGATTTCGTAAGGACTACCAGTCAATGTCGACGCCGCGATAGTCGACATAGCGGCGCGTATCCGAAAGCGTCAGGCTCTCGACCACCTTGATGATTCCTTCAGCACTTTCCTCGACGCTGAGCGTCGCCCCCGGCCCGCCCATGTCGGTGCGCACCCAGCCCGGATGCAGCGAAACGACGGCGACGCCCGCCGGCCTCAACTCGTCGGCGAGACATTGGGCAAATTTGTTGAGCGCGGCTTTGGAGGCGCGATAGGCCGCGTTGACGGTTCCCGCGAGGGCCATGGAGCCGAGCACGCTCGACATCATTACGATGCGCGGACGTTCACCCAACCGGAGCTGAGGCAAGAAAGCCTGAGCGACGCGAAGCGGTCCGAGCGAATTGACGGAGAAAAGGTCGAGCGCGCCCTCGAAGTCCATGTCGAGCGCCGTCTGCCGCTTCGGTCCATAGGCGCCGGCGTTGGCGACCAGCACGTCGACCGGCTCCGTAACCTGCGCCGCCGCGGCCGATATCTGCGACTGGTCGCGCGTGTCGAAGCTGAGAATCCGTCCGCGGTCCCCAAGGGGCGCCAGAGCCGTCGCGAGCGTCGCGCGTCCCCTTTCGCTCCGCACGCTGGCGGTGACGCGTTCGCCCTGCTTGGCGAGCCGCCGCGCCAGCTCCAGTCCAATGCCCCGGCTCGCGCCGGCGATCAGCCAATGCGCCATCTCTCGACCTCCTCCGCCGGGAGGTCATATAGCGCGGGGCGCGGCGTCCAGATCGGCGTTACATCGCCGCGTGCTGCGCCTCTTCCAGGCGGGCGACGCCGCTCTTCACCGCCGCCTGCACCTTTTCAAAGGCGCGGACCTCGATCTGCCGCACCCGCTCGCGGGAGACGCCAAACTCCTCGGAAAGCTGCTCCAGCGTCACCGGTTCGTCGGCGAGGCGGCGCGCCTCGAAGATGCGGCGCTCGCGCGGATTGAGGACGTCGAGGGCGCCGCGCAGCGCCGTCATGCGGTTGTTGCTCTCTTCCTGCGCGGCGAGCACGTGCTCCTGACTGTCGCTGTCGTCGACGAGCCAGTCCTGCCACTCGCCTTCGCCCTCCTCGCGCAGCGGCGCGTTCAGCGAGGCGTCGCCGCCCATGCGGCGGTTCATCTCGATGACGTCCTGCCGCGAGACGCCGAGCCGCGTCGCAATCGTCTCGACATGCTCGGGCTTGAGGTCGCCCTCCTCGAAGGCCGAGATGCGGCTCTTCGCCTTGCGCAGATTGAAGAACAGCTTCTTCTGGCTCGCCGTGGTGCCCATCTTCACGAGCGACCAGGAGCGCAGGATGTATTCTTGAATCGAGGCGCGGATCCACCACATCGCATAAGTGGCGAGGCGAAAGCCGCGGTCGGGCTCGAAGCGCTTGACGGCCTGCATCAGGCCGACGTTGCCTTCCGAAACGATCTCTCCGATCGGCAGGCCGTAGCCGCGATAGCCCATGGCGATCTTGGCGACGAGGCGCAGATGCGAGGTGATCAGCTCCTGGGCGGCTTTGGGGTCTTCGTGCTCGCGCCAGCGCTTGGCGAGCATATATTCCTGCTGGGGCTCCAGCATCGGGAAACGACGGATCTCGGCGAGGTAGCGGGCGAGGCCGCCTTCCGCGACGATGGGCAAGGAATTCGCCATATCTCGTCCCTCCTGACGGGCCCCCGGGCGACGGCGAGCCCGCAATGGTCGATCGCACGATCGCCGATCGAAACGAGATTAGTATAGGCCGGAAATGGCGGCCGGGAAAATCGGTCGCGGGTGACAAGTCGCTAAAGTCGGGATTAAGATTCCGTAATATTTGGCCGGCCAACAGGCGGGAGATGTATGCGCCCCGGTGACGCCCGGGCTTTATTTGGCCATCCCGCCGAGCATGTTGCGCAAAATTTCCTTGGCGATCAGCCCGCCCTGCCTGGCGATCTGCGTCCCCGCCGAGCGGGCGGCGCTCTGCACGGCCGAGCGCATGGCGATTTCGGCAGGAGAGAGGCGCTTGCCCTTTTTCGAACCGAAAAGCGTCCCGAGAACGCCGCCGAAAATGGTTCCGAACAAGCCGCCTCCGGCCTCTTTGCCCGCCGCGCGCCCCTCGAGCGTCTCATAGGCTGAGTCGCGGTCGACCGGCGCATCGTATTTGCCGGCGACTCTGCTCGACCGCATGACCGCCGCGCGCTCCGCCTCGCTCACCGGCCCGACGCGGGCGGCGGGCGGCGCGATCAGCACGCGGTCGACAATCTCCGGCGCGCCCTTGTCGCCGAGCATGGAGACGAGCGCCTCGCCGACGCCAAGATGCATGATCGCGTCGGCGGTGTCGAAAGCGGGGTTCTTGCGGAAGGTCTCGGCGGCCGCGCGCACCGCCTTCTGGTCCCGCGGCGTAAAGGCGCGCAGCGCGTGCTGGATGCGATTGCCGAGCTGGCCGAGCACCGTGTCCGGGACGTCGAGCGGATTCTGGGTCACGAAATAGACGCCGACGCCTTTCGAGCGAATGAGCCGCACCAGTTGCTCGATGGCGGAGAGCAGCGCTTTCGGCGTGTCCTCGAAGAGAAGATGCGCCTCGTCGAAAAAGAAGACGAGTTTCGGCTTGTCGAGGTCGCCGACCTCGGGGAGCGTCTCGAAGAGCTCGGAGAGCATCCACAAAAGAAAGGTTGCGTAAAGCTGCGGCGCGCGCATCAAGCGCTCGGCGGCGAGAATATTGACGACGCCGCGCCCGTCGCGATCGCTTGCGAAAAAATCGTTGATGTCCAGCGCCGGCTCGCCGAAGAACCTGTCGCCGCCCTGCGTCTCCAGCACGAGAAGCTGGCGCTGAATGGCGCCGACACTCGCGGGCGATATATTGCCGTATTTGAGCTTGAAGGCGCCGGCGTTCTCGGCGACATGGTTGAGCGCCGCGCGCAGATCCTTGAGGTCGATGAGCAGAAGTCCCTGCTCGTCCATGACTTTGAAAACGATATTCAGAACGCCTTCCTGCGTCTCGTTGAGACCCAGAAGGCGCGACAACAGCAGCGGTCCCATCTCGGAGACGGTCGCGCGCACCATATGGCCCTGTTCGCCGAAAACGTCCCAGAAGACGACCGGGAAACGGTCGGGCTGATAGGCGAGGCCAATTTCCTCGGCGCGTTTCACGAAGGGCGGCTTGCCGTCTCCCGGCCGTGAAAGTCCGGCAAGATCGCCCTTGACATCGGCGAGGAAGACCGACGTTCCCGCATTGGAGAACCCTTCCGCGAGCAGTTGCAGCGAAACCGTCTTGCCGCCGCCTGTCGCGCCCGCGATGAGCCCGTGGCGATTGCCGAGCGCGAGCGTGAGATAGCGGTAGGCCCGCGGCTCGGCGCCATGCGTCGCGCCGACGAGAATCTTGCCGGGCTCGGCATTCGGACGTCGCTTCGCACTCTCTGTCATCGTCGCGCTTTGGGCTGGAATCACATGTCTCGGGGAGGCTACATCATTCTCGCTCAAGCCGCATCCGGCCGCGGGGAGCGATGGCTTGGCGAACGCCGCCGGCCGGGCTAAATTCCGCGCCCGAGAGGAAGAGCCATGCGTCTGGTCTTGTCAGTGTCGGACTTCTGGCCGCAAGCGTTTGTACGCACGCGACCACCGGACAAACGGGGGAGTCCAGCACGCTCGAGCTTGCCGCCGCGGTCGATCTGGAGAACAAACGAGGTCACGCCCCCGGGGGCAAGACGCCCGAGGCGGTCCGTCGGCAAGCTCCTTGCGCCCCTCGCGGCGCGCGGCGCGGCTCATCCGCCGCTTTCGGGCGGGCCGGGATGCGCTTGACGGCGAAGCGGCGACTTTAGCGACGGCGAACGCGTCCTCGACGACGAGACGCAAAATTCAAAAAAAGCCCCCGAAAACGGGCGGCCTTCAGGGAAACAGGAAACGGGGACATGGCCAAGGGCTCGGTTAAAGGCAACGGCAAAGCCGGCAAGCGCGGCGACAAGAACGCTGCAAACGGCCCAGCCGTTTCGAAGACCCTGCTCATCGGCGCAGGCGCTTTTTTCGCGCTGGTTTTCGGCGTCTTCGTCGCCGTCACCAGCAACACGACTCCCGCGCCGCCGGCCTCGGCGATCGGCGGGCCGTTCCAGCTCACGTCGCAAGCGGGCGAGCAGGTGAGCGAGAAAGATCTGCTGGGCAAGCCCTATCTCGTCTTCTTCGGCTATACGCACTGTCCCGACGTCTGTCACACGACGCTGTTCGAAATGTCCGAGATCATGCGCGCGCTCGGTCCCGAGGCGAAGATCGGCGGATTGTTCGTGACGGTCGATCCGGAGCGCGACACGCCCGAAGTCCTCAAGGAATATCTCGCCAATTTCGATTCGCGCATCATTGGCGTCACCGGGCCGCGGCCGCAGCTCGAACCCATGCTGCGTGAATACCGCATTTACGCGAAGCGCGCGCCGGGCAAGGAAGAGGACTACGCCGTCGATCACACGACGGTCGTCTATCTCATGGACAAGAACGGCCGCTTCGTGACCGCCTTCAACGTCAACCGCAAGCCGGAAGAAGCCGCCAAGGACCTGCAGCGTTATCTGTGACGCTGACGCAGCCCGTCGACCTGGCCAGACGAAAAAATTTATGTCTGTTGCGTTTTTCGAACTCGCGACTCGCGGCGGCTTTCGTTAGCATGTCGGGATGCTTCGACTTCTGCGTGACGGACCTTCCCGAGACGGTTCGTCTCTCATCACTCTCGAGCACGCCGGCGAGACGATTGTCGTCGCGCTGCGCCGCGCGACGACGGCGCGACGTTTCACCTTGCGCGTGCGCTTCGCGGCGCGCGACGCCGTCCTCACCATGCCGAGCCGCGCTTCGCTTCGCGACGCGCGGGCCTTTGCCGAACGTCACGCCGCCTGGATCGCCACGCGGCTCAATCGTCTGCCGGCGACCATTCCGTTCGCGCATGGGTCGATCGTGCCGCTGCGCGGCGTGGATCATGCGCTCCTGCATGTGCCGCAGCGCCGCGGCACCGTGTGGACGGAGCAGCGCGACGACGTGGCGACGCGCGTCGCGCTTTGCGTCGCCGGACAGGCGGAGCATGTGCACCGCCGCGTACAGGATCACCTCAAGCGCGAAGCGCGCCGCGATCTCGAGAGCGCCGTCGCGCGTCATACGTCGACTCTGGGCCTGTCGCCGCGCGGCGTGGGGCTGCGCGATCCAGTGAGCCGTTGGGGCTCCTGCTCGTCTACCGGATCGCTCAATTTCTCCTGGCGCCTGATCATGGCGCCGCCCTATGTTCTGGATTATCTGGCGGCGCATGAAGTGGCGCATCTCATGCACCTCGACCATTCGCCGCGCTTCTGGGCGCTGGCGCGGCGCCTCTGCCCCGACACCGACCGCGCCGAAACCTGGCTCTCGACGCATGGGTCTCATCTGCACAAATACGGAGCCAAGGGATGAGCCTCGATCGGCGTCGCCTTATCGCCGCCACGGCGCTGTTTCCTTTCCTCATCGAAGCGGCGGCCGCTGAGACCGTCGCGCGGCCGAAGACCGGCAAGCGACTTCTCGTTCTCGACTTCGAGATTGTCGACACCTCCAACGAGCCCGCCGACCAGCGCGCCGATCACGCACGCCGCCTGGCTGCGGCGCGCGACGCCATCGCCGACGGCCTCGCCGGGCTCGGAACTTATGACGTCGTCGACCGCGCGCCCGTTCAGGCGGATCTCGACCGCATTTTGCAACAGACCTACATTCGCACCTGCAACGGCTGCGAGGTCGCGCTCGCCAGAAAGGCCGGCGCGGATCTCGTCATGACGGGGCTGGTCAACAAGGTCAGCACGCTGATTCTGAGCATGGGCGTCTCGATCACGCGCGCGTCATCTGGGGAGCTCATTTTCCATCAGGGCTTCGACTTCCGCGGCGACAACGACACGTCCTGGGCCCGCGCCGCGCAATTTTTCACTGAGCGGATCGCGCGCGATCCCGCCACATAGGGTGTCTGGATGAGTGAGAGCGGCAAGGCGACGGCGCCCGTTTTTCCCCGCGCGCGCGGCGCGCTGCTCGACGCGTTGATCACGCGGGCGCAGGCCCTGCCGCCGATTCGCATGGGCGTCGTGCATCCTTGCGACCGGCCCTCGCTCGAAGGCGCCCTCGCTGCGCGCGACAAGGGCCTGATCGTGCCGACGCTCATTGGTCCCTGCAAGAAGATGGAGGCCGCCGCCCGGCAGATCGGCGTCTCGCTCGAGGACATCGACATCGTCGAGGCGCCGCACAGCCATGCGGCGGCGGATCAAGCGGTCGAGATGGCGCGCCGGGGCAAGCTGCATGCGCTGATGAAAGGCGCGCTGCACACGGACGAACTCATGTCCGCCGTGGTGCGCGAAGGGACCGGCCTGCGCACCGATCGGCGCATCAGCCATGTCTTCGTCATCGACGCGCCGACCTATCACAAGCTGCTGCTCGTCACCGACGCGGCGATCAATATTCTGCCGGCGCTCGAGGTCAAGCGCGACATCGTCCGCAACGCCGTCGACCTCGCCCATGCAATCGGCCTCGCCCGCCCCAAGGTCGCCCTGCTCTCCGCGGTGGAGACCGTCGAGCCGAAAATCCCTTCGACGGTGGAGGCCGCCGCTTTGTGCAAGATGGCGGATCGCGGCCAGATCGAGGGGGCGATCCTCGATGGGCCGCTCGCCTTCGACAACGCCATTTCGCGCGAGGCGGCGGACGCCAAGCAGATCGCCTCGCAGGTCGCGGGCGACCCGGACATTCTCGTCGCCCCGGATCTCGAAGCCGGCAATATTCTGGCCAAGCAGCTTGTTTTTCTGGCCGGAGCCGACACGGCCGGGATCGTGCTCGGCGCCCGCGTTCCCATCGTCTTGACGAGCCGCGCCGACGACGTCGCCTCGCGCGTCGCCTCCTCGGCCCTGGCCCAGCTCTTTACCCATCGTCCCCGACCCACGCCCTAGCCGCCTCGACAGAAGCGCCCGCGCGTGGCAGAACCCCGACGGACCGACAGATTTCCCGGCGGGGACCCCTCCCTTCCGCCCTTATGCTGAGGAGGCTTCAAAGCCGTCTCGACGCGGGGGCGACGAAAGGGAGTCGCACGCTCGTCTCCCTCGTCCTTCGAGACGCCCGCTGACGCGGGCTCCTCAGGATGAGGGAGACGAGCGTGACCCGCCCACCCTAGACAATCGACATGACCGACATCGCGAGACTCGAAGAAGACACGCTGCGCCAGATCAACGAGGCCGCCGACGAGCCGGCGCTCGAAGCCGTGCGCGTCGCCGCCCTCGGCAAGAAGGGCGCGATCTCGGCGCTGCTCGCCACCCTCGGCAAAATGGCGCCGGAGGATCGAAAGACCGAGGGCGCCAAGATCAATGCGCTCAAGGACAAGGCGACCGAGGCGCTCGCCGCCCGCCGCGTCGCGCTCGCCGAGGCCGCGCTCGAGGCGCGTCTGAAGGCCGAGACGCTCGACGTGACGCTTCCGGCCGCGGCCAGCCCGCTCGAGCGCGGCCGCATTCACCCGATCTCACAGGTGATGGACGAGCTTGCGATTATCTTCGCCGACATGGGCTTCGCCGTAGCCGAAGGCCCGGACATCGAAAGCGACGACTATAATTTCACCAGGCTCAACTTCCCCGAGGGCCACCCCGCCCGGGAGATGCAGGACACCTTCTTCCTCGCGCCGGAGGCGGGCGAAAAGAAGCTGCTGCGCACCCATACGAGCCCGGTGCAGGTACGCACCATGTTGGCGCAAAAGCCGCCGATCCGCGTGATCTGCCCCGGCCGCGTCTATCGCTGCGACTTCGATCAGACCCATACGCCGATGTTTCACCAGATCGAGGGGCTGGTCATCGACCAGTCGACCCATCTCGGCCATCTGAAATGGGTGCTGGAAGAGTTCTTGAAGAGCTTCTTCGAGGTCAAGGGCGTCAAACTGCGCTTCCGCCCCTCCTTCTTCCCCTTCACCGAGCCGTCGATGGAGGTCGACGTCCAATGCCGGCGCCAAGGCGGCGAAATCCGCTTCGGCGAGGGCGAGGACTGGATGGAGATTCTGGGCTGCGGCATGGTGCATCCCAACGTTCTGCGGAACTGCGGGCACGATCCGGACGTCTATCAGGGCTTCGCCTTCGGCGTCGGCATCGACCGCCTCGCGATGCTCAAATACGGCATGTCGGATTTGCGCGCCTTCTTCGACGCCGACACGCGCTGGCTGGAGCATTATGGTTTCAGGCCGCTGGATTTCCCGACGCTCGCGGGCGGGTTGAGCAGCTAAATCGCAATCCCTGCGCGTCATGGCCGGGCGCGTCCCGGCCATCCACGCCGACGCGTTTCGCAACAAGAGACACGGAAAACGAATGGCGCCGCTCTTATCCGTTCTGCAGCCTCATGGCATGGATGCCCGCGACGAGCGCGGGCATGACGCGGCCGCAAGCGTGCGCGAAACAGAAGTCAAGATATGAAACTCACCCTCTCCTGGCTCAAAGAGCATCTCGATACTTCCGCCACGCTCGCCGAGATCGTCGAGACGTTGACGCGCATCGGCCTCGAGGTCGAGCATGTGCACGATCCCGCCGCGCAGCTCAAAGCCTTCACGATCGCGCGAATTGTCGAGGCGACGCAGCATCCCAACGCCGACCGGCTGCGGGTCTGCAAGGTCGATACGGGCGCACCCGAACTGGTTCAAGTCGTCTGCGGCGCGCCGAACGCGCGCGCGGGGCTCAGGAGCGTCTTCTCGGCGCCGGGGACTTACATCCCCGGCAAGAAGATTACCCTCGGCAAAGGCGTCATCCGCGGCGTCGAATCGCTTGGCATGCTGTGCTCCTTCGAGGAGCTGGAGCTCGCGACGGAAAGCGAGGGCATCATCGAACTGCCCGAAGACGCGCCGGTCGGCGAAGTCTACGCGCAATGGGCCGGCCTCGACGATCCGGTCATCGAGATCAATCTCACGCCGAACCGGCCCGACGCCGCCGGCGTTTACGGCGTCGCGCGCGACCTGGCGGCGGCGGGCCTCGGCGTTCTCAAGGAGAAAGACATCCTCCCCGTCGAGGGCAAATTCCCCTGCCCCGTGGGCGTGACGCTGGATTTCGCCGAGAGCGACAAACATCTCGCCCCCTTCTTCGCACTGCGCCTCGTCAGGGGCGTCAAGAACGGCCCGAGCCCGGCCTGGATGCAGAAGCGTCTGCGCGAGATCGGCCTGCGGCCGATCAATGCGCTCGTCGACATCACCAATTTCATGACCTTCGACCGCGCGCGGCCGCTGCACGTCTTCGACGCGAAGAAAGTGAAGGGCGATCTCGTCGTGCGCAGCGCCAGAAAGGGCGAGACGCTGCTGGCGCTCGACGGCAAGACCCATGAGCTCGACGCGGGCATGGTCGTGATCAGCGACGATCACGGCGTTGAATCGATCGCCGGCGTCATGGGCGGCGAGGTCTCGGGCTGCAACGACGACACGACCGACGTGCTGATCGAATCAGCCCTGTGGGACCCGCAGAACATCGCCCACACCGGCCGCAAACTCGGCATCGTCACCGACGCGCGCTACCGTTTCGAGCGCGGCGTCGATCCCGACTTCGCCTTGCCCGGGATTGAACTCGCGACAAAACTCGTCGTCGATCTCTGCGGCGGCGAGGCTTCTCAGCTCGTCATCGCCGGCGCGGTTCCGCGCGAGCGGCGGGTCGTGGACTTCCCCTGGTCGGAAACGCAGCGCCTCGCCGGCGTCGACGTCTCGCAGGCGGAGGCGACGGCCATTCTCGAGCGTCTCGGCTTCACAGTTGAAAAGTCCGGGACGGAAGGCGCGCGCGTCACGACGCCGAGCTGGCGGCCGGACATCGAGGGCAAGGCCGACATCGTCGAAGAAATCGTGCGCATTCTTGGCGTCGACAACGTGCCGTCGACGCCCTTGCCTCGCGCCGAGGGCGTCGCGCCCCCGGTGCTGACTCTGATGCAGAAGCGCGCCCGCAACGCCCGGCGGGCGCTGGCGTCGCAGGGGCTCGTCGAGGCGGTCACCTGGTCGTTCATCGCCAAGGAGCAGGCCGAAGCCTTCGGCGGCGGCGCCCCGGGCCTCGCCCTCGCCAATCCGATCGCCGCCGATCTTTCCGACATGCGGCCGAGCCTGCTGCCGGGCCTCGTCGCCGCCGCCAACCGCAATGCGGCGCGCGGTCTCGGGGACCAGGACCTGTTCGAGGTCGGGCAGATCTTCCTCGACCCTTCCGAAAAGGGCCAGCGACTCTCCGCGGCCGGCATCCGCCGTGGCCTCGCGGGCGCAGGGCGGCACTGGTCGGCGCCGGCCCGGCGCGCCGGCGCCTTCGACGCCAAGGCGGACGCCTTGACGCTGCTCGACGCGCTCGGCGTCGCGACCGGCGGCCTGCAGGTGGTCCCCGGCGGACCCGCCTGGTTCCATCCGGGTCGCTCGGCGACGCTGCAATTCGGCCCCAAGGCGATCGTCGGCCATTTCGGCGAATTGCACCCGCGCGCGCTGAAGGCGCTCGACGTGGAGGGCCCGATCGCCGCTTTCGAGATCATCCTCGACGCGCTGCCGGCCCCCAAGGCCAAGCCCACCAAGATCAAGCCGAAGCTGGAGCTCTCCGACCTCCAGCCGCTCTCCCGCGATTTCGCCTTCATCGTGGATCGAACGGCGCCGGCGGGTGATCTGGTCCGAGCCGTGGCCGGGGCCGACAAGACCCTCATTTCCGATGTGAGCGTCTTCGACGTCTATGAGGGCGTCGGCGTGCCGGAGGGCAGGAAGTCGGTCGGCGTCGCGGTGACGTTGCAGCCGCGCGAAAAAACCCTCACCGACGCGGAAATCGAGGTGGTGGCGCAGAAGATCGTCGCCGAGGCGGAAAGAAAATGCGGGGCGTCGCTGCGGTGAGGAAGGCGAAGGTCGGCGGCGCAGGCTCCGTCTCCTCGCGCGCGCAGGGGAAGACCATGGCCGTCACACGGGCGTTCGGACGCCCGCGCACAGTCGTGTTTGCAGCGCTTCTTGCAGGCGCCCTCGCGCCGTCCGCCGTCGCTGGCCCCCGGACGATCGACGACTGCGAGGCCATAAAGGACCCCAACGCCTACAATCTTTGCCTCGCGTCCTTCGGCCCGATGCGCGGCCAGCACGGCGCGAGCTACCCCGGCGTCGCCGCCGAAGGGGAGAAGCGCGGCGGCGGCGCTTCACGTGGCGGCCGCCGGGCGGCGGCGCGCCATTTGGGCCCCGCCGGCGCATCAATGAACTATTCGAGCGGCGGGCGCGTGCGCATGGAATTCACGCCAGGGCGCTGATGAAGGCCAAGCGGCGGCGCAACATCGCCTCTAAGCTGAGCACAAAAAGACCCTGCGCCGAATTTACCTCTTGGCAAACGGGCGCCGGCCCTTTAAATAAGCCGTTCCGGGGTTGACATAGGGCTTCGACCCCGCTTTCAGATTTGGAGCTTCCGCCCGAACCAAGGCTTTGTCAATGGCTTAGGAGACAGGCGGTGGATAGGCCGGCGGATCCGGGGGTAAAGCCTCGTGTCCCGTCCGGCCATGTCCTGTCCGAGACTGCCGGCGTCGTCGAAGGGGTTTCCACACCCCGAGCGACTCAATCGGCTGGAGGACGATCAGAGAAATCTGTCGTCCGAAAGCGGCCTGCACAGACGGGGAAACCGTAATTTTTGGCCGCTGGCTCGACCGCCAACGTCCTTTGAATTTGGTTCACGCCCCTTCAACCAGGGCTTTCGTCATCCGGCGAGGCGCTCTGGGGACAGGATCTACGGAGCCGTCCGCGCCCGCGGGCGGCAAGTCGCAACCGGCGGGTTCCTCCCGCCAGTTATGAAGAGAGCAACCGTGGATAGAGCGGAGAAAAAAGAAGCCGTCGCGGCGTTGCACCAGGTCTTTAATCAGGCCGGCGCGATCGTCGTTGCGCACTACTCCGGCTTGACGGTCGCCCAAATGCAGGCCCTGCGCAAGCGGGCCCGCGAAGAGGGCGCATCCGTTCAGGTCGCCAAGAACCGCCTCGCCAAGATCGCTCTGGATGGCGCGAGCGTCGCCGATTTCGGGACCCTGCTCAAGGGCCCGACCCTGATCGCCTATTCGGACGATCCGGTGGCGGCGCCGAAGGTGGCTGTGGCCTTCGCCAAGGACCATGACAAGTTCGTGATCCTGGGCGGCGCCATGGGCGCCACGTTGCTGAACCCGGACGGCGTCAAGTCGCTTGCGACCATGCCGTCTCTCGACGAACTGCGCGCCAAGCTCGTGGGCCTCATCCAGGCGCCCGCGACCAAAATCGCCCAGCTCTCGACCGCGCCTGCCGCCAAGCTCGCGCGCGTGTTCGGCGCCTACGCCAAGAAAGACGCGGCCTAAGAGGCGCGCAAACCAAGTCAAGAACCAAATTCAAAGGACGCAACTATGGCTAATCTCGAAAAGATCGTCGAAGACCTCTCGGCTCTCACCGTCCTCGAGGCGGCTGAGCTCGCCAAGCTGCTCGAAGAGAAGTGGGGCGTCTCCGCGGCCGCCGCCGTGGCTGTCGCCGCCGCGCCGGCCGCTGGCGCCGCCGCTCCGGCCGCCGAGGAGAAGACCGAGTTCAACGTGATCCTGGCCGCGGCCGGCGACAAGAAGATCGAGGTCATCAAGGAGGTCCGCGCGATCACCGGCCTCGGCCTGAAGGAAGCCAAGGACCTCGTCGAAGGCGCCCCGAAGCCGCTGAAGGAAGGCGCTTCGAAGGAAGAGGCCGAGAAGATCAAGGCGACCCTCGAGAAGGTCGGCGCCAAGATCGAGCTCAAGTAATTTCCCCCGCCGCCTTCAAAGCGGCGGCGAGACGAGAATCGCGGTCCCGGCTCGAGCCGGGGCCGCGCGCGGTTGATAAGGGGCGCTATGTGGCAGGCGCCCGACAGGGCGAGAGCGGCTCGAATGTGAGCAGGCCGCCCTCATGAGAGAGGCTCGAAAAGCGACATGGCTCAGACGTCGGCCCGCAAGTTCACCGGTCGCAAGCGCACCCGCAAGTTCTTCGGACACATCCGCGAAGCGGCGGCGATGCCCAATCTGATCGAGGTGCAGAAGGCCTCTTACGATCAATTCCTGCTTGTCGACGAGCCCAAGGGCGGCCGCCCCGACGAAGGCCTTCAGTCCGTCTTCAAATCCGTTTTTCCGATCTCCGACTTCTCGCAGGTCGCGCTGCTCGAATTCGTCCGCTACGAGTTCGAGCAGCCGAAATACGACGTCGACGAATGCCGCCAGCGCGGCATGACCTTCGCCGCGCCGCTCAAGGTGACGCTGCGCCTCATCGTGTTCGACGTCGATCCCGATACGCAGGCGAAGTCGGTCAAGGACATCAAGGAGCAGGACGTCTACATGGGCGACATGCCCTTCATGACGTCGAACGGCACCTTCATCGTCAACGGCACCGAGCGCGTCATCGTCTCGCAGATGCATCGTTCGCCGGGCGTGTTCTTCGACCACGACAAGGGCAAGAGCCACTCCTCCGGCAAGCTGCTGTTCGCCGCCCGCATCATTCCCTATCGCGGCTCCTGGCTCGACATCGAGTTCGACGCCAAGGACATCGTCTACGCCCGCATCGACCGCCGCCGCAAGATTCCGGTGACGTCGCTTTTGTTCGCGCTCGGCCTCGACGGCGAAGAGATTCTTTCGACCTTCTACAAGACCATCGCCTACAAGGCGGATGGCGAAAACTGGCGCATGCCCTTCGACGCCGAGCGCATGAAGGGCGTGAAGGCCGTCGCCGACATGATCGACGCCGACACCGGCCAGGTCATCCTGGAGGCCGGCAAGAAGCTCGCCGTGCGCGCTGCGCGCCAGCTCGCCGAAAAGGGCGTGAAGGCGATCCGCGTGTCGTCGGAAGACCTCTACGGCCAGTATCTCGCCGAAGATCTCTTCGACCCGGGCACGGGCGAGATTTTCGCGGAAGCCGGCGACGAGATCACCGCCAAGACGCTGCCGCTGCTGCTGGAGAAGGGCTTCGACGAGCTGCCGGTGCTCGACATCGACCATATCAACGTCGGCCCCTACATCCGCAACACGCTCGCGGTCGACAAGAATTCGAACCGCGAAGAAGCGCTGTTCGACATTTATCGCGTGATGCGCCCCGGCGAGCCGCCGACCATGGACACGGCGGAAGCCATGTTCCATTCGCTGTTCTTCGACGCGGAGCGCTACGACCTCTCGGCCGTCGGCCGCGTGAAGATGAACATGCGCCTCGATCTCGATGCGCCGGACACGGTGCGCACGCTGCGTCGTGAGGACATTCTCGCCGTGGTGAAGGCGCTTGTCGACCTGCGCGACGGCCGTGGCGAGATCGACGACATCGACCATCTCGGCAACCGCCGCGTCCGCTCGGTCGGCGAGCTGATGGAAAATCAGTATCGCCTCGGCCTTTTGCGCATGGAGCGCGCCATCAAGGAGCGCATGTCCTCGGTCGACATCGACACGGTCATGCCGCAGGATCTGATCAACGCCAAGCCCGCGGCCGCCGCGGTGCGCGAGTTCTTCGGCTCCTCGCAGCTCTCGCAGTTCATGGACCAGACCAACCCGCTTTCGGAGATCACGCACAAGCGTCGTCTCTCGGCGCTGGGTCCGGGCGGCCTGACGCGCGAGCGCGCCGGCTTCGAGGTGCGCGACGTGCACCCCACGCATTATGGCCGCATCTGCCCGATCGAAACGCCCGAAGGCCCGAACATCGGCCTGATCAACTCGCTGGCGACCTTCGCGCGCGTCAATAAATATGGCTTCATCGAAGCGCCTTACCGCCGCGTCCGCGACGGCAAGGTGACGGACGAGGTCGCCTATCTCTCGGCGATGGAAGAGTCGAAGTATCACGTCGCGCAGGCGAATGCGCCGATCGACGCCGACGGCAATCTGACGGAAGACCTCGTGCTCTGCCGTCACGCCGGCGACGTCATGCTGGTGCCGCGCGAAAAAGTCGACGCGATGGACGTGTCGCCCAAGCAGCTCGTCTCGGTCGCCGCGGCGCTGATCCCGTTCCTCGAGAACGACGACGCCAACCGCGCCCTCATGGGCTCGAACATGCAGCGTCAGGCCGTGCCGCTCGTCAAGGCCGACGCGCCGCTCGTCGGCACCGGCATGGAGCCGATCGTCGCGCGCGACTCGGGCGCCGCGATCGCCGCCCGCCGCACGGGCGTCGTCGACCAGATCGACGCGACGCGTATCGTCATCCGCGCCACGGAAGAGCAGGACCCGGCCAAACCCGGCGTCGACATCTACCGGCTGATGAAGTTCCAGCGCTCGAACCAGTCGACCTGCATCAACCAGAAGCCGCTCGTGCGCGTCGGCGACGTCGTGCAAAAGGGCGACATCATCGCCGACGGCCCGTCGACGGACCTCGGCGATCTGGCGCTCGGCCGCAACGTGCTCGTCGCCTTCATGCCGTGGAACGGCTACAACTTCGAGGATTCGATCCTCCTCAACGAGCGCATCGTCAAGGAGGACGTGTTCACGTCGATCCATATCGACGAATTCGAAGTGATGGCGCGCGACACCAAGCTTGGTCCCGAAGAGATCACCCGCGACATTCCCAACGTCTCGGAAGAGACGCTGAAGAACCTGGACGAAGCGGGCATCGTCTATATCGGCGCCGAGGTGCAGGCGGGCGACATTCTCGTCGGCAAGATCACGCCGAAGGGCGAAAGCCCGATGACGCCCGAAGAGAAGCTCCTGCGCGCCATCTTCGGCGAGAAGGCGTCCGACGTGCGCGACACGTCCCTGCGCGTGCCGCCGGGCGTTCAGGGCACCATCGTCGAAGTGCGCGTCTTCAATCGGCACGGCGTCGAGAAGGACGAGCGCGCGCAGGCGATCGAGCGCGAGGAGATCGAGCGGCTCGCCAAGGACCGCGACGACGAGCTCGCGATCCTCGACCGCAACGTCTATGCGCGCCTCGGCGAAACCCTCATCGGCAAGAAGGCCATCGCCGGCCCGAAGAGCTTCAAGAAGGATCAGGTGCTGACGCAGGCGATCCTCGACGAATATCCGCGCTCGCAGTGGTGGACCTTCGTTATCGAGGACGACGCGCTGATGGCCTCGATCGAAGCCGTCCGCAAGCAGTACGACGAGTCGAAGAAGGGCCTCGAAAACCGCTTCCTCGACAAGGTCGAGAAGCTGCAGCGCGGCGACGAGCTGCCGCCCGGCGTGATGAAGATGGTCAAGGTCTTCGTCGCGGTGAAGCGCAAGATTCAGCCCGGCGACAAGATGGCCGGCCGTCACGGCAACAAGGGCGTCGTCTCGCGCATCGTGCCGCAGGAGGACATGCCCTTCCTCGAGGACGGCACGCCCGTGGACATCGTGCTCAACCCGCTCGGCGTTCCAAGCCGCATGAACGTCGGCCAGATTCTCGAGACGCATCTGGGCTGGGCCTGCGCGGGTCTGGGCAAGCAGGTCGGCAAGGCGGTCGACGCTTATATGCGCAGCAAGGACGCGACGCCGGTGCGCGAGGCCTTGAAGGACGTCTATGGTCCCGATCAGGAGCTCGATCACGTCGACGAAACGACGCTCATCGAGATCGGCAAGGATCTGAAGCGCGGCGTGCCGATCGCGACGCCGGTCTTCGACGGCGCGCGCGAGAAGGACATCGTCGACATGCTGACCAAGGCGGGGCTCGCCTCGTCGGGCCAGGTGACGCTTTTCGACGGCCGCACCGGCGAGGCCTTCGACCGCAAGGTGACCGTGGGCTACATTTATATGCTGAAGCTCCATCACCTCGTCGACGACAAGATCCACGCGCGCTCGATCGGCCCCTACTCGCTCGTCACCCAGCAGCCGCTGGGCGGCAAGGCGCAGTTCGGCGGCCAGCGTTTCGGCGAAATGGAGGTGTGGGCGCTCGAAGCCTATGGCGCCGCCTACACGCTGCAGGAAATGCTGACGGTGAAGTCCGACGACGTCGCGGGCCGCACCAAAGTCTATGAATCGATCGTGCGCGGCGACGACACTTTCGAATCCGGCATTCCGGAGAGCTTCAACGTGCTCATCAAGGAAATGCGTTCGCTGGCGCTCAATGTCGAGCTCACCAACGCCACGCCGGAGCAGGAAGAGATGGCGCCGTCCACCGCGGAGGCTGCGGAATAGTCGATGCGACTGTCCCCCGTCATGGCGAGCGCAGCATTCCAGAGCAGCAACGGCGGCTCTGGAATGCTTCGTTGCTTCGCTCCTGTGACGGCGTAGCCAACCCTTGAGATTTTACGACGCAGGCGGCGCGGCTCACGCGCCCCGGCGTCCCAGGAGAAGACCATGAATCAGCAAGAGGTCATGAATCTCTTCAATCCGGTCGTGGCGACGCAGGCCTTCGACCAGATCAGGATTTCGATCGCCAGCCCGGAGAAAATCCTCTCCTGGTCGTTCGGCGAGATCAAGAAGCCCGAGACGATCAACTACCGCACGTTCAAGCCCGAACGCGACGGTCTGTTCTGCGCGCGCATCTTCGGGCCGATCAAGGACTACGAGTGCTTGTGCGGCAAGTACAAGCGCATGAAATACAAGGGCGTCATCTGCGAGAAGTGCGGCGTCGAAGTCACGCTCGCGCGCGTGCGGCGCGACCGGATGGGCCATATCTCGCTCGCCGCGCCCGTCGCGCATATCTGGTTCCTGAAGTCGCTGCCCTCGCGCATCGGCCTTCTGCTCGATATGACGCTGAAGGATCTCGAGCGCATCCTCTACTTCGAGTCCTATATCGTCATTGATCCGGGCCTCACCCCGCTCAAGGAGCGCCAGCTCCTCTCGGAAGAGGAATATCTCACCGCGCAGGACGAGTTCGGCCAGGACACGTTCACCGCCATGATCGGCGCCGAGGCGATCCGCCGGCTGCTCGAGTCGATGGACCTCGAGGGCATCGCCGCGTCCCTGCGTCAGGAGATCGCCGAGGCGAAGACCGAGCTCAAGCCCAAGAAGCTCGCCAAGCGCTTGAAGATCATCGAGGCCTTCATCCAGTCGGGCAATCGGCCGGAGTGGATGATCCTGAAGGAAATCCCGGTCATCCCGCCGGATCTGCGTCCGCTCGTCCCGCTCGACGGCGGGCGCTTCGCGACGTCGGACTTGAATGATCTCTACCGCCGCGTCATCAACCGCAACAACCGCCTGAAGCGCTTGATCGAGCTGCGCGCGCCGGACATCATCATCCGCAACGAAAAGCGCATGCTGCAGGAGGCCGTCGACGCGCTGTTCGACAACGGCCGCCGCGGCCGCGTCATCACGGGCGCCAACAAGCGCCCGCTGAAGTCGCTCGCCGACATGCTGAAGGGCAAGCAGGGCCGCTTCCGCCAGAATCTGCTCGGCAAGCGCGTCGACTATTCGGGCCGCTCGGTGATCGTCGTCGGTCCGGAGCTCAAACTGCATCAATGCGGCCTGCCAAAGAAGATGGCGCTGGAGCTGTTCAAGCCCTTCATCTATTCGCGTCTCGACGCCAAGGGCTATTCGGCGACCGTGAAGCAGGCCAAGAAGCTCGTGGAGAAAGAGAAGCCCGAAGTCTGGGACATCCTCGACGAGGTCATTCGCGAGCATCCGGTTCTCCTGAACCGCGCGCCGACGCTGCATCGTCTCGGCATTCAGGCCTTCGAGCCGGTGCTGATCGAGGGCAAGGCGATCCAGCTGCATCCGCTCGTCTGCGCGGCCTTCAACGCCGACTTCGACGGCGACCAGATGGCCGTGCACGTGCCGCTGTCGCTCGAAGCGCAGTTGGAAGCGCGCGTGCTGATGATGTCGACGAACAACATCCTGCACCCGGCGAATGGTCAGCCCATCATCGTGCCGTCGCAGGACATTGTTCTGGGCCTCTATTATCTGACGCTGGAGCGCGACGGCGAGCCGGGCCAGGGCATGTGCTTCGCCAATCAGGGCGAGATCGAGCACGCGCTCGCCGCCAAGGCCATCACGCTGCACACGAAGATCAAGGGCCGCGGCTGGACCTATGACGCGGCGGGCAAGCGCGTGGCGAAAATCTACGACACCACGCCGGGCCGCATGATGCTCGCCCAGCTTCTGCCCAAGCACACGAAGATCCCCTTCGACGTCGTCAACAAGCTGATGACCAAGAAAGAGATCTCGAACATGATCGACACCGTCTACCGCAACTGCGGTCAGAAGGAGACGGTCATTTTCTGCGACCGCATCATGGCGCTCGGCTTCCGCGAAGCCTTCAAGGCCGGCATCTCCTTCGGAAAGGACGACATGGTCGTGCCGGAGACGAAGGAGAAGATCGTCTCCGAGACGCGCGCCGCCGCGAAAGAATATGAGCAGCAGTACAACGACGGCCTCATCACCCAGGGTGAGAAATACAACAAGGTCGTCGACGCCTGGATGAAGTGCACGGACAAGCTCGCCGAGGAGATGATGCAGCGCATCTCCGCGGTGCGTAAGGACGAGCACGGCCGCGACGTGCCGATCAATTCGATCTACATGATGTCGCACTCCGGCGCGCGCGGTTCGCCGCAGCAGATGAAGCAGCTCGCCGCCATGCGCGGCCTGATGGCGAAGCCGTCGGGCGAGATCATCGAGAGCCCGATCATCTCGAACTTCAAGGAAGGGCTGACGGTTCTCGAATACTTCAACTCCACCCACGGCGCCCGCAAGGGCCTCGCGGATACGGCGTTGAAGACCGCGAACTCGGGCTATCTCACCCGTCGTCTCGTCGACGTCGCGCAGGATTCGATCATCTCGTCCACGGACTGTGGGTCGCAGAACGGCATCCGCATGCGCGCCATCATCGACGCCGGCCAGGTCGTCGCGTCGCTGGCGACGCGTATCCTCGGCCGCACGGCGGCGGAGGATCTCAAGGCGCCGGACGGCAGGGTCATCGTCCCCGCGGGCGAGATGATCCAGGAGTGGCATATCGAGCCGATCAACGCCGCCGGCATTCAGGAGGTGAAGATCCGCTCGGTCTTGACCTGCGAGGCCAAGAACGGTGTCTGCGCCAAATGCTATGGCCGCGACCTCGCGCGCGGCACGCCCGTCAATATGGGCGAGGCCGTGGGCGTCATCGCGGCGCAGTCGATTGGCGAGCCGGGCACGCAGCTCACCATGCGCACCTTCCACATCGGCGGCGCGGCGCAGCTCGCGGACCAGTCCTTCATCGAGTCGAATTTCGAGGGCACGGTGCATGTGCGCAACCGCCATGTCGCCCGCAACTCGGACGGCGACCTCATCGTCATGGCGCGCAACGTCGCCATCGTGATCCTCGGGCCGGACGGCGCCGAGCGCGCGGTGAACCGTATCCAATACGGCGCCAAGCTGAAGGTCGACGAAGGCGACAAGGTCAAGCGCGGCCAGCGCATCGCCGAGTGGGACCCCTATACGCGTCCCATCATCAGCGAGGTGGACGGCGTCATCGGCTTCGAGGACCTCGTCGAAGGCCAGTCGATGTCGGAGACGGTCGACGAATCGACCGGCATCGCCAAGCGCATGGTCATGGACTGGCGCCTCAATCTGCGCTCGGCGAGCCTCAAGCCCGCGATCGTCATCAAGAGCGCGGACGGCAAGATCGCCAAGCTGCAGCGCGGCGGCGACGCCCGCTATCTGCTGCCTGTCGACTCGATCATCGCGGTCGAGCCCGGCGGCACGGTGAAGGCCGGCGACATTGTCGCGCGTATCTCGGTCGAAAGCGCCAAGACCCGCGACATCACCGGCGGTCTTCCGCGCGTCGCGGAGCTCTTCGAGGCGCGCCGGCCGAAGGATCACGCGATCATCGCGGAGATCTCGGGCACCGTTCAGTTCGGCCGCGACTACAAGAACAAGCAGCGTCTCAGCATCGTGCCGTCGGAAGAGGGCGCGGAGCCGGTCGAATATCTGATCCCGAAGGGCAAGCACATTCACCTTCAGGATGGCGACGTCGTCGAAAAGGGCGATTACATCGTCGACGGCAATCCGGCGCCGCACGACATCCTGGCGATCAAGGGCGTGGAGGAGCTTGCGGCCTACCTCGTCAACGAGATCCAGGAGGTCTATCGTCTGCAGGGCGTGAACATCAACGACAAGCACATCGAAGTGATCGTGCGTCAGATGCTTCAGAAGATCGACATCACCGATCCGGGCGACACCGGCTTCCTCGAAGGCGAGCAGGTGGATCACGTCGAGCTCGACGAGGCGAACGCCAGGGCGATCGAGAACGGCGGCAAGCCCGCGAGCGGGACGCCGGTGCTGCTCGGCATCACCAAGGCGTCGCTGCAGACGCGCTCCTTCTTCTCCGCCGCCTCCTTCCAGGAGACGACGCGCGTCCTCACCGAGGCCGCCGTCAACGGCAAGATCGACCCGCTGGTCGGCCTCAAGGAGAACGTCATCGTCGGCCGTCTCATCCCGGCCGGCACGGGCGCAGCGATGGCCAAGTTCCGCGGCATCGCATCGGGCCGCGACGACCTGATCATCGAGCAGCGCGCCGAGGCGGCCGAGCCGGCCCCGGCGCTGCCGCCGGCGGAGTAAGAGCCTGGTGAAAAAGAAGGCCGCCCGCGAGGGCGGCCTTTCTTCTTTGGGTTATCCGCTTGTGCGGTCCGTCATGGCCGCGGCTTGTCCCGCCGGCGCGCATCCGGCAGCTCGCGCCAGAGCGGAGCCGCGTGGACAACCGCGACAGGCGCGGGCGTCACAGGCGCGCGAGGCGGCGATACTGGTTGAAAACGAAGAGATGGCGTTCGTGTCTTCCCTCCTTTCCCTCCTGGAGAGCCTCCCCGCTGGCGCCGCGCGCGCGCTGATCCTCGTCTATCGCGTGACTTTCTCCGCCTTCGCCGGGCGGAGTTGCCGCTATGCGCCGACGTGCTCGGAATATGCGGAGGAGGCCATTGCAAAACATGGCCTGTGGGCGGGAGGCTGGATGGGCTTTGCGCGCATTTGCCGATGCCGGCCGGGCGGCGGCGAGGGATTCGACCCCGTTCCGGAGCGCCTGCCCGCAGGCGCCAGCGCGTTCACCCCCTGGCGCTATGCGCGGTGGCGGGGACCGTTTCGCTGTGAGGAGGTCGACGAGTAGCTTTGCTTTGGGGGCTCCCTGGGCGACCGGCCTGAGCCGTTACGACTTCGCCATCAGCTCCAGCGCCAGACCGTAAATCCGCGTGCGCGACGCCTCGGGCAAGGTGCGCAGCACTTCGAGATAGGTTTGTCCCGCGGCGCACATCCTGGCGTCGTCGAGCGGCGGGTCGGGCATTTTGCCGTCGAGCAGCGCATCGATTTCCGCCTTGTCGAGGCCGCGCGCGGCGAGCGCCGTCTCGAGCGTCTTGAAATCCGCCTCGGTCGGCTGGCTGCGGGCGAGGTTTTTGGTCTTGCCGCTCACCATCGCCTCGAGGCTGGCGGTCGCCATCTGGGCGACGAGCGGACGCCGCGCCGCGGCGAAGCGCTGGAAGTCCTGATTGGTCGCGCCATAGAGAAAGCCGACGCATAATTTCTTGTCTTCCCGCGCCACGGCCTGCAACACCGCGAGCTGCTCGGCGAAGACGCGCGACATCGCCTCGGGATCGGCCTTGGCGGCGAGGCTGCCGCGCGACTGGCGCAGCCGCCGCACCGCCTCGGAGAGATAGTAATCGACGCTCTGCTCGGTCTTCGTCTGCGAGAGCCGCTCGGCGAACTCCTGCAGCGTCTTTTCGTAATCGCCGGTGAAGGTTTCGCGCAGCCGCGCGAAGAAGCGCGCATATTCCGGCGCCTGCGCGATCTCGGTCTCGACGATCTGCCGCGCCGTGGCGAGGTCGATCGGGCCGCTCAACGCGCTGAAGGCCCCGCCCGGCCGCGCCGGGCTGAACGCCAGGATCATCATGCCGACGCCGAGACAGATTGCGACGACGGCGGCGGCGGCGAGCGCCAGAATTCTTTCCACAAAGAGCATTCAGCGAGCCTGCGAGCGGAGCGGAGGTTGAATTTATGCAAAGGCGGCGGGCCTGAAAAGCGACTCTACGCTTTTTCGGCCCCGCCGCTTCTGATCGCGGCGCCGCGTAGCCGCGCGAGGCGGGCGCTTTCGGCGCGATGCGCGACAAGGAGCGCGATATGCCGGTTGAGGTCATAAGTCCAATGGCCGCGGCGCGCCCGCTCGGCGCGCAAGGCGCGTTCGATCTCCCGAACCACTCGCCGTGCGGCCTGGGGCGTTTCGCTCGCAATGATCTCCTGCGAGAGGCGGTGAAAGCGCGACAGCGCATGGGCGCGGTTATAGGCGGCGAGACTTGCGTCGAGCGCCGCGTCGACAGCGGGCCGCGCCGCCGCCTCCAGCCTCTCGAAAACCTGTCTCTTTGCGCCAAGGGAGCCAAGGGCGCTTTGGGTTCTGGTCATGTCTCGATCCTCCAGGCGCGAAGGATCGACCGAGATCGGCGCCCTGGGGAAAGAATTTTTTCCCTTGAATAGGATTTTTTTCCATCTTAAGCTTTACATTGATCTCGCAGAGGGAGACCGAGACGATGCATGCCTTTCTCGACAGGACTGTTTTTCCGCCCCCGCCGATCATGGGGCTGAGCGCGGCGGCCGCCGCTGCGGCGACCGGGGTGCCCGTGGCCGCCCTCGCTGATCGCTGGCGGACCCGCGCCAGGGTGACGCGCGCGCGGCATCTCGCGGTCTATCTCCATCACGTCGCGCTCGGCGCCAGCCTTTCGGCCTGCGCCCGCGATTTCGCGCGCGACCGCGCCTCCATGCGCTACGCCTGCGCCCGCATCGAGGACCTGCGCAGCAATCCCGCCTTCGACCGCTGCGCCGCGAGGCTCGAACGGGCGGTCGCCGCCCAGCGCGACATGGTCTTCGGGCTGATCGCGGGGGAAGGAGACGGGCGATGAGCAAGGCAAGCCGACCGAGGGAAGAAACGGCCGCGCGGGCGCTCGAACGGCTGGCGCGGGCGCTCGGCGAGGCCGGCGCCTGCGCGGCCCCGAGCGATTTCGACGCGAACACGCTCGTCGTGCTCGCCCCCCGCAAGGGCGTCACCGTTGCCCGCGCCCGGATCGCCGCCGAGGCGGGCGAGGCGGCGGTGGCGGAGGGGCTCGCGCAATGGGTCCGCGAAGGAACGGCGCGTCGCCTCTATCTGACCGACGCCGGCCGCGCCTACCTGCGGCGGCGGGCTGCCGACGATCCCGAACTCGATCCGTTCCGCGCCCAGCACGGCGATTACGCGCGGCGTCCGGCGGAAAAAGGCGCGGGGCCGACGCTGGTGAACGAAGCCGAGAGCCCTCTCGCCTGCTCGCCCGGCGAAAGGGGGCGGATGGGCGGCCCTTCCTCGATCCCGCGCAGATCGAGGCCGGCGAGCGCTTCCGCCGCGATATCGAGCAGGCGCAAATCCTCCAGCGCGTCACCGCCAATTGGGAGTCGTCCGGCGCCGGCGCGCGGCGGGGAGCGGACGCCGGCGTCGTGGTCACGGAGATCGCCTTGGACGCCCGCAAACGTCTGGCGCGCGCCTATGACGCCGTCGGGCCCGATCTCGCCGGGCTGCTCACCGACATGTGCGGCTATCTCAAGGGGTTGGAGACGGTCGAAAGCGAACGCGGATGGCCGGCGCGCTCCGGCAAGGTGGTGCTGAAGATCGCCCTCGCGCGGCTCGCGCGCCATTATGGGATCGGCGCCGCCGCCACCGGCCCCGCGCGGGCGAAAAGCCTCGTGCACTGGGGCGCGGAGGATTATCGGCCCAGCCTGTAAACGTCAGCGTGCGAAGCGGCCCCGTCCGTCGAGGCGCAAACGGCCGCTTTACGCCAGGGCGTCGCGCGCTTCCTTCTTGATGCGCTCGACCATGGCGCGCAGGCCATTGGCGCGCTGCGGCGTGAGATGTTCGGCGAGCCCGAGCTGCTTGAAGAGCGGGCTCGCGTCCGTCTCCACGATCTCCTGCGCGCGGCGGCCGGAATAAAGCGCCAGCACAAGCGCGACGAGGCCGCGCACGATATGCGCGTCGCTGTCGCCGCGGAAAGTGAGCGTCGGCGCGCCGTCGGCGTCCCGCCCGCGCGTCGTCTCGAGCCAGACCTGACTGGCGCAGCCGCGCACCTTGTTCTCGTCTGCGTAGGATTCCTTCGGCAGCGGCTCGAGCGTGCGGCCCAGCTCGATCAGATAGCGGTAGCGATCCTCCCACTCCTCCAAGAGCTCGAAATTGCCGATGATGTCGTCGATGACCATGCGCCTTCCTCTGTTTCCCTGCTCATTCTAGACCAGGCGCGCGCCCTTTCCATGCGAAGAGCGAGGCCTTAAGTTTGTGACTATCCTAAACTTGCCGGGGCGCGCCCTGGTCCCGATTTCATGGAGATGAATATGAGCCTCATGCCCCGCTGGCGCATCCTCGCCGTCGCGATTGTCGCCGCCCTGTCGCTGTCGGGCTGCGGCTACAACACAATCCCGACGCTCGAGGAAAACGCCAAGGCCAAATGGGCCTCCGTGCAATCCCAGTACCAGCGCCGCGCCGATCTTATTCCCAATCTCGTGGCGACGGTGCAAGGTTACGCCAAACAGGAAAAGGACGTGCTGACATCCGTCGTCGAAGCGCGCGCCAAGGCGACCGCCGTGAAGGTCGACGCCTCGAGCATCACCGATCCGGAGAAGATGAAGCAGTTCCAGGACGCGCAGGCGCAGCTCACCGGCGCGCTCGGCCGGCTGCTCGCGGTGAGCGAAGCCTATCCCGACCTCAAATCGAACCAGAACTTCCTGGCGCTGCAATCCCAGCTCGAAGGCACGGAGAACCGCATCAATGTCGCGCGGCGGGACTATATCGAGGCCGTCCGCGAATATAATTTGTCGCTGCGAACCTTTCCCACCCTGCTGTGGGCGAAGACTTTCTTTGCGGACGCCAAACCGATGGCGGAATTTTCGGCGAGCGAGTCGGCGCAGCAGGCGCCGCAGGTGAAGTTCTAGAAATGGCCAGCGAGCGCCCGCCGCAAGAACTCGGCGCGCTTTGCGCGGAGCGTGACGCCATGTGGGCGCATATGCGGCAGGAGGCGGAGGACGCGCTGCGGCTCGACCCCGCCCTCGCGCCCCTGTTCATGGGCGAGCTTTTGAACCGGCATAGCCTCGAAGAGGCGGTGATCCATCGCGTGAGCGGCCGGCTCGGCGCCTCGGCGATGGACGCCGCGACAATCGCCGACGCCTTTCTCGCCGCGCTCGACAGCGAGCCCACGATCGGCGACGCGTTCCGCGCCGACGCGGCGGCCTATGTCGAACGCGACCCCGCCTGCCGGCGCCTCATCGAGCCGCTGCTTTATTTCAAGGGCTATCACGCTATCCAGGCGTCGCGCCTCGCCCATGCGCTGTGGCGCGCGGGAAAACGCGACTTCGCCTTCTACATCCAGAGCCGCGCCTCGGACGCGCTCGCCGCCGACATTCATCCGGCGGCGCGGTTCGGCAAGGGGATTTTCCTCGACCACGCGACGGGGTTCGTCGTGGGAGAGACGGCGGTCGTCGAGGACGACGTCTCGATCCTGCACGGCGTGACGTTGGGCGGCACCGGAAAGGTCGCGGGCGACCGCCATCCGAAGATCCGGCGCGGCGTGATGATCGGCGCCGACTCGAAGATCCTCGGCAATATCGAGATCGGCCAGCGCGCGCGAATCGCGGCGGGGTCCGTCGTGCTGCACCCGGTTCCGCCCAACTCCGTGGTCGCGGGCGTGCCGGCGAAGGTCGTTGGCGTCGAGGCGGCGGCCGAGCCCGCCCGCGACATGGACCAGCTCTTGCGCGGGCTCGCGTACGACTCGTTCGATTACGTGATCTGAGCTCACCTCACCTTCCCGTGAACTTCGGCGCGCGTTTTTCGAGAAAGGCCGCGCGCCCCTCCATGTAATCGGCGCTGTCGAAACAGCGCGCCGCGAGGGCCTCGCAGTCTGCGAGGCTCGGCGCATTGGGAAGTCCGGCGGCGGCGCGGATGGCGGCCTTGGCCGCGGCAAGCGTCAGCGGCGCATTGGCGGCGATCGTCTGTGAGAGATCGTCCACCGCCCCCTCGTAGCTCTCCGATTCGAAAACCCGCGCCAGGAACCCCGCAGCGAGCGCCTCCTTCGCGGTGAAGCGTCGGGCGGTGAAGAACATCTCGAAGGCGCGCTGCGCGCCCACCGCCGCCACCACATAGCGCATGGCCGAGGGCGGATAGCCGACGCCCAATCGTCCGGCCGGAATGGCGAAGGCCGCGCCTTCCTGCGCGACGCGCAGGTCGCAGGCGGCGGCGATCCCCATGCCGCCGCCCATGCAGAAGCCGGATATGGCCGCGAGGGTCGGCTTGGAGCAAGACGAAATGGCGTCGAAGGCCTCGACATTGGCCTGCTCATAGGCCCGCCCGCCGGCGCTTGTCGCGCGCACGGTGGAGAATTCCGAAATATCGGCCCCCGAGCAGAAGGGCAGGCCTTGGGCGCCGCACACCAAAACGACTCGCGCCGAGGGCTCGGCGTCGATTGCGGCGACGAGCGGCGGCAGCGCCCGCCACATCTCGAGATCGAAGGCGTTGCGCTTCGCTCCATTGTCGATGAGGAGGCGCGCCACGCCTTGACGGAGCTCAACGCGGAGCTTGGGGGTGGGGGAATCGATCGGCATGAACGAGATGTAGCAACCGCGCCTGATCTTCGACAGAGGTTTAACGCCTCGCCTGAGCGCGCCCCGCCCGCTCAGCGTCACGCCCCCGCTTGCCGGCGGGAGTCCCCGCGGTGCGGACCCATGTCTTGCAGCCTTTGTGGCGCCTCGTGGCGTAGGTGGGCGCGTCGGGGGCGCGCAACCGCTGCAAGCCTCTGCTCGCCTGCGACGCCACGCCACACCTCGCCGCGCCCCTTCGCGACCTCTTGCCACAGCTCGATCGCGCCGGGAGGGAGTAAAGCAATTTGTCAGATTTTCATGCGGCGGCCCTGGAGCAGTCATGGCGGTTGGATCGGACAAATTTGCGTCGCCCGGCGCGCTGAGAATGGCGCTGGCCTTTGCGGTCTTCGTGCACCACACGACGAAGTTCAATCTCGGCATGTCCGCCGTGCTGATCTTTTTCGTCCTCAGCGGCTATTGGGTCGCCACGATGTGGACGAAGACCTATTCCAAGACCAGCCTGTCCTATTTCACCTTCCTCGTCTCGCGCTTCTGGCGCGTCGCGCCGGTCTTCATGCTGTGCTCCGCGATCGCCTGGGCGCTTCTGTGGTGGCGGGGCGTCGCGCCGGCGGAGGCCGGCGGCCTGATGCGCCAGCTTTTCTCGAACGTCATGATCCTTGGCTATAATTCGCTTTCTTATCAGGCGAATGTGCCGGGCTGGTCGCTCGACATGGAGATGCAGTTCTACCTCGTCGCGCCGGTCGTCGTTTTCCTGGTGTCGAGAAACATCTTCGTTTTGCTCGGCTGCGTCCTGCTGTCGCTTCTGGCGCCGAAGTTCGGCGGCTCGGCGACGGTGCTGCCCTTCCTGTATTTCTTCGGCATCGGCGTCGCCGCCGCGACCCACGACCTCAAGCCGAGCCGCCGTTTGGCCTATGCCTCGCTCGGCGCGACCTTCGCGCTGCTCGCCGTCTATGCGGCGATCTTCTTCAAGAGCGTCGCGGCCGATCCGACGCAGACCCAGCTCCTCGCCTTCAGCAGCAAGGCCAATCTCCTGATCGCCGTGATGATGACGCCCTGGGCGATCTATACGACGAAGCAGAAGAGCGGCTCGACCGACCGGATGTTCGGCGACCTTTCCTACATCTTCTATTTGCTGCACTGGTCGGTGATCGGCGCCATCGGCACGGGCGAAGGCTCCTATGCCGATCGCTTCGTCCTGTGCTCGGAGGCGGTCATCGTCATCCTCGTCGCCTCCTGGCTAATCTGGCTGCTGTTCGACCGGCCGATCGGAAGGTTGCGGGCTGGCTGGGTCGCCCGCCGGCGCGTGACGGCGACTGCGGAGCCCGGCGGCGCGGCGCTGCAACCCGCCCTCGCCTGACACGCGGCGGCTAAGTCTGTGGACTTAGAGCAAAAAGCGTAAGTGGCGGCAGCCCTGTAAAGCTGATAGCTTGAGGCGCGTCGTGGTTTCGAGCCCCGATGAGTCCAAGGGGCGTCCGCTTTGTTGAAACAAGGGCTTGAGATCCTTCTGCCAGGCCTGCGGCGCGGCTTTTTCGTCCTCGCCGTCACAACCGGCCTGACGCTCCTCACCCTGAAGCGCACGGACGAGCCGGTCGTCGCCTGCTCGCTCGTCAACGACGGACCCAATAATTATACCGTGCTCGTCGTCGGCGAGTCCTGGGCCTCCGACGGCAAGGTTTTTCCGGAACTGCCCAAGGTGGTGTCGAAACGGCTCGGCGGACGCGGCGTGCAGGCCTGCAGCATCGGCTTCAACGGGCGAAATTCGCGCCTTCTCTATTCGGAGCTTCGCGAAAAATTCCCCAAATACCGGCTTTATTCGCTTTACGACTCCAATCCGCCGAACAAGGTGATCTTGATGACGGGCGTCAATGACGTCATTCAGCACGTCGGCGCCGCGAATTACGTCGAGTTCACCAAGAAACTCACCGAGTATTTTGCCGACGCCGACGATGTGGAGGTGATCTCCATCCCGCGCGTGAACGAGCGCTGGTTCAAGCCGCCCAATCTTTTCAGCCGGATGAAGCGCAATGTGCTGCGCTGTTTCTACGACAGTTGCGATTTCCAGGTGAACGAGCTTTACCGCGTCGCGCTGTGGCGCGACCATCCCGACCTGCATGTGCTCGAATTCGACAATTTCGTCGACAGATTCGAGGGCCATGAGGAATATTACAAGCTCGACGGCGTGCATCTGACGGATGAATATCTCCACAAATATGGTAGGTTCATCGGCGAAGCGATGACGCTCCCGAGCCGCGTGGCCGAGCGGAGATAGCCGCCCCCTGCTAGAACCCGGTTTATGGATCTCCTTTCCCGCCTTCTGCACCGCGACGGGCTGATGCTCGTCATCGACAAGCCGGCGGGCGTTCCCGTGCATCGCGGCCCCAAGGGCGGCCCGAGCCTCGAGGACGCCTTCGACCAGTTGCGCTTCGGCCTGCCGCGCGCCCCCGCCCTCGCCCATCGGCTCGACAAGGACACCTCGGGCTGCCTCGTCCTGGGCCGCCATCGCAAGGCGCTCGATCGGCTGGGGAAGCTGTTCAAGACCGGGCGCGTCGGCAAGACCTATTGGGCCGTGGTCGAGGGCGCCCCGGAAGGCGACGCCGGCGAGATCGACTTGGCGCTGGGCCGTCTCGACGCGGCGCGCGGCTGGTGGATGCGTCCGGACCCGCTTGGCCTGCCGTCGCGCACCGGCTGGCGCGTGCTCGGCCGCTCGGCCGACGGCGCCCGCGCCTTCGTCGAATTCACCCCGCACACCGGCCGCACCCATCAGATCAGGGTGCATGCGCAGGCCATGGGGTGGCCGATCCTCGGCGACCCGGTCTATGGCCATGGCCGCCGCGAGGGCGCGCCGCCGCTGCATCTGCATGCGCGGGCGATCACGATCCCGATGCAGGACAGCAAGCCGCCCGTGAGCGTTACGGCGCCGGCCCCCGAACATATGCGCGAAGCCCTGGCCGCGTGCGGCTGGCGCGCGGCTGCCGACGCATTACGGGAATTGCCAAACGCCAGCGAAGCGCTCAAATTAGTCGACTGAATCCGAAGGAGAAGCTTCAGTGGCGCGAACAGCTGCGCCCCTCAGGGACGCCCCGGAGCGGGCCGATGCGACGAGCGGGAGCCGCTTCGCCCTCGACCGCGCGCTGCTCGACAGACTTGCCGATCTCGCGCTCGATGGCGCGAAACGCGGCGGCGCGAGCTATGCGGACATTCGCCTCGGCGAAACCTTGCGTGAATATGCGCAGGCCAAGGACGACCGGCTCGAGCATTTCGACGAGCGGTCCACGCGCGGGTTCGGCCTGCGCGTCCTGCTCGACGGCTCATGGGGCTTTTACGGCGCGAAGCGGCTGGACGAGGCGACCATTCGCACAGGCGTCGAGCGCGCGCTCGAGAACGCCCGCGCGGTCCGTCCCATTCAAGGCGCGCCGATCGCGCTCGAGCAGCTTCCGGCCCATGAGGCGGAATGGATCATGCCTATGGGGGTCGATCCTTTCGCCATTTCGTCGCGCGAGAAATCGGATCTTCTGCTTGCCGTTTGCGCCGCCGCGCGCGACGCCGGCGCCGATTTCTGCTGGGCCGCGCTGTCGATCGCGCGCGAGGAGCGGCTCTTCGCCAATAGTTTCGGCGCGCGCATCCGCCAGACCCGGACGCGGGTGCATCCGACCTTCACCGCCACGGCGGTCGACCGCGCCGCGGGACGCATGGCCTCCCGCGACAGTCTGATCCCAGCGCGCGGCGCGGGCTGGGAGTATGTCACCTGCGCGGGCCTCCTGACGGAAGCCGCCGAGGCCGGGGCGCAGGCGCGGGCCAAGCTCGCGGCCAAGCCGGTCACGACCGGCGATTACGACATCATCATCGATCCGACCAATCTCTGGCTCACCATTCACGAGACTGTCGGCCATTCAACCGAACTCGACCGCGTGCTCGGATGGGAAGCGAATTTCGCCGGCACGAGTTTCGTGAAGCCGCAGATGCGGGGCGCGCTGCGCTTCGGCTCGGAGCTCATGACGATCGTCGCCGACCGCTCGCAGCCCGGCGCGCTCTCGACCATCGGCTTCGACGACGACGGCGCGCCCGCTGAAGCGGCCGAATTCAAGATCGTCGAGAAGGGCGTTTTGAAAAACTTCCAGATGGCGCTCGGGCAGGCGCATTACATCGGCCTGTCCGCCTCCAACGGCTGCGCCTATGCGGACAGCCCCACGGCTTTTCCGATTCAGCGCATGCCGAATATTTCACTCGCGCCCAACCCCGAGAAATGCACGCTGGACGATCTCGTCGGCGGGATCGAGAACGGCGTCTATGTCGTCGGCGCGGGAAGCTGGAGTATCGACCAGCAGCGCGACAATTTTCAATTCGGCGGGCAGCTCTTCTACGAAATCAAGAACGGCAAGCTCGGCGAGCTCTTGCGCGACGGAGCCTATCAGGGCCGAACGATACCGTTTTGGAATTCGCTGGACGGGCTCGGAGACGCCTCGACCTATCATCTCGACGGCACCTTCACCTGCGGCAAGGCGGAGCCGGTGCAGGTCGCGCCCGTTTCCCACGGCAGCCCGCCCGCGCGCTTCCGCCAGGTGCGCGTGCTGAACACGAGCGGCGACGCATAAAGCGCATGTTTCTCTCCTCCGACGACGCAAGGACAATCACTGAGCGCATCATCGCACGCTCGAACGCGGACGCCTGCGTGGTGCGGATCGACGGGGGCGAGGATTTCAGCCTGCGCTTCGCGCGCGGCGGCGCCACCACCAATCTCGCGACCTCGGAGACGAGCCTGCGCATTTCCTCCCATATCGGCGGGCGCGTCGGCTCGGTCACGACGACGCGACTCGACGATGAGGCGCTCGAGGCGGCTCGCGCGCGCTCGGAGGAGATCGCGCGCATGTTGCCGGTCGATCCCGACTATGTCGCGCCGCTCGGCCCGCAGGAATACGAAAGCTCGGCGCGCTATGACGACAACGCCAGCGCGCTGCGGCTCGATACGCTCGCCGCGCAGGCGGCGCGGGTGATCGACGAAGGCGCGCGCGTCGGCGTCGACACCTTCGGCTGCGCCTCCAGCGCGCGGCGGTTCGAGACGCTGGCGACGAGCGCGGGACTCTTCGCTTATGAACGCCGCAGCGAAATCGACCTTTCCGCCACCGCGCGCAACAAATCCGACAGATGGTCGGGCTGGGCGGGCGCACATGAGTTTTTTTCGGCGCGCCTCGATTCTGAAAGCATTGCGCGGCGGGCTTGCGAAAAGGCGGCGCATGACACCGAGCCCGTTGATCTCGAGCCCGGCGATTACACGGTCATCCTCGAACCGGTCGCGGTGGCGGAACTCGCCTTCTGGACCTTGAGCGCCATGGACGCGCGGGCCGCGGACGAAGGCCGCAGTTTCTATGCGCGCCCGGGCGGCGGCGCATTGATCGGCGAGAAACTTTTCGACGAGAAACTGACGATCCGCATCGACCCAGCCGACCCGCTGGCGCCGGAAGCGGGCGTTGGCTGGGAAGGCGTGCCGCACCGCGCCCGCGCCTTCATCGACAAGGGCGTCGTCTCTTCGCTCTATCGCTCGCGCGCCTGGGCGCAGAAGACGGACGCGGAAGCCATTCCTTTCGCGCGCAATTTCATCATGGCGGGCGGCGACGCCTCGCTCGACGACATGATTCGCTCGGTCAAACGGGGCGTGCTGATCACGCGTATCTGGTACGAGAATATGGTGGAGCCCAAGAGCCTGCTGCTCACCGGCCTCACCCGCGACGGCAATTTCCTCATCGAAAACGGCCGCGTGACGGCGCCCGTTCGCAATATGCGCTTCAATCAGCGGCTCGGCGAACTCTTCGCCAACATCGTCGCGCTCGGTCCGGCAGAGCGGACATGGCGCGCGGCCGGCGGCGGCGGCGCGGCGGCGGCCCCGCCGATGCTCGTCGAGAAGTTTCATTTCTCCTCGAAATCCAGCGGCGTGTGATTTATCCCCGCGAGACCACGGAGCGCTCGGCTTTATGTTTCTTCGTCTTCTCGCCGCTTTTTTCGCCCTGCTGTCCACGCTCCCGGCGGCTGCCCTCGACAAGGTGACCTTCGCCACCAATTGGCGCGCGCAGTCGGAGCATGGCGGCTTCTATCAGGCGCTCGCCGACGGCACGTACGCACGCTACGGCCTCGACGTGACGATCCAGCAGGGCGGCCCGCAGATCAACGCGCGGCTGCTGCTCGCGGCGGGACGCGTCGACTTCGCCATGGGCGCCAATACGATCCAGATGTTCGAATCCGTGCAGCAGAACGTGCCGCTCGTCACGGTCGCCAGCATGTTTCAGATCGATCCGGTGATCTTCATGTCGCATCCCGGCCAGGGCCTCGATCGCTTCGAAGACCTTCCCAAAGCGACGGCCTTCATCGCAGGCGACATGCGCGCCTCGGTCTGGCAATGGCTCAAGGACGCCTATGGCTTTCGCGACGAGAAGGTGAAGCCCTACGGCTTCAATTCCGCGCCGTTCATCGCCGACAAGAAGTCGATTCAGCAGGGGTTGCTCACCTCGGAGCCTTACGCCATCGAAACGCAGGGCGGCTTCCGGCCGAATGTCTTTCTGCTCGCGGACGTTGGCTACGACGGCTATTCGACCACGATCGAAACGCGCGCCGACACGATCGAGAAGAAGCCCGACCTCGTGCAGCGCTTCGTCGACGCCTCGATCATCGGCTGGCAAAATTATCTTAATGGCGATAACGCCTCGGCCAATGCGGCGATCAAACGCGACAATCCGGAGATGACGGACGGCCAGATTGCTTTCTCGCTTCAAAAGATGAAGGAGCGTGGCGTCGTCGATTCGGGCGACGCGCAAACGCTTGGCGTCGGCGCCATGACGCATGCGCGCATGAAAAGCTTCTTCGAAAAAATGGCCAAGGCCGGCGTCGTTCCCGCCGACCTCGATTACAAGAAGGGCTACACGCTGCGCTTCATCGGCAAGAAGGTCGGCATGGAGGCCAAGCGTTGACAGACGCTTCCGTCATCGCCAGCAAAGCAAAGCCATCGAGCTGGCCGGCGGCGCGGCGCGATGACGCGGTCTCGCCGCCGCTCCTTTCGCTTACAGACATCGGCAAGACGTTTCCCAATGGCGTCACGGCGCTCGCGGGCCTGAACCTCGAGGTCCGGCAGGGCGAGACGCTGACGCTGCTCGGCCCCTCCGGCTGCGGCAAATCGACCGTGCTGCGGCTGATCGCGGGACTGACAGAGCCCACCGCCGGCGCCATCGCCTGGGCGGATGAGGCGGCGCGAGACAACATCGGCTTCGTCTTCCAGGACCCGACGCTGCTCCCCTGGGCCAGCGTCTTCGACAATGTCTTCCTGCCGTTGCGCCTTGCCGGCGGGAGTCGGGCCGAGGCGCGAGGGCTGGTGATGGAGGCGCTCGAGCGAGTCGACCTCGCGGATTTCGCCAAAGCCCTGCCGCGCGAGCTTTCAGGCGGCATGAAAATGCGCTGCGCCATCGCCCGCGCCTTCATCACGCGGCCATCGCTCGTCTTGATGGACGAACCCTTCGCCGCGCTCGATGAAGTGACGCGCTGCAAGCTCAACGAGGGGCTCGTCACGCTGAAGGAACGGCTCGGCGCGACAATTGTCTTCGTCACCCATTCGATCTTCGAGAGCGCGTTCGTTTCGACGCGCATGGTGGTCATGTCGCGCCCGCGCGGCGCGATCGTCGCGGAGATCGAGGTCGATCCGTCGATTGCGCGCAATGACGACTATCGCATGAGCGAGACTTTCTCCACGACGGCCCGCCGCGCCTCGCGCGCCCTGCACGACGCCATGGGAGAGACGCGGTGAAGCTGCGCGACGCCGTCATTCCGCTTGCGGTCTTTCTGGCCTTCCTCGGACTTTGGGAGTGGATCGTCGCGGCGAAGAACATTCCGCCCTATGTGCTGCCCGCGCCTTCCGCGATTTTCTCCAAGCTGATCGAAGATCGCGCCCTGCTGTTGTCGTCTCTCGCCGTCACGCTCGGCGTGACGCTGAAAGCGCTCGCCATCGCCACCACTTGCGGCGTCGCGCTGGCGCTGCTTCTGGCGCAGTCGAAATGGCTGGAGCGGGCGCTTCTGCCCTTCGCGGTCATTCTGCAGGTAACGCCCATTATCGCCATCGCGCCGCTGCTGCTCGTCTATCTGAAGCCCGACAGCGCCGTGCTGGTCTGCGCCTTTCTGGTGGCGTTCTTTCCCATTCTTTCCAATACGGCCCTCGGCCTCGCCTCGGTCGACCACGCGCTCAGCGACCTTTTCGATCTCTACCACGCCTCCGCCTGGCAAAGGCTCGTGCATCTGCGGCTGCCCTCGGCGCTGCCGCAGTTTCTGACGGGACTGCGCATCGGCGGCGGGCTCGCGCTCGTCGGCGCCATTGTCGCCGAATTGTCGGCGGGCGCCTCGGGTCAGGGAGAGGGGCTCGCCTATCGCATCGTGGAAGCCGGATTTCGTCTCGATATCGCGCGCATGTTCGCGGCGCTGGCGCTGATCTCGGCGACCGGCCTCGCCATCTATGGCGCGCTCTCGGCCCTGTCTTACTATCTGCTGCGCGGCTGGCACGAGAGCGCTGTAGAGAGGGGGGGCTGAGCCTCACTGCTCCGCGACGCCGCCTGCCTCGTCGAGATGGTAAACGTCGTCGCGGAAATGCACCCGGCCGTCGGCGGACGCCCAGCCGGTCATGTAAACCCACACCACCGGGACCGGTCGCGCGAGCTTGACCTCTTCGCGCTCGCCGATGGCGATTTTGGCCTCTATTTCCAGCTTGCTCAGCGCAGGGCCATTGGCGCCGTCGAGCAGCCAGGCGGCGAGATCGACGACGCCCTGCACCCGCACGCAGCCGTGCGAGAGAAAGCGGTAGTCGCTGGCGAACAGGTTCCGCGACGGCGTGTCGTGCATATAAACGGAGTGCGGATTGGGCATTGCGATGCGGATCGAACCAAGCGAATTGCCGGTCCCCGAATCCTGCCGCAGCGTGTAATTCACCGCCCGCTCGCTCGCCCAGTTGATCGAGCGCGGATCAACCTCCTCGCCGCGATTGTTGAGCACCCTGATGCGCGAGCGCGTGAGATAGCCGGGGTCCTTGAGCATTTTCGGCGCGATCTCGTTCTTGATGATCGAGGTCGGCACGGTCCAGGTGGGATTGATGTTCACCGCGACGATCTTCGCCTGCACCTCCGGCGAGTGATGCTCGGGATCGCCGACGATCGCCGCATAGCGGCGCACCACGCGGTCGTTCTCTACGGCGTCGACCGCCGTCGAGGGAATGTTCACGACAATGTAGCGCTCGCCGAAGGGGAAATCGACGCCGGCGAGTCGCTGCGCGCTCGACGCGAGCTGCCGGAAGCGCACGTCCGCCGGCACGTCGAGGGCGCGCAGCGTGGCGCCGGCGACGACGCCCGTCTGCTTCAGCCCCATGCGAAACTGGAAGCGCTTGACGGCGGCCGTGAGCTCCGCGTCCCAGCTTTGTTTGCGCGTGTCCGTCACCGCGTCATCCTCAGCGGCGAGGCGGCGGCGCAGCGCCACGACCGCCGGTCCCTTGGCGCCGGCGCGCAGCGGAACGCCGACGCTCGGCCAGCCGCCGAGATCGACGATCTGCGCGTAGCGCTGGGACGCCTTTGAGGTCGTGAAGAAGGTTTCAGGCTGGAGAACGGGCGTCGGGTCGTCGGAAAGCGCCGTTTCGCGCGGGGGCGCCGGCGGTTTCGGCTTTGGCTTCGGCTTCGGCGCGCCCGCCTCAGCCCCGGAGACGGCGGCCTGGGGCGTGCCTGGCGCGGCGGGAGCGGGAGCCGGCGCCGCAGGCGCAGGGACGGGCGCAGCGGTCGCGGGCGCTGGCGCCGGAGCGGCAGCCGGGGATTGCGCCCATGCGGCGCCGCAGGCCGGCGCGGCGAGCAGAGCGGCGAGGCAAAAACTGCTAATTTTCGCGCGCGTCATGGTGGGCCGATTCGTCCTCTCGCTAACGATCGTCGACAAGAGCTTTTCAGGCGTCGATCCTGCGGGGTCAACAGCTTTCCAAGCGCGCCCCTGCGTGTCACGCCGCTTGCGCGCGATTCAAATGCCCCGCGTGGCATTGACAGGCAATCGCGCGACATAGCCTGCGACCAAGATCAGGCCCGTATTGCCGTCGCGAAGGGCGAAGACAAAAGGCTTGTCGACGGTCATCGGCGTAATTTTTGGCGCTTCACGGGGAATTCCGCGTGCCGCGACGGCTGCGGTCACGGCGGCGGCTGTCGCCCCTTCCTCGTCCACCTCGACGACCGCGCGCTGCAAGACCATGTCGAGCGCGGCGTTTGCGCCGAAGGCCCGCAACGCTTCCGGATCGCGCCGCGCTTCGCCCACTCCCATCGCATCCAGCGCCGGCAGCAGCTCTACGGGCCCGCCGTCGAGCTTGAAGCGCGGCAGCCTCAGGTCGACTGCGCGAGTCTCGTAGCCCGCGCCCGTCAGCCACTTGGCGACCGTCGAAAACTCCGCCGCCTTCGCGGGCTTGTCGGCCGTCGTGACGACGACGAGCGAGAAACGGTCCCGAAACGGCAGATCGACGCCGACGAAGCTCCCCTCTGCGCGATAGGCCTGCGGCGCCTTGAGCTGCATCATGTCGACCTTGCTGGCTTCGCCGTCGGCGCCTGTAAAGGACGCTGGCCGTGTGAGCGCCGCATCGAAGGCCCTGCGCCATTTGCCTTTGTAATAGAGCGCGTTGAGGGCGACGAAGACGACTTTGTGGAGCGGCTGCCTTCGAAGCAGATAAGGGATCGCCCCCCTGGTCGTCTCGTTGATCCAGCCGTCGATCTCCTCGATCGCGGCCGGGTTCGAGAAATCCACATTGGCGGGCTTGGCGCCCAGCGCCTCGAGACGGGCGGCGAGTTCCGGCGCCGGCGTAAGGCCGGACGCGAGCAGAAGCCGATCCGCGAAGGCGAAAAGCTCGCCGTTGTCGACGGCGAGGCTCGCGCGGGCCTCGTGCAGGGCGGCAAGCGCTTTTTCGGGCGCGTCGGCAGACAGGCCGAGCGAGGCGAGAATCGCCGTCTTCAACCTGGAATCAGCTCCCTCGGCCACGACCGCCAGGGCCGAGGCGACGCTCGCCGGCGAGACGACGACGTTTTTCTTGTCGTTATCCGCAAGTCGCCCGATCAACTCGACGGCGACCCGAGCCTGAGGGACGGCGAGGGCCACGGACAGTGCGGCGGCTTTGGCCGGATCGATGGGGTTCGCGATGAGGTGCTCCGCCGCTCCGCCGGCCCACGCATGAATCCCCAGACCGACGCCGGCGATCAGTGCGAAGAAGATAAAGACCGGCAGCGCTCTTCTCATAAATGCCTCCTCAAAATATCAGTTTCCGCTGCTATACTCCTTGGCCAAGTTGGCTTTTTTGCAAAGCCGGCGCAGGGCGTCGACGCGGTCGACGCGAAGCGCCTTGGGGAAAGCGCGCCGATAACGCCGCCGACTCTGTTGTCGGCCCAGCTGTACTCTGCTATTTGCCTGAAATATTACGAATATTATTGGAGAAAGCCATGTTGAGGAAAAGCTCGAGACCTTTATCGCTTGCTTGTTTTGGCGCCGTTTCGCTGCTCGCGCTCGTCGTCGCAACCCCTTCGATAGCGGAAGTGAAATTTGCAAGCCAGGGCGCACAATGGACCCCTGAAAGCCGGAACGATTTTTACACCCGCGACCAGGGCGCGCGGATCATCCCCTTCGCCTGGTTCAAGGCGCTCAAACGCGCCGATGGCTCGGGCTTTCTCGACGACGGCCTCGCCCGTTATGGCTATTTGCCCAATCCCGACAGTCCGACGCCGGGCCTCCCCGTGGGCTTCCTCACAGCTTCGGAAAACAATGTGCGCACGCTCAGCATGACCTGCTCGGCGTGCCATGTGCGGCAGATCGATGTCGACGGCGTCTCCTGGCGAGTCGACGGCGGCCCGGCGCTCACCGATTTTCAATCGCTCCTCGCCGACATCGATTGGGCGGTGGATCACGTTTTGAAAGACGCGACGGCGTTCGACGACTTCGGCAAAGCCGTCGGCGCGCAAAGCGAGGAGGCGCGCAGAGAACTGCGCGATGACGTGCAGGCGTGGTTTGCGCCCTATCACGCGCTGATGAGCAAGGCCCTGCCGGCGCCCGGCTGGGGCGTCGGCCGCGCCGATGCGGTTTCGATGATCTTCAACCGCGTCGCCGGGCTCGATATCGGCGAGCCGCCGACCCGCATCAACAGAGACAACATCGCCCCCGCGGATGCGCCCGTGCGTTATCCGTTCGTCTGGAAGGCCCCGGTTCAGGACATCACGCAATGGCCGGGCTTCGCGCGCAACGGCGACGACATTCTCGGCCTCGCGCGTAACGTGGGCGAGGTCTACGGCGTCTTCGGCGTCTATCGGCCGACGAAGTCCATCCTTCCGAACGTCATCAATTACCTCAACGATTCCTCGTTGAACTACGCCGGGCTGCAGAGGCTCGAAATTCTTCTGAAACAGATCGAGCCGCCAAAATGGCCCTGGGCGCTCGACGCCGCGCTCGTCGCCAAAGGCGACGAGATTTTCCATCGCGACCCCAAAGACGGCGGCTGCGCCAAGGGCTGTCACGAGATCAAGACCGGCGCGGCGCGGGTCTGCAACCCCGACACCTGGCGCACGCCCATCCAGGATGTCGGCACCGACTCGAAGGAATATACGGTGCTCGGCCGCGAAGCCGAGACCGGCGTGCTCGAAGGCGCGTCGATCGCCTTCGTTCCGGGCATCGACAAGCCGCTGAAGCCCAAAGACAAGATCATCACCATTCTCGGCCTTTCGGTCATCGGTTCGATCCTCGAGGCGCCGCTGCATTTCGGTCTCGACGTGTTCCGCCCGATCGTCGAGGAATGTCTGCCGATCAAGCCGGCGACGCCGGCGGCGTTGCGGGCCGCGCTGCTCGAAAAGCTGCGAAAGGCGCTGGGGGATTTGTACAAGAAGCCCGGCGAGGCCCCGCCGATCGCCTATGAGTCCCGTGTGATGAAAGGGATCTGGGCCGTTGCGCCTTATCTCCACAATGGTTCGGTGCCGACGCTCGCCGACCTTCTCAAGCCGGCCTCGGAGCGTCCCGCTTCGTTCAAGGTCGGCCGGGCCTATGACATCGAAAATGTCGGCCTCGCGAAAGAGCAGCCGGGCCTGAATTCGACCTATACGGCGGACGACTGCGCGAAACGGGGCTCGGGCAACAGCCGCTGCGGCCATGAGTTCGGCGTGAAGCTCGCTCCGGATGAGAAAAAGGCCCTTCTGGAATATTTGAAGAGCCTCTGACGCGCGTCGAAAATGAGGGGGCGCCGGCGCGCCCCCTTGCCTTTTGCCGCGCCGCCCCGCATACCCCGCGCCAAGCGGACAACTCCAATCAAGCGGGACGGATATGGGCTTCAAATGCGGCATCGTCGGTCTGCCGAACGTCGGCAAATCGACCCTCTTCAACGCGCTCACGCAGACGGCGGCGGCGCAGGCCGCGAACTACCCCTTTTGCACCATCGAGCCCAACGTCGGGGCGGTGGCGGTGCCCGATCCGCGCCTCGAGACGCTCGCCCAGATCGCAGGGTCTAAGCAAATCATCCCGACGCAGCTGACCTTCGTCGACATCGCCGGCCTCGTGCGCGGCGCCTCGAAGGGCGAAGGCCTCGGCAATCAGTTCCTGGCCAATATCCGCGAATGCGACGCCATCGCCCATGTCGTGCGCTGTTTCGAGGACGGCGACGTGACCCATGTCGAAGGCGGCGTCGATCCGATCCGCGACATCGAGACGATCGAGACCGAGCTCATGCTCGCCGATCTCGAAAGCCTGGAAAAGCGCGTCGTGGCGCTCGAAAAGAAGGCCAAGGGCGGCGACAAGGAGGCCAAGGAGCTTGTCGAGCTCATGAACCGCTGCCTCGTGCTGCTGCGCGAGGGCAAGCCGGCCCGCATGGCGACAGTCTCCGAGGAGGAGCGCGTGGCGTTCAACGGTCTCGGGCTCCTGTCGTCGAAGCCGGTGCTGTACGTGTGCAACGTCGAGGAGGAGTCGGCGTCCGCAGGCAACGGCAATTCCGCCAAGGTCGCCGCCCGCGCCGCCGAGGAAGGGGCGGCGTCGGTCGTCGTCTCGGCGAAGATCGAGAGCGAAATCGCGGTCATGGCCGCCGAGGAGCAGAACGACTTTCTCGACGCCGTGGGTCTGAGCGAACCCGGCCTCAACCGCGTCATCCGCGCCGGCTACGACCTGCTGCGCCTCATCACCTATTTCACGGTCGGCCCGAAAGAGGCCCGCGCCTGGACGATCGAAAAAGGCACGCGCGCCCCGGCGGCTGCCGGCGTGATCCACACGGATTTCGAGAAGGGTTTCATCCGCGCCGAGACCATCGCCTTCGACGATTATGTCGCCAACAAGGGCGAAGCGGGCGCGCGCGACGCCGGGCGGTTACGGCTGGAAGGCAAGGAATATGTCGTCGCCGACGGCGACGTGATGCATTTCAGGTTCAATAATTAAAGCAAATGAGAACTCTGGAAACAGGGCGCTCTATAATGCAATTTGCAGATCCACGAGTGTTCTTATCGCATCTCACTTGGAGGGCTTTGTAAAAGACTTCTCAAGGAGCGTCATCGTTGATTTTAATTTTTTTCGTAAGAACTTTCATAATATGCCAAGGAAATTACAAAGAACTTTTTGTCATAAAATACTTTTTTTCGAGGGAGTCGAGCAGCGACACATAGATAAACGGGTTACACAGCTTACCGAATTCTTCGAAAAAAATTCGGTTTCGATTGACCTTGACGCTTTTCAATACAACGAGAACCCGAACAAAAACCCTTCTGCTTCAGTGGTTGAGGCAGTTTTCGATAAAATTGGCATCTCGTCCATATTGACTTGTGTAAGTGGCAGATATTTTGAAGGCGTTTTTGAAGACAGCATAAACAAAAGCTTTTTAATAAATAGAAACATCCGCCGTTGGAGGATGATATTTTATCATTATCCGTACCATACTCCTCCCAAGGATTTCAAGATTTCACCAATGCAAGTAAAAGGTAGGTCTGACAGGACGCTGTGGCATGATTATATAGATACTGTTTTAACACGCCGACACGCTGTTGCTCATGGGGATTTGGGTAACGAAGCCACATCCAACGAGTTAGCGAGCGACATCATGAAGTTGTCCGTGCTTATGCACGCGATTGCTTATGGAGTGGCATTCGCCGTGGAACAAATTTAAACCGCTTGGTGCCTCTCGTGCAGCTGCAGCTCCGCGGAAGAGATTACCATCGGGAATAGCCCAGCCCTACCCCGGCTTCGACAGATTATCGATCCGTTTGTTCAGCTCGTCCAGCTGACGCTTGAGCTCGGCCACGTCGCCGCCCTCCTTGCCAGCCGCGCCCTCGTGCTCGTCGAGCGAGGGGCCGGTAGTGGCGCCGACGCCCTCGGCGGGCAGGCCGAAGGGGTTGAACATGGTCAGCGCCTGGCGGAACACCGCCATATTCTTGCGGGTCTGCTCCTCGATTGCCTGAAAAGCCTGGCGGGTGGGCTCGGCGAAGGGGCCGGCCGGCAGCGCCGAGGTCAGCTGATCGCGAAACTTCTGCTGCTCCTTGGTGAGCTTGTCGATCGAGAACTCCAGATAGCTCGGCACGAGCATCTGCATGGAATCCCCGTAAAAGCGAATGAGCTGGCGCAGAAAGGCGATCGGCAGCAGGCTCTGCCCGTCCTTGCCCTCCTGCTCGAAAATGATCTGCGTCAGCACCGGGCGGGTGATGTCCTCGCCGGTCTTGGCGTCGCAGACGACGAAATCTTCGCCGCGCTTCACCATGGCGGCCAGATCCTCGAGCGTGACGTAGGTGCTGGTGCCCGTGTCATAGAGACGACGATTGGCGTATTTCTTGATAACCGTAGGTTTTTTTTCCGTCGCCATACGCCTGCCGCCGCTCCCCTCGACCCGCCGGACCGCCTAAAAAAACGCCGTGGCCGGCCGCTTGACGATAAGCGCATTTGGGCGCCTGCGGCAATATTTTCCTCTGTGACGGCTTTCGCTCCCGCTCAATTCCGTGCAAAACGGGCCGCGGCTTGACGAATGCAAGCGCGAAGTGCTCAACCACATCCGCCCCGGCCGGGCGCATGAGGGGCTGATTTAGAGCCCGACCCATCTGCAAGGAGACAGACATGACGACCGATATCGTGATCGTTTCCGCGGCGCGCACCGCCGTCGGATCGTTCAACGGAGCCCTTGGAACGGTTCCGGCCCACGAGCTCGGCGCCGCTGCTGTCAAGGCCGCTCTCGAGCGCGCCAAGGTAGAGCCGGGCTCGGTCGACGAGGTGATCCTCGGTCAGGTGCTGACCGCCGCCCACGGCCAGAACCCCGCCCGCCAGGCCGCCATCAAGGCCGGCGTTCCCGACAGCGCGACCGCCTTCGGCGTCAACCAGGTCTGCGGCTCGGGCCTGCGCGCCGTGGCGCTCGCCGCTCAGCAGATCCAGTCCGGGGACGCCTCCGTGATCGTCGCCGGCGGCCAGGAGTCCATGTCGCTGTCCAACCATGCCGCGCAATTGCGCACCGGCACCAAGATGGGCGACGTGAAGTTCACCGACACGATGATCATCGACGGCCTGACCGACGCCTTCAACAACTACCACATGGGCATCACCGCGGAGAACGTCGCCAAGAAGTGGCAGATCACGCGTGACCAGCAGGACGCTTTCGCGGTGACGTCGCAGAACAAGGCCGAGGCCGCCCAGAAGGCCGGCAAGTTCAAGGACGAGATCATTCCCTACACCATCTCGACCCGGAAGGGCGACGTGGTGGTCGACGCCGACGAATACATCAAGCATGGCGTGACGCTCGAGGGCGTCTCCAAGCTGAAGCCCGCCTTCATCAAGGACGGCACGGTCACGGCCGCCAACGCCTCCGGCATCAATGACGGCGCCGCGGCGCTGGTCATCATGAGCGCGGCCGAGGCGCAGAAGCGCGGCCTTGCGCCGCTCGCCCGTATCGCCTCCTGGGCGACCGCCGGCGTCGATCCGACCGTAATGGGCTCGGGCCCGATCCCGGCCTCGCGCAAGGCGCTGGAGAAGGCCGGCTGGAAGGTTGCGGACCTCGACCTCATCGAGGCCAACGAGGCCTTTGCGGCCCAGGCGATCGCGGTCAACAAGGACATGGGCTGGAACACCGACATCGTGAACGTCAATGGCGGCGCCATCGCCATCGGCCATCCGATCGGCGCCTCCGGCGCGCGCATCCTCGTGACCCTGCTCCACGAAATGGGTCGCCGCAACGCCAAGAAGGGCCTGGCGACGCTCTGCATCGGCGGCGGCATGGGCATCGCCCTGACCGTGGAACGCTAAGAGCCTTCCAACAAGAGCAGAAAATGCGGCTGCGCGCGTCATGCGCGCAGCCTTGATGTTTGAACACGAAGGAGAGAAACGTGTCTAGAACAGCAGTTGTGACGGGCGGCACGCGCGGCATCGGCGAGGCGATCTCCAAGGCGCTCAAGGCCGCCGGCTACAAGGTCGCCGCGACCTACGCCGGCAACGACGACGCGGCCAATAAGTTCAAGGCCGAGACGGGCATTCCTGTTTATAAGTTCGACGTTTCCGATTACGACGCCTGCGCCGCGGGCGTTGCGGCGATCGAGAAGGACCTCGGCCCGGTCGAAATCCTCGTCAACAACGCCGGCATCACCAAGGACCGCCTGTTCCACAAGATGGAGCTGGCGCAGTGGCAGGCGGTGATCAACACCAATCTGAACTCGCTGTTCAACGTCACGCGCCCGGTCATCAACGGCATGCGCGATCGCGGCTTCGGCCGCATCATCGTCATTTCGTCGATCAACGGCCAGAAGGGCCAGGCGGGCCAGACCAACTATTCCGCCTCCAAGGCCGGCGACATCGGCTTCGTGAAGGCGCTGGCGCAGGAGAGCGCGTCCAAGGGCATCACCGTCAACGCCATCGCGCCCGGCTATATCGCCACCGAGATGGTGAAAGCGGTTCCGCAGGACGTGCTCGACAAGCACATCATCCCCTATATCGCCGTCGGCCGCCTCGGCGAGCCGGAAGAGATCGCGCGCGCGGTCGTGTTCCTGGCCTCCGACGACGCCGGCTTCATCACCGGCTCGACGCTGACCATCAACGGCGGCCAGTATCTGACCTAGTTTTTCGCCTCAGCCGCGAAAGCGATCGCCGGCGGCCCGCGAGGCCGCCGGCTTTTTTTTTGAGGCGAGAGACGAAAATCGGCTCAGGTTGCCAGGCCTTCGAATGACCAGTTAGATTTTCAGGCGGCATTCAGTTTTGATTCAAGGATCTTTCAATGAGCGATACCACGCCCGTTTCGAAAAAGAACAAGCGCCTCGTGGTCTTCTGCGACGGCACCTGGAACAAGGAAGACCAGAAAAGCCGCAACGGCCAGCCCTGCCCCACCAATGTTTTGCGGCTTTTTGAATTGACGCGCCCCGGCGACGGCGATGGCTGCCTCCAGATCGTCCATTATGTGCGCGGCGTCGGCAATCGCTGGGACGAGCGCATCACCGGCGGCGGCTTCGGCCTCGGCATTTCCCAGAACATCAAAGACGCTTATCAGTTTCTCGTCAGCAACTACGAAGCGGGCGACGAGATTTTCCTCTTTGGCTTCAGCCGCGGCGCCTTCACCGTGCGCAGTCTCGCCGGCATGGTTTTCAACGTGGGCATTCTGCGTCGCGACGCGCTTCATCTCCTCGAAGAAGCCTACAAACATTATCGAAGCGACGATCCGAAATGGCATCCGAGCAGCGAAGAGTCCAAGGCCTTTCGCAAAAACCACACACATGGCGGCGAAACGATCAAATTTCTCGGCGTGTGGGATACGGTCGGCGCGCTCGGCGCGCCCTTCGGATTTTTCATCGGCAAGCTTCTCAATATGTTTTTTCCAACGCAATTCCACGACACCAAGATCAGCCCGATCATTCTGAACGCCTATCACGCCTGCGCCATCGACGAGAAGCGCTGGCCGTTCCGACCGACGCGCATGGAGCTAACCCCGAAACGCGAACAGGAGGTTGCGCAGGCCAATGAGGCGGAACTCGCGCAGAAATATCAGTACGAGGAAGCGTGGTTTCCCGGCGTCCATTCCGACGTGGGCGGAGGCTATGAAGATTCGAGCCTTTCCGACTGCGCGTTGCAATGGATGGTGGAGAAAGCCGTGAAACACGGGCTGTGCGTCAACGACTTCTCGCTGATCGGGTCGCGGCCGTTCGATCCCAACCCGCTTGTGCCGATCCACGACTCCCAGAACGGTTTCTACCGCTTCTCAACCAAGGTTTTCGTTTACTGGCTGAAACCCTTGCTGAAGATCCTCGACAAGAGCGAGGCGCCGCTCATCGAGCGCGTGCAGGAGAACGGCGACTTTCTCCGCCAGATCGATCGATCAGCGGCGCTGGCGGCCGATCCGGCGGAATTTCCGCTCGACGTCGGGTTTCAGATCGATCTTTCGTCCTGCGCGCGCGACAAGCTCGCCCAGGACGGCGATTACGCGCCCCTGAACCTCAAGAAGACCCGCGCGCACGCGCCCGTGGCCTAGGCCCAGCGCGATCTGCGCGGCTCGCGCGCCGAGGCGTCGCCAGAGGAACGCGCGCGCTTGACAGGACTGCCGGCACGGCCTTAGAACATCGTTCATGAACGATGCTCAGAGAGCGGTGGACATGTCGTCGCGCATTCCTCTCCCGGTCAAACTTGCCTTCACCGCCTTCATGGCCGTGCTGATCCCGGTCTATTTGGCGAATTACGGCCCGACCAATTTCCTCTATTTCTGCGATATGGCCTTATTGGCGACGCTTGCCGGCGTCTGGCTCGAAAATGCGCTTCTCGTCTCGATGCCGGCGGTCGGCATCCTCGCGCCGCAATTTCTCTGGGTCGTGGATTTCGGATTCAATCTTTCTGGCGTCGGCCTCACCGGCATGACCGACTATATGTTCAATGCCGCCACGCCGGCCCTGCTGCGTGGCCTGTCGCTCTTTCACGGCTGGCTGCCGTTTCTCCTTCTCTATTTGGTCTCCAGACTGGGCTACGACCATCGCGCCTTTCTCGCTTGGACCGGCCTCGCCTGGGCGCTCATGCTCGTCTCGTATCTGTTCTTGCCGGGGCCGACGCCGGATGCGGGACTAATCCCCGTCAATGTGGACTATGTCTTCGGCCCCAGCGATCAGGCGCCGCAAAACTGGATGCCGGCGTCGGCGTGGCTCGCGCTAATGATGGTCGGACTTCCTTTGCTCCTGTTCGCGCCCACCCATGTCGCGCTGCGGCGCTGGCGCGGCCTTCCCGCCGGGTGACGTCGCATAAGCGTTACGCTTCTTCATCAGACAGGCGGTCTCGCTCTTGTCCGGACCCAGCACGATTTTTTTCGCGCATCGGAAATGCGGCTTCGCGGGCGAGACTTTGAGGTCTGGCTTCTTCTCCGCAACCGCATGAGCTCCGTCGCTTGCCGGGGCCGCGCGCACGCTCTCGCTCGCCATGGCGCTTGGCAAGGTGATGCAAGACGCCCCGAACACAAGAATGAGAAGGCGCATGTCGACGCTCCGGCAGTGAACGGCTTGGCGGCCACACAGGACTCCGAGGCAAATAGGTAGGGCGCCTGCGGGGCCGCGCCCATTGACGGCGCGGAGAAACGGGCATATGCATCTTTCATGGCCGTCGACCCCGCCGAGATCCGCGCCTGCGCCCAGAGCTGCGCCGCCGCCAATGTGCGGCGCGCGAGCCGCGCCGTGACGAAGCTCTACGGGCGCTTCATGGCGTCGACCGGGCTCGAGCCCACGCAATATTCGCTGCTGGTGGCCTGTTCGCTCACCGGGGGGGCCACGGTGAGCAAGCTCGCAGAGGCTTTCATGATGGACCGGAGCGCCCTCGCCAGGAACCTCGCGATCATGGAAAAACGAAGCCTGGTGAAGGTCAAGGCGGGCGAAGACCGGCGCACGCGCAAGGTGACGCTGACGCCCTTCGGGGAAGCGACGCTCGCCAACGCCTTGCCGCACTGGCGCGAGGCGCAGCATGCGGTCGAAACCCAATTCGGCGCGGAGCGCCTGCAAAGACTTTTGTCGGACCTGAAGGATCTCATGAAGATCACGGCGCGCGCGCCGGACGGAGACTGAGACGCTCCTGCTTGCCTAAAAAGGGGTATATGCAATGATTGCACGTGCTGACGCCGCCGCCACGCTCGACGCCCTTACGCTGCGCGACCTTGCGTTCGCCGCCGGGGCGGACGACGCGGGCTTCGTCTCGATTGACAATCCTGCGCTCGACGATCAGCGCGCCGAGATCCTCGCCGCTTTTCCCTTCGCCCGGACGCTGATTTCCTTCGTCGTGCGGATGAGCCGCGAGAATTTGCGCAGTCCCGCGCGCTCGCTGGCCAATCATGAATTCCACCACGCCGGCGCCGATTGCGACGAAACCGCCCACGCGCTCGCGCGGGCGCTGGAGGCGCGCGGCGTGCGCGCCGGCTTTGCGCCCGCGGGCTTTCCGATGGAGGCCGACAGATGGCCGGGGAAATTGTGGGTGATCGCCCACAAGCCTGTCGCCGTCGCCGCTGGCCTCGGCCTCATGGGCATTCATCGTAACGTCATTCATCCGAAGTTCGGCAATTTCATTCTGCTCGGAACGGTCGCGATCGACGTCGACGTGGCGCATGTCTGCGCGCCGATCGATGACAACCCTTGTCTCGAATGCAAACTCTGTGTCGCGGCCTGCCCCACGGGGGCCATCGCCGCCGACGGCCATTTCGACTTCGCGGCCTGCTATACGCATAACTACCGAGAATTCATGGGCGGCTTCGTGGATTTCGTCGAAACCGTCGCCGAGGCGAAAAGCGCCCGCGACTATCGTGGCAAGCGCGCCGACTCGGAGACCGTCTCGATGTGGCAGAGCCTCGCGTACAAGCCCAATTACAAGGCCGCCTATTGCCTCGCCGTCTGCCCGGCCGGCGAGGACGTCATCGGCGCCTATCGGAGCGATAAGGCAGGCTTTCTGCGAGACATCGTCGATCCGCTGAGGAAGAAAGCCGAAACGATTTACGTTTCGGCGGGCTCGGATGCGGAAGAGTATGTGGCGCGCCGCCTGCCGCACAAGAAAATCAAGCGCGTGGGCTCCGTTTTACGGCCAGCCAATGTCGACAGTTTCCTTGCGGCGCTGACTCATGTTTTTCAACGCAACCAATCCGCGGGTCTCGACGCCGCCTATCATTTCACCTTCACCGGCGCGTGGCCCCGGCAGGCGACGATCGCCATTTCGAACCGAAAGATCGACGTGCGCGACGGCCTCGTCGGCGCAGCCGACCTTGCCGTCGTCGCTGACGGCGAGACCTGGATTCGCTTTCTGCGCAAGGAGGCCAGCCTGCCCTGGGCGCTGATCAGCCGCCGCATCAGGTTGAAAGGCGACCCGAGGCTCCTTGCCGCCTTCGGACGCTGTTTTCCGGCGTGAACCCCCATCCCTCCCCCGCATGCGGGAGAGGGACCGGAAGCGGCGTCGCCTCACCCCACCGCTGCGCGCGCCGGATGGCCGGCATGCGCCGCGACAATGTCGCGCGCCTGCTTGCCGACGACTTCCGCGAGGTGGTCGAAGCGGGCCTGGAAGAAGCCCGAGCCGGCCGTCGCCGAGCGCAATTCGACGATGAGATTGTCCATCTCGGCCTCGGGAATCAAAGCCTCGAGCCTGTCCCAGCCTTCCCAGCCCTCGCGCGGCCCGAAGCCCATGATCTGCCCGCGCCGCCCGGAGACGAGGCCCGTCGCGCGCGACATGGCGTCGCTCGGCACGAAGATATTCACCGCCAGCACCGGCTCCAGCAGGATCGGTTCGGCCTTGCCCAGCGCCTCGCTCATGCCGATGCGCGCCGCCGTCCGAAACGCCATGTCGGAAGAGTCGACGGTGTGATAGGAGCCGTCGGTCAGCACAGCCTCGACGTCGACCACAGGGAAACCCAGCGGCCCATGCGTCATGGCGTCCTGACAGCCCGCCTCAACCGACGAGAAATATTGCTTGGGCACCGCGCCGCCGTGCACGCGCTCGGAGAAGGCGAAGCCCTCTCCCCGCCCGCGCGGCGCAACCTCCAGCACCACGTCGCCGAATTGACCATGTCCGCCCGACTGCTTCTTGTGGCGCCCGCGCACCGTCACCTTGTGACGGATCGTTTCTCGATAAGCGACGCTCGGCTTCGTCACCTCGACGGCGACGCCGAAGCGCGACTGCAACCGTTCGAGCGCCACGCGCAGATGCATCTCGCCCTGGCCATAGAGCTTGATCTGCGACATCTCCTGATCATGGACGAAGACGAGCGAGGGGTCTTCCTCGACGAGCTTCGCCATGGCCGCGGCAAGGCGCATTTCGTCTTTGCGGTCCTTCACCGCGAGCGCGATCGCATGCACGGGGTCGGGGACCGGGGCGCGCGTCTCGAGCGCGGCGCCGTCGGCGCGGCCGTCGGCGACGACCGTATCGCCGGTTTGGACGTGCTCGAGACGCCCGAGCGCGACCACGTCGCCCTCTTTCGCCTCGCTCACCTTGGTCAGATTGGGGCCGAGCAGCCGGGACAGTCCCGATATGCGATCCTCGCCATGGGTCGACACGACCGTCTGGCCGTCGGCGAGCGCGCCGCGCAGCACGCGCGCGATCGAGAGCTTGCCGCCATGCGGGGTGTGCACCGTGCGCAGAACGCGCGCCAGCGGCGGCCCGCCTTCCTTCAGCGCGAGACGCGCACGCGTGTCGGCCACGCCCGGCGCTTCATGGCGCAGCGCCTTCAACAGGCGCGTGACGCCCGCGCCGCGCTCGGCCGAACCGATGAAGAGCGGCGCAACCAGACCCGCCCGCAATTCTTTGGTAAGATCGTCGAAAACCTGATCGCGCGGCGGCTCGATGTCGGAAATGAGCTCCTCCATCAAAGCGTCGTCGTAATCTGCGAGGCGCTCCAGCATGGAGTAGCGCGCTTCCCTCTCCGTCGCCGCCTCGCCTTTGGGAATTTCGACCACCTCGGAGGGCGCATGTTCGCGATAGACATAGGCGCGTTCCAGCGCGAGATCGATGAAGCCGACGGCGACGCCATTGTTCCAGATCGGGATCTGACGCAAGAGCAGCGGCGTGCGCGACGCGGGCTGCAACACGGTGAGCGCGTGGCGCACGTCGATCGTGGTGGCGTCGATCTTGTTGAGGAATAGAAAATGCGGAACGCCCAATTCCTCGAGCTGGCGCAGCGTGAGTTGCAGCGCAGGAACCTTGCGCTCGTCCACTTCGCAGACGACGACCGCGGCGTCGACCGCGGGAAGGACGTTGCGCGCTTCGTGGGAAAATTCCACCGAGCCGGGAAGATCGACGAACGTATAGCGGTCGCCCATGAAATCGACGCTGGCGACATTCGCTTCGACGCTCATCTTGTGCGCCCGCGCCTCGGCGCTGGCGTCTCCGACGCTCGATCCGTCGCCAACCGCGCCCTGACGCGGAATGGCGCCGGCATGCGCCACGATGGCTTCGAGAAGCGTGGTTTTGCCGCATTGGAAGGGACCCGCCAGCGCGATCAGCCGCGGACCCCGCGCTCTCGCTTCGTGGGAAGAGGTCGACTCACCCATCATTTCCTCCCTTATGTATCGGAGCCTGTTCGGCCAGCTCCGTTGCGTCATGGTCCCACCACATTCCAATTAGCGCAAGCAATGAATAAGGGAGGCGCTTCCAAGTCGCGCCAAAGCGGGCTAGAACGTTTCTAATTCCAAAGAAGAGAGGTTTTTCATGCGTCCCAGCAAGCGCGCGCCCGACGAGATGCGCCCCGTGAGTTTCGAGCGCGGCGTGGCCCGTTACGCCGAAGGCTCCTGCTTGGTGAAATTCGGCAATACGCAGGTTTTGTGCGCCGCGTCGCTCGAGGACAAGCCGCCGCCGTGGCTGCGCGGCCAGGGCCGCGGCTGGGTCACCGCGGAATATTCGATGCTGCCGCGCGCCACCCATACGCGCACGCGGCGGGAATCCTCCGCCGGCAAGCTCACGGGACGCACGCAGGAAATCCAGCGCCTCATCGGCCGCAGCCTGCGCGCGGTGACGAATCTGCCCGCGATCGGCGAGCGCCAGATCGTGCTCGACTGCGACGTGATCCAGGCCGACGGCGGCACGCGCACGGCCTCCATCACCGGCGCCTGGCTCGCGCTGCGCGATTGTTTCGAATGGATGCGGTCGCGGTCGATCATCAAGGAGAATCCGCTGCGCGACCATGTCGCCGCCGTCTCCTGCGGCATCTTCAACGGAACGCCTGTCATCGATCTCGACTACGCCGAAGACTCGACGGCGCAGACCGACGCCAATTTCGTCATCACCGGGGCTGGCGGCCTCGTTGAAATTCAGGCGACGGCGGAGGTGGCGGTGTTTTCGCAGGACGAACTCGGGGCCATGCTCGCGCTCGCGCAAAAGGGCGTGGCCGATCTTGTTGCGCTGCAAAAGGCGGCGCTCGCAGCATGACAACGAGCGGCGCGCCCCACCGCAAGATCGCCGGCAAGCTCGTGATCGCCACGCATAATCCCGGCAAGCTCTGGGAGCTTCAGCAACTGCTCGCGCCGCATGGCGTCGACGCCGTGTCGGCCGGCGACCTCGGCCTCGCCGAACCCGAGGAGACGGAGACGACCTTTCGGGGCAATGCGGCGCTGAAGGCGCGCGCGGCGGCGATGGCGTCGGGCCTGCCCGCCTTTGCCGACGATTCGGGTCTTTGCGTCGATGCGCTCGAGGGCGCGCCGGGCGTTTATTCGGCGCGCTGGGCGGGCGAAACCAGAGACTTCAAGGCGGCCTGCGAATTGGTGCGCCGCAAACTCGACGAACGCGGCGCGCGCCCGCCCTATCGCGCCAATTTCACCTGCGCGCTGGCGATCGTATGGCCCGACGGCCACATCGAGGAATTCGAAGGCCGCGTCGACGGCGAGCTGGTTTTTCCGCCCAAGGGCGACAAAGGCTTCGGCTATGATCCGATCTTCAAGCCCGACGAACTCGACAAGACCTTCGGCGAGATGATGTCGGCCGAAAAGCACGCGCTGCCGGGCGACGGCTCTCGCGCGCTCTCGCATCGCGCGCGGGCTTTTCAGGCGATGGCGAAAGCCTGTCTGGACTGACCAGGGTTGCGTCGCCGCCTGACGCGCCCAGTTCGGGCGATGCGGCGGCGCAGACCCTTTCTCTTGGCGCGGGCCTGTGCGTTACTATCTGTCGGCTAAGAACAGCGCGAAAGCGCGCGCCGGGATGAAACCCTCAGGAAGCGCCCCATGACCAAGCACGAGATTTTCGCCGCCTCGAAACCGCCCTTCAAGGCCCGCTACGGCAATTTCGTCAACGGCGAATGGGCGGACGCGAAGTCGGCCCGCACCTTCGACAACCTCTCCCCGATCACGGGCCAGAAAGTGTGCGAGATCGCCCGCTCGGACAAGGACGATATCGAGGCCGCGCTCGACGCCGCCCACGCCGCCAAAGCCGCCTGGGGACGGGCCAGCGCCGCGGAGCGCGCGACGCTTCTCAACAAGATCGCGGATCGCATGGAGGAGAATCTCGAGCTTCTCGCCGCCGCGGAGACCTGGGACAATGGCAAGCCCATCCGCGAGACCATGGCCGCCGACGTGCCGCTCGCGATTGATCATTTTCGCTATTTCGCCGGCGCGGTGCGCGCGCAGGAAGGCGGAATATCCGAGATCGATCACGATACGGTCGCCTATCACTTCCACGAGCCGCTCGGCGTCGTCGGCCAGATCATCCCCTGGAACTTCCCGCTGCTGATGGCGGCCTGGAAGCTCGCGCCCGCCCTCGCCGCCGGCAACTGCGTCCTGATCAAGCCCGCCGAACAGACGCCCGCGAGCATTCTCGTCTGGGCGGAGATTGTCGGCGACGTGCTGCCGAAGGGCGTCCTCAACATCGTGAACGGCTTCGGGCTCGAGGCCGGCAAGCCGCTCGCTTCGTCGAATCGCATCGCAAAGATCGCCTTCACCGGCGAGACGACGACGGGCCGGCTGATCATGCAATACGCCAGTCAGACGCTGATCCCCGTCACGCTGGAACTCGGCGGCAAGTCGCCGAACATCTTCTTCGAAGACGTGGCGCGCGAGGACGACGACTTCTTCGACAAGGCTGTCGAAGGCTTCGTGATGTTTGCGCTGAACCAGGGCGAGGTGTGCACCTGCCCGAGCCGCGCGCTCATCCATGAGAAGATCTACGACCGCTTCATGGCGCGCGCGCTGGAGCGCGTCGCGGCGATCAAGCAGGGCAATCCGCTCGACCCCGAGACGATGATCGGCGCGCAGGCGTCGTCCGAGCAGCTCGAGAAGATCTTGAGCTATATCGACATTGGCAAGCAGGAAGGCGCCAAGGTGCTCGCCGGCGGCGAGCGCAACCTGCTCGACGGCGACCTCGCCGGCGGTTTCTATGTGAAGCCCACGGTCCTGCAGGGCCACAACCGCATGCGAGTCTTCCAGGAGGAAATCTTCGGTCCCGTTGTCTCGGTCACGACGTTCAAGGACGACGACGAAGCGCTGCAGATCGCCAATGACACGCTCTACGGTCTCGGCGCCGGCGTGTGGAGCCGCGACATCAATCGCTGCTACCGCTTCGGCCGCGCGATCCAGGCGGGACGCGTGTGGACCAACTGCTATCACGCCTATCCGGCGCATGCAGCCTTCGGCGGTTACAAGCAGTCCGGCATCGGCCGTGAAAATCACAAGATGATGCTCGATCATTATCAGCAGACGAAGAACATGCTGGTGAGCTACAGCCCGAAAAAACTGGGGTTCTTCTAGAGCACCCGCCCCAACCCTCCCCCGCTTGCGCGGGAGAGGGAGCAGGCGCGGGCCTTGAGCGTCCCCTCTCCCGCGCAACGGGGGAGGGACAGGGAGGAGATCCTGAGCGCACCCGACACGCCTCAACGCGTCACCGCCACGCAAGCCGCGCGCGACTTCATCGCGCGTCTTCGCGCGGACCATGGCGACATTCTCTTCCACCAGTCCGGGGGGTGCTGCGACGGCTCGGCGCCGATGTGCTATCCGAAAGGCGACTTTCTTATCGGCGACAATGACGTCTTGCTCGGAGAAATCGGCGGCGCGCTGTTTTACATCGGCGCGGCGCAGTTCGATTACTGGAAACACACCCAGCTCATTATCGACGTCGTGCCCGGACAGGGCGGCATGTTCTCGCTCGACAACGGAACCGGAAGGCGCTTTCTTACGCGCTCGCGACTCTTCAGCGACGAAGAACTCGCGGCGCTCGGGGCATAATGTGGAGGGCTAGATGTCGCTTGCAAATCAGACTTTGAAAGCCGCGACCATCCGCTTCGCCCTGCGCCCGTGCAGCCTGGGCCTTGCGCTCATCGCCGTGAGCGATAGAGGCGTCTGCGCCATTCTGCTGGGCGACGACGCTGAGGCGCTTCTCGACGAATTGCGTCGCCGCTTTCCGAAATCAGAGATCACAGACGCCGGCGCCGATTGCCGCGGACTTGTCGCCGAAGCGCTCGCCCTCGTGGAGGCGCCGTCTTCACCCGCAAATCTCCCGCTCGACGCGCGCGGCACCGCGTTCCAGCGCCGCGTCTGGGAGGCGTTGCGCGCGATCCCACCCGGCGCCACGGCAAGCTATGCCGACATTGCAACGCGCATCGGCGCGCCGACCGCCACCCGCGCCGTCGCCAGCGCCTGCGGCGCCAATCCGATCGCCGTCGCCATCCCCTGCCATCGCGTCTTGCGCAGCGACGGCGGATTGTCGGGCTATCGCTGGGGCGTCGATCGCAAGGACGCTCTTCTGGCTCGCGAGGGATATCGGCCTAAGGCGCGCCAATTTGTAAAAACCGCCTAAAGAGGCGCTCCACCCCTCCAGCCAGACACAAGCGCCCGCGCCTAGCTTCGCCTCATTCGATCATGTGAGGCCGAATATGGAGCCGGTGTATCTCTTCAAACTCATCGACCAGCAGAAAAGCTGGCTGTCCACCCGGCAATCGCTCGTTGCGCAAAATGTCGCCAATGTGAATACGCCGGGCTACAAAGCGCTCGACACCTTGCCTTTCGCACGCGTGATGGAGCGCAGCGCGCTGGAAATGGCGGGCGCCGATCCTTTGCATATGCGTCCCTCTCCGACCGAGACCATGGCCGCCGCCGTCAAGCCGGCGGAAGGCTGGGAGACGACGATCTCCGGCAACACCGTGTCGCCCGAGCAGGAGATGATCAAGGCCGGCGAAATCCGCGGCGCCTTCACGCTCGACACCAATCTGGTGCGCAGCTTCCACAATATGTGGATCGCGGTGGTGCGGTCATGATCGACCCGCTCGACGCTTCCTTAAAAATTGCCGCCTCAGGCCTCGAAGCGCAGTCCGCCCGACTGCGCGTCGTTTCCGAAAATATGGCGAACGCCCAGTCGACGGGACGCGTCGCCGGAGCGGAACCGTATCGCCGCAAGACGATTTCCTTCGCCAGCGAGCTCGATCGCGCCAATGGCGTCAATCTGGTGCGCGTCAATTCGGTCGGCGCCGATCCGACGCCCTTTCCGATCGAGCACGATCCCGGCAATCCCGCCGCCGACGCCAGCGGCGACGTCAAACGGCCCAATGTCAATCTTCTCCTCGAAATGGGCGATTTGCGCGAAGCCAACCGCGCCTATGAGGCCGATCTGCAAATGATGAAACAGACGCGCGACCTTGTCGCAATGACCGTCGATCTTCTGAAAGGCGCTTGAAAAATGCTTCCACTCGCTTCCATCGCCGCCGCCGCCGTCGGACCGCTCGCTCAAACCGCTGCAACCGCGCTTACGCAAGCGCCGCGAGCCGCCGCAATTGCTGAAACCGCCGGCGCCTCCTTCGGCGACTTCCTCCAGCAGTTCAGCGCGCAGACCGTCGACTCGCTGAAGAACGGCGAAGCGGCGGCCATCGCCGGCGTCGACGGCAAGGCCTCCTTGCAGAAAGTCGTCGGCGCAGTGATGCAGGCGGAGCGGGATCTGCACACCGCCATCGCGCTGCGCGACAAGGCGGTCTCCGCCTATCAGGAAATCAGCCGCATGGCGATCTAAAGGAGCAGGCGTCTTGAGAGCACTCGCCATCGCAGCGACGGGCATGAGCGCCCAGCAACAGAATATCGAAGTCATCTCCAATAATATCGCCAATATCAATACGACGGGCTTCAAGCGCGCGCGCGCGGAGTTTACCGATCTTCTCTACCAGACGGAGCGGCTGCAGGGCGTCTCCAACCGCGGCCGCGACGCGACCGTGCCGCAAGGCTCGCAATTCGGGCTCGGCGTGCGCACCGCCGCGGTGCGCAGCCTGCAGCAGCAGGGCGCCATGACCAACACCGGCAATCCGTATGACCTCAGCCTCAACGGGCGCGGCTGGTTTCAGATCCTCGGCGCCGACAACGAGACGGTCTATACGCGCGCCGGTTCGTTCAGCACCAACGCCAACGGCGAGCTCGTCACTGTGGACGGCTATCAGCTTTCTCCGACGATCACCGTGCCGAGCAATGCGTTGAGCGTCTCGATCAGCCAGACGGGCGTCGTCTCCGCGATGATCGCCGGACAAACCGACCCACAGCAGATCGGTCAGATCACGATCGCGACCTTTCCAAACGACGCGGGCCTCGAGGCGCTCGGCGGCAATCTGTTCCGCCAGACCGCAGCCTCGGGGCAGCCGGTTGTCGGCGTGCCGGGCGATCCGGGTTTCGGCGTCGTCAACCAGGGTTATCTCGAGAGCTCTAACGTCGATCCGGTGAAAGAGCTAACCAATCTCATCGCGGCGCAACGCGCCTTCGAGCTCAATTCCAAGGTCATTCAGGCCGCCGACGAAATGGCCGGAACCGTTTCGAAGGGCATCCGATGAGTCTTGCACGGACGATGCTTGTCGTTCTTCTCGCCGCCGCCGCTTTGGCGCGCGCAGAGGCGCAGGAAAGTTTCCCGGTCGCGCGCGTCACGATCTATCCCGGCGACGCGATCACTGAAACAATGCTCGACGAGCGCGTTGGCGTCGTCGCCCAGGAGGCGCAGGCGCTCTACATGCGGTCGCGCGCGGCGTTGCTCGGCAAGGTTGCCCGCCGCACTCTATTGCCGGGCCAGCCTATTCCGCTGATCGCCGTCGACGCCCCACGCATCGTCGCAGTGGGCGCGCAGGTAAAGATCGTGTTTGCCGAGGCCGGACTGCACATCGTAACCTATGGGATCGCGCAACAGCCGGGCGGAGTAGGCGACGTCATTCGCGTCCGCAATTAGGACAGCGGCCTTTCCATCTCCGGCCGCGTGCAAAGCGACGGCTCGGTCCGCGTCGGCGAAGGCTAAATGCGCCGGTTCATCCTCCTCGCGGCCGTCCTGCTCCTCGCGCCCGCCGCCGCGGCGGATGTGCGCATCAAAGACGTCACGTCTCCGGTCGGGCCGCGCGACTATCAGCTCATCGGCTACGGTCTCGTGATCGGCCTGCAGGGCACCGGCGACACGATGCGCAATGCGCCTTTTACGGAGCAGTCGGCCTCGGCGCTGCTTGATCGCATGGGCGTCAATGTACGCCCCAACAACACCATGCGCACGCGCAACGTCGCCGCCGTCATGGTCACGGCGTCGCTGCCGCCTTACGCGGGCTGGGGCACGACGATTGACGTCACCGTCTCCTCCATGGGCGACGCGACATCCTTGATGGGCGGCACGCTGGTGCTCACGTCGTTGACGGGGCTTGACGGCGCCGTCTACGCCATCGCGCAGGGCCCTATCGCCGTCTCGGGCTTCGCCGCGCAGGGCCAGAATGAGACCCTCACCCATGGCGTCGCCACGGTCGGACGCATCCCGAATGGCGCGACGATCGAACGCGAGCCGCCGCGTCCCGCCGCCGGGATCGACGGCCCGCTTATTCTGCAACTTCGCAATCCGGACTATGCGACTGCGGTGCGCGTCGCTGACGCCGTCAACGGTTTCACTCGCCAGCGCTACAAATCTGCGTTGGCGCGGGAGCGCGACGACCGCAGCGTGGCGCTGACCCTTCCCAGAGGCGCGCAGGCGACCCGCTTTCTCGCCGAGATCGGCGATTTGCGCGTCGCCGTGGAAACGCCCGCGCGCGTCGTCATCGATGAACGCACCGGCACCGTCGTCATCGGCGCCGATGTGCAGATTTCACCCGTCGCGGTTACCCAGGGCGGCCTCACTGTGCGCATCAGCGAAACGCCCGAAGTCTCGCAACCTGCGCCGTTCTCGAACGGTCGCACAACGGTGACCAACCAGACCACGATTTCAGCCGCCGAACCCGCCGGGCAGGTCGCCATGCTCGCGGGGCCCTCCCTCAAACAGCTGGTGAAAGGGCTGAATGAGATCGGGCTCAAACCCACGGGCATCATCTCGATCCTGCAGGCGATCAAGAGCGCCGGCACCCTGCAGGCCGATCTCCTCATTCAATAACGCAATAACGGCCAAAAAAGCCCCCTGATCAGTGAAACGCCGGCGATTTCAGACATTTGTCGTCAAGCGTCGCAATGCGGCGGCGCTTTGCGTCTCCGCTTAATTCCCTTCTGACGCCATCTGCTGGGACGCGGGCGCACGGACGCGCTCGTCTCTCGCCGCGTTTTGAGCTATGTCGGACAGGCGAGGTTTGCGTAGATTGCGAGAGGCTGGCCGTATGAAGCTTGACAATTCGACTCCGGCGAGAGTGGGATTTATCATTTCGGCCTACAAGCGCCCCGAGCTCACAGAACGTTTGGTGCACGCTCTCGAGGGCAGGCCGTGCAGCATTCACGTCGACAAGAAATCATCCATTCGTCCCGACCTCGAGCGGGCGCTCGGCGGGCTTTCAAATGTAACTTTCCTCAAACAGCATCAGGTTTCGTGGGGCGACTTCGGTCATGTCGCCGCGAGCCTCGAAGGCATGCGCTGGTTCCAGACCACTGATCTCGATTACGCCATCCTGCTAACCGGCCAATGTTATCCGCTCCTCCCCATGCGCCACGTCGAAGAAGCGCTCGGTCGGCTGGGCGGAAAATCTCTCATCCAACATGAGCCGTTCGATATCCCGGAGAATTTCATTCTGCGCGATTACGGCCTTCAGCTGCGTTATCAGCTGACGAGGCTGAAGCGTCTGCTCGGCCTCGGCTCCGGAGACGAACAGGTCCAAACGTCCCCCAATGATCAGCCTCGCGTCAAGCCGACGACGAAACCCTCCTATTGGGGCTACGAGGGCTGGCGACGAATTAAGAAGTATAAGTATTTTGTCTCAGGCCAGGCGAAGACAGCGCCATTCATCGTCCGGAGCCTCCCGTTGAATCTCCATCCCTATGGCGGCTCGTCTTATTGGTGCCTGTCGAGGGAATGCGTCGATTACGTTTTGCGATTCATCGACGAAAATCCCAGCGTCGTCCGCTTCTTCGAGAACAGCTACATTCCTTGCGAAACTTTCTTCCAAACTATTCTCGGTAATTCGGACCTTCGCTCGACGCTGATCGATGAGGAAGTCCATTATGTGGAGTGGAGCCATCCAAACGATGGGACCCCCAAGACACTGACAGACCCTGCAAGCGCCCTCGCCTCGGGGAAATGGTTTGCCAGAAAATGGGAATCGACCGACGCGCTGGATGAAATCGATCGCCGCCGGAATCTCTTGCGCAGCGAGAGCGCGCTCAGCGGCGCTTCCGCCGCGAACTGAAAAGTAAAACCCATGTCGAAAAATACCTGTCTCATCACCGGCGGCGCCGGATTTATCGGTTGCGCCCTGTCGAGAGAGCTCGCGGGCGCCTTCGACGAGCTTGTCGTCGTAGACAATCTTCATCCTCAAATTCACGCCGACCATCGTCGTCCGGATGCGCTCGCTCCCCACGCCGCTCTCCATGTCGCCGATGTCACGGAAGCCGGAACGTGGGATCGCCTTTTCGCGGATTTCGATCCGACGGTCGTCATCCATCTGGCGGCGGAGACCGGCACCGGTCAATCCTTGACGGAGGCGACGCGCCATGCCGCCGTCAATGTCGTGGGAACCGCTCAGCTTCTGGACGGACTGGCGCGCCATGCGATGGCGCCGAAGCGCTTCGTGCTGTCATCCAGCCGCGCCGTCTACGGCGAAGGCGCGTGGCGCAACGCCGAAGGCGGCCTCGTCTATCCTGGCCAACGCACGAGAAGCCAGCTCGAGGCAGGCCAATGGGATTTCCCGGGGCTTTCACCCCGCCCGTTTTCAGCCGAGTCGACGCGACCCAGCCCGATCAGCGTCTACGGCGCAACGAAATTGGCCCAAGAGCATTTGATGTCGGCGTGGAGTCACGCCTTCGGCTCGGAGGTCGTCACGCTTCGCCTTCAGAACGTCTATGGGCCAGGCCAGTCGCTGACCAATTCCTATACGGGGATCCTGCCTCTCTTCGCCAGGATCGCCAAGGCCGGGCAGAGCATTCCACTTTACGAAGACGGCTGCATGCTTCGGGATTTCGTTTTCATCGACGACGTCGCCCGAGCGCTCGCCAAAGTCGCCCTTTGTGGGGCTCCTTCGGCGCAGCCCTATGACATAGGCTCCGGCCGCGCCGCCACGATCGGCGAGACGGCACGGATTATCGCCGCTCGCTACAACGCCCCGGCTCCGCACGTCTGCGGCAAATACCGACATGGCGACGTTCGTCACGCCTCGAGCGAAATCGAGCAGACTCGCGCAGACCTCGGATGGGAGCCCCAGGTCGACCTCCAAGAGGGTTTGGATCGACTTTGCCGCTGGATCGACGAACGGATGTGATCTCTGTTTGGGTTCGATGAAGAAGCGCAGAAATCTGCTGGTTGATGTCTCGGCGCACGGGTTAGGCCACCTGGCGCAGGTCGCGCCGCTCATCGCGCGGCTTAAGGCGGCCTCGTCCGATCTCCACGTCACCGTGCGGAGCGCCTATTCGCCAGCCCTGGTCGAGCAATTTATCGGCTGTGATCTCCACTATGCGCCGCTGCCGCCCGAGCCGACGCTCGAGATGTACGGTCCCCTGTCAGTAAACAAGGATGCGACCGAGGCGGCGTTCCGACGCTTCCACGACGCGTGGGCGCAAAATGTGAGCGTCCGCGCGGAAATAATGTCCGAATTCGAGCCCGATCTGTTGGTGAGCGATATCCCCTATGTCAGCCTCGCCGCAGCGGAACGTCTCTCGCTCCCTGCTGTCGCGCTGTGTTGTTACAATTGGCGAGACGCTCGGCAATTCTTCACGAAGACACACGATAGAATCGGGGAGCAGATCGAGCGGGCCTATCAGTCGGCGTGCGTCTTTCTACAGACGACACCGCATATGCCCATGGAATATCTGTCGAACCGGCGTTCGATCGGCCCGCTGGCTCGAATAGGGGCGCGCAGAGGCGCAGAGTTGCGCCGACTTCTCGATGTGCCGCCCGGGCAGAAACTCGTCCTGGTGACGTTTGGCGGTTCGCCGGGGGATCATTCCTTTCGCCTTCCCCGAGACGCTGACATATTCTGGATCGTCCGAGACGCCTCCCAAATCGACGCGCCCAGAGCGGCGAATCTTGCGGATCTTCCGATGCCGTTCATCGATGTTCTGGCCTCTGTCGACGCGGTGGTGAGTAAGGAAGGGTACGGGACGCTGGCAGAGGCCGCGTGCAACGGCGTGCGCTTGCTTATGCTCACCCGCCAGGACTGGCCTGAGACGCCATTCTTTGTCGCATGGGCCAAGGAACACGTGCAATTTTCTGAACTGCCCTTGGACTGCGGCGTGGAAGAGTTTCGTCAGGCGCTCGAATTCCTTCTGTCGAGACCGCCTGCGCCGGCGGTGGAGCGGTCGGGAATAGCCGAAGCCGCCGATGTGATCGCAGCACTCATTTGCACTTGAAGCTTTCAGAAAGCAGGCCTCCAATGCGCCCAAGCGGCCCCCCTTGCCCGCCAAGGACACGATCGCGCTTCTTCGATGGGAGAATTTTGCTTCTGGAGTTTGAACCAATCGCCGAGCCGAGGGGCGCCTTGTTGCCGGTCGACTTTGAAGCGCTTCCGTTTTTCCCCAAACGCGCCTTTGTCGTCGACAGAGCGCCGCCGGGAACGACGCGAGCCGGCCATGCCCAGCGTCGCGGATACCAGCTGTTGCTACGCCTATCGGGACAAATCGCCGTCACCATGCGCCTCGGGGGGAGGACAGAAACCGTCGCCTTGCAATCGGATGGCCACGCCCTGCTCATCGAGGAGCCGGTGTGGAAGGAGACAACTTACCGCTCTACGGACGCCGTGCTTTTAGTTTTCTCGAGCGAGGTGTTCAGGCCCGAAGACCAGATTCGCGAAGAAAGCTGAGCTTTAGGCGCAGATCATCCCCAGCATGCACGCCCTCGGCGCGCGGGTTCATGACGGACCGGGCGCCCGCGAACGCGAGACGTTATCCAGGAAATGGATCAGCTCGGCGACGGGCCGGTAGAATTCCTGCGGTATCATCTTGTCCACTTCCACAATGTCGTACATGGCGCGCGCGAGCTCCTTGCGCTCCAGCACCGGCACGCCATGCTCCTGGGCGACTTCGCGGATCTTGAGCGCGATGAGATCCTTCCCCTTGGCCAGCACCAATGGCGCGCCGCCCTCCTCACGCACATAGCGCAGCGCAATTGCGTAGTGCGTCGGGTTGGCGATAACGAAGCTTGCGTTGGGCACCGCGGCGAGCATGCGGCGTCGCGAGCGATCCATCGCGAGAGAGCGCATGCGCGCCTTCACCAGCGGGTCGCCCTCGGACTGCTTGAGTTCTTCCTTGAGCTCTTGCCGGCTCATGCGGAATCGCGGCGCCACTTGAAACGTGTCCAGAAAAAGTCCGCAAGCGCCAAGAGCGACATCGCGATCGCGACGACGCTGGTCAGATGAATGACGAGCCGCAGCGCAATGGAGGGCAGCGTCGCCGGCTCCATGCGCATCGCATCGGCGTAAAGGGAGCGGTCGCCCGAGGCGACGATGGCCATCGCGGCTCCGATGATGAGAATCTTTATCGCTGATTTTGCAACTTCCAGAACCGAGGCGAGGCTGATGAACCGGGCGAGACCCGCCATCGGGGAGAGCCGCGACAGGTCCGGCATGATGCGGGTGAGCACCAATCGCGGCGCGCCCTGCACGAAGGCCCCCACCAAGCCGGACAGCACAGCGACGAGAAGGAAGGGCGTCAGAAAGCGCGCCAGTTCGAAGGCGACAGCCTCGAGATAGCGAGAGGCGTCGCCGTCCGACCGCAGCGGCAGCGCGCCGGAGTTTCCAAGAAGAAGTCGAAGTGAGTGAGAAAGCTGCGCGACGCTCGCTTTGGCCAGGAAGGCAAGGGCGCCGAGAAGCCCGAGAATCCCGAAGGCGGACGGAACGTCGCGCGACACGGGGGCATTGCCCTGTTCCAGCGCGTCGGCGATTTTCTTATCGGTGGCTTCTTCCGTTTTGGAATCGGCGTCTTCGCTTTCCGACACTTAGGCCGCCTCGCCGCGCCGCTCGGCGGCGAGATCGATGAGCCCCTGGCTGGAAAGCCGCAAGGTAAGACTGGCGATCTCGCGCTGCGCGGCGACAACTTCCTTACGCGGCGGCTCGGACGCGGACGCAAGCTCCGCCTCCACCATGCGACGCGTGCGCGTGGAGAGACAAGGGACCACCGCCGCGCGCACCGCTGCGTCGGCGCCGCGCAGCGCCAGGATCAGCCGGTCGATCTGCACCTGATCGAAAATGATCATGCGCGCGCGCTCGCTCAGGCCTACGATATCCTCGAAAGAGAAGATCATCGATTTGAGCTGCTCGGCGAGAACCGGCTCGGATTGAGCGATGCCCTCGATAATCTCCACGATCTGCTCCCGTTCGAGCTGATTGACGATGCCTGCTACGCGCGCGCTGACTTCATTGGTCGAGGGCGCGCTCGCCGCGGCGAAGAGGTCCTCCTGCAGGGCCTCCTCGACAATATGCAGCACATGTTCGGAGACGGGCTTCGAGACGAGCATCCGCCGCATGGCTTGCGACCGCAACATGCTCGGCAACAGCCCCAGCACGCGGGCGGCGACCGCCGGATCGACGCGCGACAACATAATGACGGCCGTCTGAGGATGTTCATTCGTGAGATAACCCGCCAGCAACTGATCGGAGAGCGCGCCGATGCGCCGCCAAAGAAACTTGTTGGACCGCCCGCGCAGCTCCGACATGATGTCGGCGACCTGCTCGTCCGGCAGAGCGCTCGCCAGCAGATCCTCTGCGACCGACTCGCCGCCCTGCAGATCGGGCTGGCCGTTGCTGATTTCCTCGATCAGGCCCGTGCAAATCTCCTCGAGCGTCGCCGACGGCACGACGTCGAGCGTCGCCGCGACGCGGGCGATCTGCTTGAGTTCGCCGTGGTCGAAGTGCTTCAACACCCGGCTCGACGCCTCCCGATCGAGCGCGAGCAGCACAGCTGCAATCTTTTCAGGGCCTCCAAACGGGCGGCCAGCGTCCTGCGGGGTATGAATCGTCATGCCGGAGTCGACTTCTAGAGCCGTATTTGCTCGCTCTGCGGTTCACAGATCTCGGTCAGTGAAACGCCGAAGCGCGCGCCGTCTTCCTCGACGACGACAACTTCGCCGCGCGCGATGGTGCGTCCGTTGACGACGACGTCGACGGGATCGCCGACGCGGTGATCGAGCGGCACGACGGCGCCGCGCCCGAGTTTCAAAAGATTTGACACTGGCAGCGTCGCGGAACCGACCACAACCTGCAAGACAACAGGGATGCGCAGGATGGAGTCGATGCGCTTGGAGCTTACTTTCTGTTCGTCTTCAATGCCGGCGAGCGACGGGCCCTCGTCCAGAGACGGGGAGGAAACAAGTCCATCGATTTCCAAATCGTCGATCATCGCGATCCTCCTTCGTCCGTCTCAAACGCCCAGGATGTTTTCTATGTAGGATTCGCGCTCATCTGAAAATTCTTCGAGCCTCACCGTATACATATTGTCTTTCTGACCGAGCGTGCACCAGAACAGCGTCCGTCCCTCGGCGACGACGCGGATGGGATCCGTCGGCGCGATCGGCAGCCGTAGCACGTCGCCGACCTCGAGGCGCGATATGTCGCCGAGAGTGAAGCCGCGCGCCTCCAGGCGCACCTCGGCCCGAACCTCGGTGCGCACAAGATTCTGGTAGAGGTTTTCCGACCATTTCTCGTCGGTCGCCTTTCCTTCCGCGCCTGGCGTTCGAGACAGCGCATCGCGGAAGGGATCGAGCGCGCTGCGCGGCAATGCGACGAGGATTTGGCCAGCGTAGTCGCCATAGCGGATCGTCATGCGCACAAGCGCGGCCACGGTCGCCTTGGAGCCGAGCGCGAAGAAACCCGACCCCTCGAGCGAGGGCTCACGATCGTAGGTAAGCCTCGACAGGCTCGAAAATGCGTCTGCAAATCCCGAGACGAGCTTCGTAACGCAATAGGCGATGATGCGGTCTTCGATGCGCGTTGGCGGCCTGTCGAGCGTGGCGTCGATCACGCCGGAGCCGAGCAGAAGCTCGAAGGTAAGGCAGCGAAAGACCCCGTCGACGGCGACAGCCAAGCGGGTGTCATTCTCCTGGCTTCTAAAGACGTAGATTTTGCCCAGCGCTCCGTATTTCTCCGCCAGCTCGTGAACCCGGCTGCCTTCGAAATTCTCGGTCGTAACGACGATTCCGTTGGCGTAGCGGCTGAGAAAGCGTGCGAAATTTGCGCCTGTTTCCTCGAAGATCGCGGTGAGCGCGGGCATGCGATCGATCGTCGCGTCCCCGACGAGCACCAGCTCCTCGCCGCCCTCTTTGAATGCTTCTTTGAGGATCATGCTGCTTCGGCCGCCGCTGCGCCGCCGTTGATGGTTTCATTCTCGACTTCGTCGATCGATGGCCGATCATAGGCCGGAATGGACTTGCGCCCATGTTCGATCGCGACCTGCGGCAGCGCCCCATTCATGAAGGCGAGCAAAGTCTGCTTGATGATCAAGAAGACGTGACAATCCTTGGTGCGGGCCACCTTCACCTTGTAGGCGAGCGGCGTCATGATTCCATAAGAGACGAAGATGCCGGCGAATGTGCCGACCATGGCGGCGCCGATGAGGCCGCCGAGCAGTTCCGGAGACTGATCGAGCGCGCCCATCGCCTTGATGACGCCGAGCACCGCCGCGACAATGCCGAGCGCCGGCAGGCCGTCGCCGATTGCGGTCAGCGCATGATAGGGTTTCAGCTTGTCCTGCTTAATGGCGGAGATTTCCTCGTCGATCAGCGCCTCGATCTCGAAGGTCTTCACATTGCCGATGATGTAAAGCCGGCAATAGTCGCAAATGAACGTCGTGATCTCGGGATTTTTCAAGACATTTGGAAATGCTGTGAAAAGCGCAGATTCGTTGGGCGCGTCGATATGGCCCTCGACCTCGGTGCGGGACTTGCTGCGCAATTCGCGCATCAAGGCGTGAAGAAGGCCTAGAATGTCGAGGTAATCGCGCCGCTTCGGGGTCTTCTCGAGGATCGCCTGAACGATGGCCTTGCCCGTGTCCTTGATGACCTTGATCGGGTTCGCGACAATGAAGGTCCCGAGCGCGGAACCCATGATGATGACGAATTCCCAGGGCTGCCAAAGGACAATCAGATGGCCGCCGAGCGCTGCAAAGCCGCCAAGCATGCAGCCCATCGTTACGATGAGACCAATGACGAAGCTCATTTCATCAGGTTCTTTCTTGCCGTTCGACAAGCTCTGGATAAGTTATGGGACTTGCCCGAGCCTGTTTTTCGAGGAGCGCTACGGGCCGCAGAAGGCCATGGCCGCCTCTGTCCAGGCGCCAAAGCCGCTTGCGACCATGTTGCGAATGACGGCGCAGACATACGTGCGCTGGGCGGGCGCATTGCCGGGCCCGGCGTGGTAGCGCGCGACTGTCGCCGTCCAGCTGCCTTCCTTCTTGTGCAAGGATGCGAGGAATCGCGCCGCATAGTCGACATTCTTCCCCGGATCGAACATTTCTTCGACCGAGGCGAACTGTTTTCCGTGATAACGGTAGTTGATCTGCATGCAGCCAATGTCGACGAGGCTCTCGCCCTGTCGACGCGCCTGGTCGAATGTCGAAAGCGCGTCGGCGAGCGTCGCGTTGAAAGAGGGGCGCCCGTGGATGTTCATCGCGTAGGCGTGCAGCGCGCCGCGTTGGCCGGTCTCGGTAAGCGCGACGGCGTAGAGAACGGCGAGCGGCACGTCGGTCTCGCGGGACGCGCGGATCATTTCGGCTTCGCAGATCGTTTCCGCCGCCTGGGCCGGGTTACAAAATAACGCCAAGAGGCCCAGTCTGAGCAGGCGTCTCGTCGCGCCTCTGCCGCTGGCGGGCCGGCGACTGATGCTGCCGACGCTGATCGGATCTTTGGTCATTGTCGAATCCGCGCTGTGACGCAAAACGCGCCGTTTGATCGTCAACGCCCGCGCGATCCTGCCCGGACGCAGCAGCTGAGACAGGCGGACTCAGATTGACCTTGAAGGACTCGAGCGTCATGCCTGTCTCGCCGATCGCCGAGGTGAGATTGTCGCGCGCGTCCATGAGCAAAGTCGATGTCCTTGGGGATTCCGCGTCGAGCTGAATCTCGACTTTTGCATGCGTCACCCGCATCCTGACGGCGATCGTTCCAAGCGCCGCCGGCTCGACCTGGAACCTCAAAATCTTCACAACCTCCGCAGGCTTTTCGAACGTCGGCGCCGCGGTGTGGCCAGCGGCCGACGCGTCGGCGCCCGCGCTGTCGGCGCCGGGCGACGCGACCAGCGTTTGCGCGACAACGACAGGCAGGTGCGTGACGATCTCGCCGACGTTGATCTTCAAAAGCGGCGAGGGAGCAAGTTCCGACGACGGCGCCAGTTTGATGGATATGCCCTCGACCGGCGCGGCCGCGGCGCGGTCTTCTCGCGCGTCGCTCGATGAGACATTGGGCGTCTCGCGCCCTTCCCCGCCGTCCTGCCTCGGCTCAGAAAGCTCCCTTGGCGTCGCAATATCCCCGGCGTCTTGCAGGCGCCGCTGCTTATCCGGGATGGCGACGGCGGGACCCTGCACATGGTCGAGCGACGGCTCCCTCGCCGCGCCGGCGTCCGTCCCGGATGGAGACGCGCCGGACGCCGGCGGGGCTGGCGGGGACAGGAACGCCGCAGACCGGCTCGTTGGCTGCGCCACCGATTGTGGCGCAGGGGCCAACTGTTGCGCAGCGAGCGGCTGCGCCAGGGCGCGCGCCGGCGCCGGCGCGACGGCGGCCGCATCAGGCGCCTCCGCAGAGCCGGGCTGAGCGGCGGAAAGCTGCGCCGTCGCGGGTGGAGGGGGGGGCGGGGGCGTCTGAAGCGGAGGAAGCGGTGCGGCCGGCGCTAAGAATACGCCCTGCGGCCCCTCGGCGCGCGCCTCTTGCGCGGCGCGGCCATCTTCTTCTTCATGCGAAGGCGCGGACTCGATCGGCGCCGCCAGGGCTGCGTCCACCAAGGGGATTGCGGCGGCCGTTTCAGGCGACGCGTCGGCGGTCAGCAAGAAGCGCAGCGAGAAAGGCGATGCATTCGTCAGCGGCGCCGCCATCTCCTCCTCCGCGTCGGCTGGCGGCGCGTCGGTCTTGTCGCTCAGATTGTCGAGGAGGCGGCCAAAGTCGCCGCCCGCCGGGGCGTCCTGCGGATTGGCGCCGCTGTCCGGCGCGATGCGTCCGGCTTGCAGCAAGGACAGCATGGCGCTGCCCATGGCGTCGCTCAAAGGGTTCGTCATGGGCGCGCTGACCTTTTCAACAGCTCGTCGCTTTGGGCGAGGGCGCGACGCACGGTCTCAGCCATCTCATAGGGGGCTTCGTCGGCCCGCGGCTCCGGCTCGACTCTCGCGGAGAGCCGCGACACGACGCTCGACGCGAGCGCGACCAGCTCGGCGTCTTCCTTTTCGAGCCGCTTTTGCTCGAGCGCCCGCAGATCCTCGCCGCCCCGCTCCTCCGTCAGCGCGACAAGGATGCTGCGATAGGCGTCGATCCGCTTTTGGGCGGCCGGGGTCGTCGCCGAGACGGCGGCCTTGTCGATCGCCTTCCGCGCGGGATCGAATTTGCCGCTTTGCAGCGCCCCTCGCGCCAATGCGAGATAAAAGGATAGGCGCAAGGTCGTCGGCGCCTTGTCGACGAGCGGCTCGAAGGGTCCGGGGCGATCGACGATCGTCTTCTCTTCGACCGTCGCCCGGCGAAACGCCTCCCAGAAGTTCTGCGCATAGGGCGAGGCGGCGTATTTGGCGATATAGCGTCCGGCGAGCATCGCGAGCTTGCCGGTCTCGCGCACGGGGTCGAGGATGGCGATCTCGCGCCGCAGCGCCGCTTCCTCCACGAGCGAGCCCGGCATCAGCAGGCGCGCCAGATCGAACAGGGCGGTCGCCCGCGCATTGTCGACGCCGATCAGCGCGCCGCCCTGCACGAGCGCCAGATGGCCGCCGACGACAGGCGGAAGGTCGCGCGCATTCATTTCCATCAGCGCCTTGGGAATGCCGCCTTCGCGGCCATCCGCGTATTCGACGCTCGCGCCGAGCAAGCCGGCGAGCTCGCCGCCGACGAATTGCGCCTCGTGAATTTCACGCAATCTCGCCGCAGCGCCGCCGCACAGGAGATACACGATCGCGGCGCGCACATTGCGTTCGTCTCGCCAGCCCTCGGGCTCGACGGTCTCAATCGCCATGTCGATGAGGTCGAACTGTTTCGCCGCCCGATCCCGCGCCGCGCTATTGCCCACGGCCATGAGATTTTGCATGGCGTTGAGATCGCGCACCATCGATGCGAAATCCTCCGCTCGCGCAACGCCGCTCGCGTGCAACGCCGCGAGAAAGACGACGGCGCGTCCGACATGCGTCATCGCTCGGCTCCGCGCAGCAGAATCTCGATCCGACGGTTGACAGGCGACAGCGGATCCTTGGCGTTCTTTGGCCGCCGCTCCGCGAAGCCGATGATCCGCTCGACGCGCGCCGCCGGCAGGCCGCCGCGCACCAGCATGTAATTGACCACCGTCGCGCGATCGCTCGAGAGGCGCCAATTGTCGTAGTTCTTGCCCATGTAAGAGCGCGCGTCGGTGTGGCCCCTGAGCTCCACCGCGCCCTTTCTCGCGGCGAGAATTTTGCCGATCTCGCCGATGATTCGCACGAGCTGCGGCTTCGGCTTGATGGAGCCGACGTCGAACATCGAAAAATTCGCGTCGTCAGTGAGACTGATCAGCAGGCCTTCATCCGTCTGCTTGACCTCCACCTTCGGCGCGTGCGCCTCTTGCGCCGCGATCTTCTCGATATCTGTCTGAAGCGCGCTCGCCATCGCCGCAGCTTCGCCCGCGGCGGCCGGACTCTGCTTCGGATTGGGCTTTTCGTGCGAAAGCGGATCTTCGGCCGGCCCCGACTCTGCGGCCGGGCGCATCTCCTTTTTGAGAGAACGGTCGAACGGATCGCGCGGCGCTGAGGCCGGCCGCGCATTGGGCCGCGGCTCCTCCTGCGCGATCGCGTCGAGCGCCTGCAATGGGTCCCGCTGCAGCGCCGCCTCCGAATCCTTGGGCTCGCCGTTCCCCTGTTTTTGAGGCACGGGCGGATTGATCGCGCTCTTTCCCTCCGAGCCCGTCGCGGGATCGCGAAGACCCTTGTGCGCCTTGGTCACGTCGACGAGCTGGAGGGGATTGAAATACTGAACGATGACCGCCTTCGTTTCCTTGGACGTCGAGTTGATGAGCCACATGACCAGAAAAAAGGCCATCATTGCGGTCATAAAATCCGCGAAAGCGAGCTTCCACACGCCGCCGTGATGCTCCTCTTCGGCTTCCACCTTTTTCTTGACGATGATCGGGGGTCCGTTGTGACTCATGAACCATAGCTCCTGCTGTCGCACAGACGGCGCATCCACGCCTCGAGTCGCGTCTCGATCCTGGTCAGGCCGAAATCAACTGTCACGTCGACGCCGTCGCTTTCAGTGAGGATCGCCGCCGCCTGTTGCGCAGCGAATGTCTCGGCCATCTTCTCGATGAGATCCCTTGGACCCTCGAGCCGGATCGCGGGCGCGGAGTCGTCGGCGATGGCGCGACGAATCGAGTCCGTCAGCTCGTCGACCGTCGTTTGTTCGACTTCCCGCGCGACAAAGGGCGCCAGAATGCGGGCGACGTCGCCCCTCAGCGCGTCGAAAGCCTGGGCGAGGGTTTCGGAAAGTCGCCGCGCAAGGACGTCGCCCTGCTGCTCGATCCATTGCGTCCGCGCCTGGCGCAAGCTCTCCTCATGCGCGGCCTGCTGCTGTTCGAGGGCGGCGGCGAGCTCTTCATCGAAGGCGCTTCGCAGCGCCTCGAGATCGACGGAAGGAGGCGCGACAGATTCGGGCGCGGGCTCTTCGCCCAGCCCCTCTATAGACGGCTCGAACAATGTCTCGAGGATCGGCGTCGGCGGGGGCAGCCGAGGCGGCTCGTCGAAGCGCAGGAGATAGGCGGAAACGTCGTGAATGTTCATGGCGCGGCCTTAAGACCTCATCCATTGCTTCATGATCGCGGCGGCGTGGGCGTCGTCCTGCTCGATCAAGCGCTCGAGCTTTTTGCGCGCGCTCTCCTTCGCCGCTTCGACGATTCCTTCGAAGAGCGCCGAGCCCGGCAACAGGCCTTCGTCGGGGATTTGAAGCATCGGCGGCGAGTCGAAAGCGGGTTCAATGGCGAGCGGCGGTTCGGGCGGCGTGAGCGGCGCGATCCCTGGCGACGCCAAAGGCGGCGGCTCGATGCGCTCCTGCGCCAGCGGCGCCTCGGCCAGCAGCGCGCGACGCGCGGGCGCCAGGCCAAAGATCACGATGACCGCCGCAATGCCGATCGCCGTCAGCGCATTGATAATCGCGCCGAGATGGCTGCGGAGCGTGGCGACGAAGCCCGGATTTTCTTCCGGCGTCATTTCGTGCTCGTTGAACATGAAATCGACCGCCGACACTTTGAGCGCGTCGCCGCGCTCCTTGCTCAGCCCCGCGGCGGAGGACACGAGCATTTCAATCTCCTTGAGCTGCCTTTCCACGATTTCAGGCTTCGGCGGCTCCTTGCCTGGCTCGGCGAAAGCGGAGCGATTGATCAGCACGGCGACCGAGAGGCGCTCGATCGTGTACCCGCCGCTTACCGTCGTCACCGTCTTGGACGAGAGTTCGTAATTGGTGAGCTCCTCGCTTTTCTTGCTCTCGTCGTTCGACTGCTTCGTATCGCCGCCGCTGGCGCCGTTTTGCGGGATGTTGCGCTCGACGGTCGTGGACTGCGCGCCGCTGTTGTTTTGCGACTGCGCCGTTTCCTTCACGGTGCGGGTCGAGCGCTCGACGCGCGACTCCGGATCGAAGATCGTCTCATTGGTCTGCTTACGATCGGTGTTGACGCGCGTGCGCACGCTCACTTGAAAATTGGGGAGCCTCAGGTAAGGCGTGAGCGTTCGTCGGATATTGTCCTGTATGTCTTTTGAAATGCTCTTCTCCAGCGCCAGCGTCTTCACCGGAACGGCGTCGGTCGCTTCGCCATCGGAGGATGAGAGGATCATGCCGTCCGTGTTGAGCACCGTCACTTGATCGACCGTCATGCCGGGCAGCGACGAGGCGACGAGATGACGGATGGCCTGAGCAGCGCTGGAATCGTCGGGCCCCTCGGTGCGGATGATGACCGAGGCCGACGGCGGCTGTTTGGCCCGGCGAAACGAACCTTCATCGGGCATGACGATGTGAACGCGCGCCGCCTTGACGCCGCGAATGAGCTGGATGGTGCGTGCAAGCTCGCCTTCGAGCGCGCGCACCCGCGTCACCTCCTGCATGAAGGAGGTGAGGCCGAGCGCGCCGACCTTGTCGAAGAGTTCGTAGCCGGCGTTGGCGCTCTGCGGCAGGCCGCGCTCTGCGAGCAGCATACGCGCCTGCGCGGTCTGGCCGTAGGGAACGGACACGGCATTCCCTTCCGGGCTTACGTCGAAGGCGATATTGCTCGCCTTCAGCGCGGCGCCGATGCGGCTCACGTCCTCTCGGTCGAGCCCGGCGTACAGCACCTCGAATGCAGGACGCGAAAGGTAATAGGCTGCGGCGGAGACGATCCCAATGACGAGCGCGAAGATGAGCCCGAGCGCGGCGAGCTTCTTGCCGCCGAGCGCCTTGAGATTATCGAAGAATAGGCTGAGATGATCCATGGCGTCGAAGCAGGCGTCCCCTGTTCCTTTGACGCCAAGAGTCCGCGCACGGGCTTGCGCGAGCGTTGCGCGACGAGCTGTAATCGATCTATTAACAAAAGGTTAATAACAAAACGACTAGGCGGGCCGCTCGTCTATAGCGGCCCGCCCGGCCTGAAGCTTACTGGAACAGCTTCATGATCATCTGCGCGTTCTGGTTCGCGATCGAGAGCGACTGGACGCCGAGCTGCTGCTGCGTCTGCAGCGCCTGCAGGCGGGTCGACGTCTCATTCATATCCGCGTCGACGAGCGACGACACGCCGGTGGTCAACGCCTCGCTCATCGTCCTGATGAACTCGTTCTGCTGCGTCACGCGGGTCTGCGTCGCGCCGATCTCCGCGGCGTAGGTCGTGAGATCGGACAGCGCCTTGTCGGCGTTGGTGAGCGTATCGGCGATGGTCGCCGCAGCAAGATCGCCAGCCGCGAGTGCAGTGAAATTCGTCGCGGCGCCGGCCGCGCCGCCCTGCGATTGCTCCAATATGCCCGCGCCGCCGCCCGCGCTGTCGATCAAGGTGGTGAGCGTCAGATCGATCGTGCCCATCGAGGAATTGTTCGCGCCGGCCCCGTCCGCGTAGGAGGCGATGAATTTCAGCGGACTGGTCTGCGAGCCGTCGAGCGCGTTGAGCCCGGTAAAGGTGGCAGAAGTGACGACGCTCGAGAGCTGCTTGCCGAGCTGCTGCAAGTTCGTGAGAATCTCCGTCGTATCAGCGCCCGGCTGCTGCGCCTGCGCGATGCCGTTCTTGATGTCGTTCATGACCGTGATGGCGCTCTTCACCGCCGCGGCTGCGACATTCAGCACGGAATTGGCGCCAGAAAGCGAGTCGCTGATCGTCGACAACACGGCTCTGTCCGATTTCATCGTCTCGGCGATGGCCCAGGTGGAGGCGTTGTCGGCGGCGCTGGCGATTTTGAGGCCGGTCGAGACCTCCTGCTGCGTCTTGTTCAACGCCGCCTGAGTCGAGCGCAACGACTGAAGCGCGGTGATGGCGGAGGGGTTTACGAGGATGCTGGCCATTTTCGTTGTCCCTTTTCGGTTGAGAAAAATACAAGGGACATACCGGTGTCGCGCCGGTTCCACGGATAAGGCGTCATGCCACGGGCCTCGCCCGTCCGAAGCAAGTAGTCAACCACAAGCCTAAGCAAAGGCCGCGACTCGTGAGCCGCGGCCATGATTTCACTCGAACCTTACTGGAAGAGTTTCAGGATCATCTGCGCGTTCTGGTTCGCGATCGAGAGCGACTGGACGCCGAGCTGCTGCTGCGTCTGCAACGCCTGCAGGCGGGTCGACGTTTCATTCATATCCGCGTCGACGAGCGACGACACGCCGGTGGTCAACGCCTCGCTCATCGTCTTGATGAAATCGTTCTGCTGCGTCACGCGGGTCTGCGTCGCGCCGATCTCGGCGGCGTAGGTCGTGAGATCGGACAGCGCCTTGTCGGCGTTGGTGAGCGTATCGGCGATCGTCGCCGCAGCAAGATCGCCGGCGGCGAGCGAAGTGAAATTCGTCGCGGCGCCGGCCGCGCCGCCCTGCGCCTGTTCCAAAATCCCCGTGCCGGCGCCCGCGCTGTCGATCAGCGTCGTCGGCGTCAGGTCGATTGTGGCGATGGAGGAGTTATTGGCGCCCGCGCCGTCGGTGTAAGACGCGATGAATTTCACCGAGGTCTGGGAGCCGTCGAGAACGTTCAAGCCGGTGAAATTCGCCGAGGCCACGATGCTCGAGAGCTGCTTGCCGAGCTGCGCCAGGCTCGTCAAAATTTTCCCCGTATCAGCGCCCGGCTGCTGAGCCTGCGCAATGCCATTCTTGATGTCGTTCATGACAGTGATCGCGCTCTTGACGGCCGCGGCGGCGACGTTGAGCACGGAGTTGGCGCCCGAGAGCGAGTCGCTGATGGTCGCCAAAACGGTCTTGTCGGACTTCATCGTCTCGGCAATCGACCATGTCGAGGCGTTGTCGGCCGCGCTCGAAATTTTCAAGCCGGTCGAGACCTCCTGTTGCGTCTTGTTCAACGCCGACTGGGTGGTGCGCAGCGACTGGAGGGCGGTGATCGCAGATGGGTTTACGAGAATGCTAGCCATTTGAGGATGTCCCTTGTTGGACTGAGAACATGTAAGGGACATGCCGGTGTCGCGCCGGCTCATCGGATAAGGCGTCATGCCGCGGGCGCGAGCCCGTCCGAAGCAACTAATCGACTGAATACGCGGCTTGCGATTTTACAGATCGACGCCACAACTCTATCGGAAGCTGCGCCATTGAAAATGAGAATGCCCAAACGGGCTTAATGGACAGTTAACAACCAAGTCTCAGGCGGCGGCGCCGCAGCACTTTTTGTATTTCTTGCCCGAGCCGCAGGGACAGGGATCATTGCGGCCCGGCTGGGCGCCTTTCACGATCGGCTGGTTTTTGCGGTTCGCCTCTTCCTGGAAATACCAGCGGCCGTCCACCTTGCTAAAGAGCGAGCGCTCACGATGCGCATAGCGTTCGCCGTCGAGACTGAAATTGGCGATGAACTCCACATAGCCGGTTTCGTCGCCCTCCTGCCCGTCCTCGGTCGAGAGCACCTCGAGACCCAGCCATTGCGACTGTCTGGCCCAGTGGGTGATCGCCTTGCGGTCGAAATCGTCGCGGGTTCCGGGCGCCAAGGTCGCTTCCAGATAGTCGACGTCGCCTTGCGCAAAGGCGGTATAGCGCGATCGCATGAGCGCTTCCGCCGTCGGCGGCGCCTTGCCCGCCTCGAGATAGGGCTTGCAACAATCGACATAGTCGCGCTTGTCGGCGTCGATCATGCGGCACGGGCAAGTTGAATCTGTCGTCATGCTGGTTTTCGCTCTCGCGCGAAGCTCGGGAAAGGCGCGCTGGACCGCGCGTATGGGATGCTGCGACGGGCGGCAGTCTTGGGGGCCGGACGCGCCGCTCCGTTTACGGACAGGCTGGCGTCAGGCCGCGCCCTTCTTCTCGGCGTCGAGGATCTTGACGGCCTCGATGGCGATCGGCTCGAGGCCGACGCCGCCATGGCGGACATGTTCGCAGATGGTCTCGCGCATGTGGGGAGCCCAGAACTTGCGCAGATGCTCGGCCATGCCGGCGGCGGCGCCGATCTTCTGCGCCCCGAAAAAGGCGCCGATCTGATTGGCCATTTTCACGAGCTTCTCAACTGAATCATGCGACATGAGCGGAAACCTGTTCGAGGATGCGTCCTGGATGGGTGAAGATTTCGAAATCGCGGCCCCGCATCACGGCCACGAGCGTCATACCGCATTTTTCGGCGCTGCGAACCGCCAGTGCGGTCGGCGCCGACACGGCGGCGATGATTGGCGCGCCGATCCGGGCGGCTTTCTGCACGAGCTCGACGGAGACGCGGCTCGTCATCAGCACGACGCCCTGCGATGCGGCGAGGCCCTGGCGCGCCAGCGCGCCGGCGAGCTTGTCGAGCGCATTGTGGCGGCCGACGTCCTCGCGCACGATCAGCGCGCCGGACCCGGGATTCCAGAAAGCCGCGGCATGCACGGCGCGCGTCTCCTGATTGAGCGTCTGCGCCCCCGGCATACGATCCATCGCCTCGATGAGCCCCTCCGCCGTCACGGTGAGCGCATTGTCGAGCGTCGGCAGGCTGCGCGTCGCCGCCTCGAGGCTTTCGACCCCGCAGAGCCCGCAACCCGTCGGGCCGGCCATCGAGCGGCGCCGGTCGGCATAGGCCTCCTGGCGCCCGCCGCCGAGCCAGCTGCGCAATTCCACGCCCAACTCGGACGACACCACCTCGACTGCGCCGGCGTCCTCCGCGCGGTCCACCAGCCCTTCGGTGATCGCGAAGCCCACCGCAAAATCTTCGAGATCGGCGGGCGTCGCCATCATCACCGCATGGGTGGACCCGCCATAGGTAAAGGCGATCGGCGTCTCCTCGGGGATCACGCGTGAAGAGCGCGCCGTCACATCGTGACGGCGCGCCAGGCAATCTACCCGAAGAGACGGCGACGGTATGTCGATCATTCCGCCGCGTCGATGGTGCTCGCGATCCGCCGCGCATTGTCGGACAGTTCGCGATACTTCTCCTGGAACTCGGTGGGGCCGTTGCTCTTCGAGATCTGAACGGCCGTCACCTTGTATTCCGGACAGTTGGTCGCCCAGTCCGAATTGTCGGTGGTCACGACATTGGTGTTGCACAGCGGGTGGTGGAAGGTCGTGTAGACCACGCCGGGCGCCACGCGATCGGTGATCTGGGCGCGCAGCGTCGTCTCGCCGGCGCGGCTCGCAACCTTCACCCAATCGCCCTCGCAGACGCCGCGCTCTTCCGCGTCATGCGGATGGATTTCGAGCACGTCTTCCTCATGCCATCGGCTGTTCTCGGTGCGGCGGGTCTGCGCGCCGACGTTGTACTGCGACAGGATGCGGCCGGTGGTCAGCAGCAGCGGGAAGCGCGGCCCCACCTTCTCGTCGGTCGGGACATATTCGGTGATGACGAATTTGCCCTTCCCGCGCGCGAAGCCGTCGATGTGCATGATCGGCATGCCGTCCGGCGCGTCGTCGTTACACGGCCACTGCACCGAGCCCACTTCCTCGAGCAGGTCGTAAGAGACGTTGTGGAACGACGGCGTGAGCCGCGCGATCTCGTCCATGACCTCGGACGGGTTCTTGTAGTTCCACTTCATCCCGAGCTTGTTGGCGAGGAGCTGGGTGATCTCCCAGTCGCCATAGCCGTTCTTCGGCGTCATCACCTTGCGGATGCGCTGGATGCGGCGCTCGGCGTTGGTGAAGGTGCCGTCCTTCTCGAGGAAGGAGGAGCCCGGCAGGAAGACATGCGCATAATGCGCCGACTCCACCAGGAACAGGTCCTGCACGATCACGATTTCCATATTGGCGAGCGCCGCCGAAACATGGCGCGTGTCCGGGTCGGACTGGAGAATGTCCTCGCCCTGCAGATAAAGACCCTTGAAGCGGCCCTCGATCGCCGCGTCGAACATGTTGGGAATGCGCAGGCCGGGCTCGGGATCGAGCTTGACGCCCCAGTCGGCCTCGAACACCGACCGCGCGGCCGCGCCCGAAATGTGCTGATAGCCCGGCAGTTCATGGGGGAACGAGCCCATGTCGCAGGAGCCCTGCACATTGTTCTGGCCGCGCAGCGGGTTCACGCCGACGCCGCGGCGGCCGAGATTGCCGGTCGCCATGGCGAGATTGGCGATGCCCATCACGGTGGTCGAGCCTTGCGAATGCTCCGTCACGCCGAGGCCGTAATAGATCGCGGCATTGCCGCCGCGCGCATAGAGACGCGCCGCGCCACGAATGTCTTCGGCCTTCACGCCGAGGACGGATTCGAGGGCCTCGGGACTGTTGCGGTCGAGCGAAACGTAATCGGCCCAGGCCTGGAATTCGTCCCAGTCGCAGCGATGGCGGACGAAGGATTCGTTGACGAGGCCTTCCTTCACGATGACATGGGCGAGCGCCGTGATCATCGCGACATTGGTGCCGGGCTTCAGCGCCAGATGGTAGTCGGCCTCAACATGGGGCGACCGCACGAGGTCGATGCGGCGCGGATCGATGACGATCAGCTTGGCGCCATCACGCAGGCGCGCCTTCATGCGCGAGCCGAACACCGGATGGGCGTCGGTCGGATTGGCGCCGATGACGAGAATGACGTCGGCCTCGTCGACCGAGTCGAAGTCCTGCGTGCCGGCCGAGGTGCCGAAGGCCTGGTTGAGGCCATAGCCGGTCGGCGAATGGCAGACGCGGGCGCAGGTGTCGACATTGTTGTTGCCGAAGCCGGCGCGCACGAGCTTCTGAACGAGATAGGTCTCTTCGTTCGAGCAGCGCGACGAGGTGATCGCGCCAACCGACCCCTTGCCGTATTTCGCCTGCACGGCGCTGAGACGGTCGGCGGCGAAGGTCAGAGCCTCGTCCCAGGAGACGACCCGCCACGGCTCGTCGATCGACTCGCGGATCATCGGGTCCAGGATACGGTCCCCGTGATGGGCGTAGCCATAGGCGAAGCGGCCCTTGATGCAGCTATGGCCGTGATTGGCCTTGCCGTCCTTCCAGGGGACCATGCGGACGACTTCCTCGCCGCGCATCTCGGCCTTGAAGGTGCAGCCGACGCCGCAATAGGCGCAGGTGGTGATCTCGGAATGCTCCGGCTGGCCGATGGCGATGACGGAGTTCTCGGTCAGCGTCGCGGTCGGGCAGGCCTGCACGCAGGCGCCGCAGGAGACGCATTCCGACTCCATGAAGGCTTCGTCCATGCCGGGCGACACGCGCGAATCAAAGCCGCGGCCGGAGATCGTCAGCGCGAATGTGCCCTGCACTTCCTCGCAGGCGCGCACGCAGCGGTTACAAACGATGCACTTGGACGGGTCATAGGTGAAATAGGGGTTCGACTCGTCCTTCGGTTTCCAGTTGAAGTTCGCCTCGCCGCTGTTGCGGGCGAAGACGTGGTTGGCGCCGTCATAGCCGTAGCGCACGTCGCGCAGGCCGACCGCGCCGGCCATGTCCTGCAATTCGCAGTCGCCATTGGCGGCGCAGGTCAGACAGTCGAGCGGGTGGTCGGAGATATAAAGCTCCATCACGCCGCGACGGATGGCGGCGAGGCGGGGGGTCTGGGTCTTGACGGCGATGCCGGGCGCGACCGGCGTGGTGCAGGAAGCCGGCGTGCCGTTGCGGCCGTCGATCTCGATCACGCACAGGCGGCAGGAGCCGAACGCCTTGATGCTGTCCGTGGCGCAGAGCTTCGGGATTTCGGTTCCCGCCTCCATCGCCGCGCGCATGATGGAGGTGCCCTCCGGAACAGTGACGCTCTTTCCGTCGATGGTCAGCGTGACCATGTTTTCGGATTTGGACTGTGGCGTCCCGTAATCAATCTCTTTGATAAGCGTCATGGCGGCTACCTCACTCAGCGGCTTCAAGGGCCGGCTTGCGGAAGTCTTCTGGGAAATGACGAAGAGCGCTTTCGACCGGATAAGGCGCGAAACCGCCCAATGCACACAATGAGCCAAACTTCATCGTGTGGCACAGGTCCTTGAGAAGCTCGATGTTCTTCTCGACGTCCTGACCCTTGCTAATCTTGTCGATCGTCTCGACGCCGCGAGTCGAGCCGATGCGGCAAGGCGTGCACTTTCCACAGCTTTCGATCGCGCAGAACTCCATGCCGAAGCGCGCCATCCAGAGCATGTCGACAGTGTCGTCGAACACGACGAGGCCGCCGTGCCCGATGAGGCTGTCCTTCGCGGCGAAGGCCTCATAATCGAACGGAAGGTCGAAAAGCGACACCGGCACATAGGCGCCGAGCGGGCCGCCGACCTGAACGGCCTTGACCGGACGCCCGCTGCGCGTGCCGCCGGCGATGTCGTTGACGATCGCGCCGAGCGGGATGCCGAAGTCGGTTTCGAACAGGCCGCCATATTTCACATTGCCGGCGATCTGCAGCGGCATGGTGCCGCGCGAGCGGCCGACGCCGAGATCGGCGTAATGCTTGGCGCCCTTCTCCAGAATCATCGGAATGGTCGCCATGGAGAGGACGTTGTTGACGACCGTCGGCTTGCCGAAGAGGCCGACATGGGCCGGCAGCGGCGGTTTGGCGCGCACGATGCCGCGCTTGCCCTCGAGGCTCTCGAGCAGCGAGGTCTCCTCGCCGCAGACATAGGCGCCCGCGCCGATGCGCAATTCGACGTCGAAGTCGAAGCCCGAGCCCTTGATGTTATCGCCGAGCCAGCCGGCTTCACGGGCCTTCTCGATCGCGGCCTGAAACACTTTGGCGACGACGGGATATTCCGAGCGCAGATAGACGTAGCCCTTCGAGCCTTTGATCGCGTAGCCGCAGATGATCATGCCCTCGATGAGCGAGAGCGGATCGCCTTCCATGATCATGCGGTCGGCGAAGGTGCCCGAGTCGCCCTCGTCGGCGTTGACGACGACGTAACGGCGGTCCGCCGGCGCGTCGGCCACGGTCTTCCATTTGATGCCGGTCGGGAAGCCGGCGCCGCCGCGGCCGCGCAGGCCCGACTTCGTCACTTCTTCGATGACGGCCGGCGCGCCGAGCTCGAAAGCGCGCTTGAGCCCTACGAAGCCGCCATGGGCCTCATATTCGGCGACGGAGAGCGGATCGATAATCCCGCAGCGCACGAAGGTGAAGCGGTTCTGGCGCTTCATCCAGGGATGTTCGTCGACGACCCCGATATTCAGGGGGTGCGCGCCGCCGGTCAGGAAGCCCGCCTCGAACAGCGAGGCGACGTCCTTCGCCTTGGCCGGCCCATAACCGACGCGGCCCGCGGGAGTCTCCACCTCGATCAGGGGCTCGAGCCAGAGCATTCCACGCGAGCCGTTTCTCACGATCTCGATCGTCAGGCCGCGGGCGGCGGCCTCCTTGGCGACGGCGGCGGCGAGGCGGTCGGCGCCCATCGCCACGGCGGCCATGTCCAGGGGAATGTAGATCTTGGTCATTTGCCTTTCGCCTCCTCGACCAGCTCGTCGAGCGTCTCGGCGTCGACCAATCCAATCGGTTCGTTGTCGTAGAGGGCGGAGGGGCTGTGGGCGCAGAGGCCCAGGCAGTAGACCGGCTCGACCGTCAGGGAGCCGTCGGGAGTCGTCTGGCCCCAATCGAGCTTGTGGCGGGCCAGGAATTCGTTCGCCTGCTTTTCGGCGCCCATAGACTGGCAGGATTCGGCGCGGCAGATTTTCAGCGTATGGCGGCCGTGCGGGGAGGTATGGAAATCGTGGTAGAAGGTGACGACGCCATGCATTTCCGCGCGGCTGATGTTCAGCGCGTTGGCCATCTCACGGACGGCGGAGTCCGGAACGAAGCCGAATTCAGCCTGGAGCGCATGCAATATGGGGAGTGCAGGTCCTTCGAGGCCCATATGGGCCGCAATGATCTCCCGCGCCCGCTCGTCGCTATAAGGAGCAGCGCCAGCCATTTCTTCCCTCGCTTTGGGCGTCGAGCTCAAGACAAGCGCCCTTGATTGGTTTTGTTCCAAGGACAGTGCCGGAAATCCCGGTCCTGATCAATAGCGTCTCGGCCGTTGCGCCATAGGGCTTGCCTATCAATCGGCCAATCTGCCGCTTTCGGCCAAGGCCTTTGCCTCTGCAACGAGCGCGCCAACGAGCGGAATCACCGGATCGCGCTGCGGCGCCACCAGGCCGATTTCGTAGCCCGCTTCCGGCTCGACGATCGGAATCGAGCGCAGAGGCGGCGAAGCGCCCATTGTTTTTGCGAGCTTTTCCGGGAGAATCGTCGCCCATCGGCCGGATTTCACATGGTCGTAGAGCAGAATGACCGAGTTCGACTCGAGGATGGGCGCGGGCTCTGCGTCCCCTGCGCCAATGAGTCGCTCGATGATCCGTCGGTTCTGCATGTCCGGGGTCAGCAGGCACAGATCGATGCGGCCGACCTCGGCCCATGTCACGCGCTCGCGGTCGCCCAGCGGATTGCCCGCGGTTGTCAACAGCCTGTAGCGTTCCGAACAAAGCGGCACGGTTCGCACCCGCCCCAACGGCTCGTTGTCGAGATAGGTGATCCCCGCGTCGATTTCGAGATTGTCCAGCATGGCCAGCACTTCGGTGGATGAAGCCGAAATGACCTTGAAGCGCACATGCGGGTGCTTTTCCCGGTAAGGGGTCGTCAGCGCCGAGACGATTCCCTCGGCTGTCGGGATGACGGCGATCTTCAACTGGCCGGAGAGGCCCTCGCGCAGGGTCCGCACCTCCTGGCGCATGGCGCGGGCGTCCCCCACGATCCGCTTGGCCCATTCCAGAACCCGCTCGCCCTCGGCCGTCAACCCGTGGAAGCGCGACGAGCGGTTGACGAGCAGGACCCCGAGCGAATCCTCGAGCTGCTTGATGCCGGCGGAGAGGGTCGGTTGAGTGACCCCGCACAACTCCGCCGCGCGCGAAAAACTCTTTTCGCTGGCGACGGTGATGAGGAATTCGAGTTTGTCGATCACGTCGAAGCGTTTCGGCGCCTGGCCGCGCCGTCCCTGGACGAAAAAGGCGGGGTCCGCTCGAGGGAGGGACGGCGGCGAAACGCCCTTTTCCATTGTTTCGCTCGATGCATGCGCTAGCACATTCAGGCGAAAAACGCCCGAAAAATCGCCCAGCGGCCGTGCTGCAGGCGACGGGACGCGCGGGCCGGGGCGCCCGGCTGCATCGCGCTCAACCAGGCCGCCGCGCCGGCGGTTGAGCGGCTGCGGCCACAATTTCCCCTCATTTGATCCGTTTCGGATTAACTTTATTTGTCCCACTGCGGCGCCGCCCGCGCGACCTTGGAGAGGCAATTGCAAATGACGACGATGAAGAAACTCACGCGTCTCGGCGCATTTGCCGCTCTTCTCGCGACGACCCTCGCCCTTCCGGCGCAGGCCACCCCCTCCCTCGTCATCGACGTGGCGTCTGGCGCGGTGCTCTCCCAGGACCAGCCGACCGCCTCCTGGTATCCGGCGTCCCTGACCAAGCTGATGACCGCCTATGTCGCGCTCGACGCGGTGCGCGCCGGCCGCATCACGATGGATACGCCGCTGATGATGTCGCCGCGCGCCGCGCGCATGGCGCCGTCCAAAATGGGCTTCCGGCCGGGCTCCGAGGTGACGCTGCAGAACGCGCTGATCATGCTGATGGTGAAATCGGCCAATGACATCGCCGTCGCGATCGCCGAGGGCGTCTCCGGCTCGGTCGAAGCCTTCGCCGACGAGATGAACCGCGCCTCGCAGAAGCTCGGCATGACGCAGTCGGTCTGGGTCAATCCCAACGGCTTGCCGGACACGCGGCAAGTGACGTCGGCGCGCGACCTCGCCCTTCTCGGCCGGGCGCTCTACGTGCAGTTCCCGGAATACGCCAATCTCTGGAACATCGGGGCCATGCAGTTCGGCCGCCAGATCCATCCGACCCATAACGGCCTGCTCGGCCGCTATCCCGGCGCCGACGGCATGAAGACGGGCTTCACCTGCCCCGCCGGCTTCAACGTCGTCGCCTCCGCCAGCCATGGCAATCAGCGTCTGATCGCCGTCGTGCTCGGCGCGCCCTCGGCCGCCGCGAGAACCGCCAAGGCCGCCGCTCTGCTCGACCGCGGCTTCCAGACCGCCGGCTCGGCCGGCTCGTTGGGCTCGCTCGCCGCCGCCGGCCCCGCGCCGGCCCCCGACATGCGCGACAGCGTGTGCCGCAATCGCGGCCCGGCCACGGCGGAGTTCATGAGCGAGGTCGAGGACGTGTCCATTCCGATCGGCTCCGCCTCGACCGGCATCCCGCTCCTCGATTCCGCCGCGGCGCAGCAGCGCATCAGCGCCAAGGATCTGGCGCGCCTGCCGCGTCCGCATTACGATCCGGTTCCCGTCTACGCCGGCCGTGCGCCGGGCTATGTCGGCCCCGTCGCCCGCGCCCGGGCGCCCGGCGCGCCGATCGGCGAGCAGACTGATTATTCCGCCTACGCCAACGCCCCCGAGCCCGCCGGCGGCGAGGCCTCGCCGATCAGCCGGGCGGCTCCCGACGCCGTCAGCATGCGCCAGGCCAAGCGGGCCGCCAAGCGCGCGGCGAAGCGCATCGCGCCCGTCGCGACGCCGGCCCCCGTCGACAACATCATCGAAGACGACAAGGCGGCTTCGGGCGACGAAAAGCCCGAGAAACCCAAAGCCAAATCCGCCGCCAAGCCGGTCGTGAAAGCCGCGCCGAAAGCCGCGTCGAAAGCCGTGAGCAAGCCTCGGGGCGAGAAAGCCGCCGCCAAACCCGCGCCCGCAAAAACCCAGACCGCCGCCAAGCCGCAGGTCAAGATTCAATGAACGACAGCCCTTCGGCGGCGCAGCGCCGGCCGCCGCCGCCGATTCCGCTGACGATTCTCACGGGCTTTCTCGGCGCCGGGAAAACCACGCTGCTCAACACGCTGCTCGCGGCGCCCGAACTTTCCGACACGCTCGTCCTCATCAATGAGTTCGGCGAAATCGGGCTCGACCATCTCTTCATCGAGAAGGTCGAGGGGGACATGGTGATGATGAGTTCGGGCTGCGTCTGCTGCACCATCCGCGGCGATCTCGTCACGACGCTCGAAGATTTGCTGCGCCGACTGGACAACGGGCGCATCAAGCCTTTCCGGCGCGTCGTGCTGGAGACGACGGGGCTCGCCGATCCCGCCCCCATCCTGCACACCATCATGAGCCACCCCTATCTGGTGATGCGATTCCGGCTCGATGGGGTCATTGCCGTGGTGGACGCCGTCAATGGCGAGGCGACGCTCGACGCTCATGAAGAGGCGGTCAAACAGGCGGCCGTCGCCGATCGTCTGGTCATCGCCAAGACAGACCTCCCGGACGGCGCCGCACATGCGGCGCGGCTGACCGAAAGGCTTGCCGCCCTCAATCCCGGCGCACGCATTCTGATCGCCGCCAAGGGCGAGGCGACGCCGCAGGCGCTGCTCGATTGCGGCCTTTACGATCCCGCGACCAAGACCCCGCGCGTGCGCGAGTGGCTCAACGCCGAAGCGGTCGAGTCGGCGCATCACGACCATAGCCATCATCACGACCACGGCCATCGGCATCACGACGTCAACCGTCACGACGACCACATTCAGGCGTTCTGCCTGACCGGCGACACGCCCTTCACCCCGCCCTCCTTCGATATTTTTATCGATCTGCTGCGCCATACGCATGGGCCGCGGCTCTTGCGGGTGAAGGGGATCGTGGCGCTTTCCGACGAACCCGAACGCCCGGTGGTGATCCACGGGGTCCAGCACGTCTTCCACCCGCCGCACCGGCTCGACGCCTGGCCCGACGCCGACCGCCGCACCCGTATCGTCTTCATCGTGAAGGATCTCGATCGCGCCTTCGTCGAGGGCCTCTATGCGGCGCTGATCAACCGACCGGCGATCGACACGCCCGACGCCGAGGCGCTGACGCATAATCCGCTGGCGCCGGCGCGGGGCGGGTTGCTCGGATAGCCCCGTGCCCCGCACGCCGGCAGAGACAGGGAAGGGTCGCCGCGCTATAAAGCGAAGATGCAGTCTGCCGCCGCAGCCTTCGCCCCTCTCGCCGCCGCGGCGCGGCGCCTGGGCTCGGGGCTGCTCGACCTCGTCTATCCCCCGGTTTGCCTCGTCTGCCGCCGGGCGGTCGCCGAGCATGGCGCGCTCTGCGCCGCCTGCTGGCGGGACATCGCCTTCATCGAGCGGCCCTTTTGCGAGCGGCTCGGCACGCCCTTCGAGCGCGATCTGGACCAGCCGGGACTCATCTCGCCCGAGGCCGCGGCGAACCCGCCGGTCTTTGCGCGGGCGCGGGCGGTGGCGCGCTATGACAGCGACAAGGCGCGCTCGCTCGCGCATCGACTGAAATATCACGACCGCCTGGAGCTTGCGGGCCCGATGGGCCGGTGGATGGCGCGCGCCGGCGCCGAACTCTTGGCCGACGCCGATGTCCTTGCGCCCATTCCCTTACATCGCCTGCGCCTCGCGGCGCGTCGCTTCAACCAGTCGGCGGACCTTGCGAGAGTCGTCTCGCGCGAAACCGGCGTGCCGGTCGAAACGCAGGCGCTGCTACGCGTGAAGGCGACGGCGCCGCAGGTCGGCCTGTCGCGCGCCCAGCGGGCGCTCAATCTCGCCGGCGCCTTCCGAGTCGACCCGGAGCGCGCGACCTCGCTCGAAAGCAGGAACGTGGTCCTGATCGACGACGTTCTGACGACGGGCGCGACGGCCAACGCCGCCGCTCGCACGCTGCTCCGGGCGGGGGCGGCGCGGGTCGATCTCCTTGTCTTTGCCCGGGCCGTGACAAGCGTGTGACTTCGGGCGTATAAGCGGCGCAGCGAAAACGCCGGTCGAGGACCCCCCATCCCAATGGCGCATATCGAAATCTACACCACGCCGACCTGTCCGTACTGCATCGCCGCAAAGTCCCTGCTCACGCGGAAGGGCGCGGCGTTCCAGGAAATCAGCGTCGCCGGCGATCCGGCCGGCCGTCGAGCCATGAGCGACCGCGCCGGCGGCCGCACGACGGTGCCGCAGATCTTCATCAACGGAAAGCACATTGGCGGCTGCGACGATCTTTATGCGCTCGACGACGTCGGCCAACTCGATCCGCTGCTGGCGGCGGGGGCCTCGGCATGATCCATTACGCGCTCGTCTGCGACGAAGGACATAATTTCGATGGCTGGTTTCGCGACAGCGAAACTTTCGAGAGCCAATCGTCGCAGCGCCTCGTCGCCTGCCCCTTCTGCGCCTCGACCGCGGTGACCCGTGCGGTGATGGCCCCGCATGTGGCGCGTGGCGGCCAGGAGGACGAAGCGGCGCGACTGCGCGGCATGATCAGAAAATTGCGCGACAAGGTCGTGGCCGGCTCAGAGGATGTCGGCGAACGCTTCCCGCAGGAGGCGCGCGCGATCGAGGAGGGCGAAGCCGAACGCCGGCCGATCCGCGGTCGCGCCACCTTCGAGGAGGCGAAGGCCCTGCTCGAGGACGGCATCGAAATTCTGCCGATCCCGGAATTGCCCGGCGACAACTGACCGGCCCTCACATTGCGCCGGCCGGCGCGAGAAAGCGAACGCGCGCATCACGAATTCCTCGACTCGAGGCTGCGAGCCCCGCCCCGCGGTCAAACCCCACGTCGCCGGGTTGGTTCCGGCGTCTAACGCAGCATCTCCTCGACCCAGGCCGGGACAGCCGCGCTCGCCGCGCCATAGCGTCTGACGTCGAATTGCGCGGCGTTGTCGGAGGGTTCGAGATTGATTTCGCAGGTGGCGACGCCGAGCCGGCGCGCCTGTGACACAAAGCCCGCCGCTGGATAAACGGCGCCCGAAGTTCCGATGGACACGAAGAGGTCTGCGGCCGAAAGGGCCGCGGCGATCTCCTCAAGGAAGAGCGGCGTCTCGCCGAACCAGACGACATGCGGCCGCATGGCGCCGGCGCGGCCACAGGCGGCGCAGCGATCTTCAGTCGAGAGGTCGGCGCGCTGCTCGCGCAGATCGCCGCAGGCCGCGCAGCGCGCCTTCAACAACTCCCCATGCATGTGGATCACGTCCCCCGCGCCGCCCCGTTCGTGCAGATCGTCGATATTCTGCGTGACGAGGGTCAGCGCCCCACCCCTTGCGGCCAATTCCCGCTGCAAGCGGGCGAGTGCGGCATGGGCGGCGTTGGGCCTAGCCGAGAGCAGGTTGCGCCGCCGGAAATTGTAGAATTCATGCACGGCCTCGGGCGTGCGCGCGAAGGCCTCGGGCGTCGCGAGCTTCATCGGATCGAAGCGCGCCCACAGGCCAGTCCCGGATTTGTCGCGGAACGTCCCGAGGCCGCTCTCCGCGGAAACGCCCGCCCCTGTCAGAACGAAGATACGCATGATCCCGCCTCCGCCATGCGTCGGAACAAAACACGATCATAGAGGCGCGGCAGCCAAAAGTTGAGGCGCGCGCAAAAATGCGCACTATGGGCGTCGACCTCGCCACAAATTTCAAGGAGTGAGAATATGATCGCGCGCCGCCTGTTGATTGTCGCTTTGAGCATGGGCCTCGGCCTCGGCGTCCTCGCGCGCCCCGCTCACGCCGATCCGAATTACCTCCAGGAGGCGATCTCAGAAACCCAGGCCGCGATCGACGCCGGCAAGCAGCTTCAGGCGGGCTCCTTCGTCGAACATGCGGACGACGCCATCGACTACGCCCGCAGCGCCGTCTGGCAGACCCCTGTCGATCCGATCCGCAAGGGCATCAAATATCTGCGCAAGGCGGTCAAGCTCGCCAAGGGCACGAGCTACGACAAGCGCATCGCCAAGGCGACCGAACAGGCGGAGCTGGCGCTGCAGCAGTTCCAGTCCGTCAAATAGCGCCGGGCTTTTCTCCCCGATGAACCGCCGCATCTGTCTGGCGTCGCTCCTGAGCCTCTTCGCTCCCGCGCCGACGCTCGCGCTCGACGCGCCTCAAAATCTCGACCAGGAGCTCGACGCGCTGCGGAGCCAATACGGCCTTCCCGCGCTGGCGGCGGCCGTCGTCAGCGGCGGCGCCATTGTCGCGCGCGGCGTCGCCGGCGTGCGCGTCCATGGGACGGAGATAAAAGCTCAAATCGACGATCGCTTTCATCTGGGCTCCGACACCAAGGCGATGACGGCGACCCTCGCCGGCATGCTGGTCGACGAGGGCAAACTCGCCTGGGACGCGACGATCGGCGACGTGCTCGGGGCGGCTGTTCCGCAGATCAATCCGCGCCTCGCGGCGGTGACGCTGGAGCAGCTTCTTTCGCACAGCTCCGGCGTTCCGAGCGACACGCCACAGATGCTGAAGCTCTATTTCAACGTCGACGCCTTCGACTTCAATCTGACGGCGCTGCGGCTCAAGACCTTCGCCGCCTGGAAGTCCCATGCCCCGCAGACGCCGCCGGGCGCGGCGTTCCACTATTCGAATTTCGGCTATCTCATCGCCGGCGCGATGATCGAAAAGGCCGCCGGGCGCCCCTGGGAGGCGTTGATCACGGATCGGATCTTCGCGCCGCTGGGGCTCAAGAGCGCCGGCCTCGGCCCGCAGGCGACGCGGGGCCGGTTCGACGCTCCGGTCGGACATCGCGTCGACGACAAGGGCGCGATCACGCCCATGCTGTGGGGGCCGGCGGCGGACGGCCCGCCGCTGCTCGGCCCGGCCGGCGTCGCCCATATGTCCGTGCTCGACTTCGCGGCCTGGGCCGGATGGAACGCCGGCCGCGGCAAGCGCGGCCCTGCGCTCGTCAAGCCTGAGACCCTCGCCCGCATCCATGCGCCGCATGTCAAGACGGGCAAAATCCCCCATCCGCGCCCCGGCACGCCGCAGGAGGGCGACTATGCGCTGGGCTGGGGCGTCATGAAGTTCGACTGGACCCGCGCGCCCGTGCTTCAGCACAATGGCTCGAATGGGATGAATCTCGCAAAAATCCTGATCGACGCGGCAAACGATCTCGGCGTCGTCGTGGTGACCAATTTCCCCGAGGGCAAGGCGGACGAAGCCGCCGCCCTGGCGATGGAGCGGCTCTATCGGCGCCATGCGCCAGCCTGAGGGCGGTCATGAACTGGCCAGACCGCCCCTCGCGCTCCGAGACGCCGCCTTCGGCGGCTCCTCATGCTTCGAGACGCCGCCTTCGGCGGCTCCTCATGCTTCGAGACGCCGCCTTCGGCGGCTCCTCATGCTTCGAGACGCCGCCTTCGGCGGCTCCTCATGCTTCGAGACGCCGCCTTCGGCGGCTCCTCAGCATGAGGGTTTATTCCCGTCTCAGCCAGTAACTTAGGCCTCATCCTGAGGAGCGCGCGCAGCGCGCGTCTCGAAGGACGAGGCCGCCGCTCAGTTTACGGGCCCCAATCGCCCAAATTCGTGATTCGCGTTCCGTTCTCCTATATGCTTGAAGCGGAATCATGGGGAGAAACGGTTGTCCGATCTGGAAGATTACACGCCGCGCGACGGGGGTCTCGCCGCCCGGGCCGCAGCGGCGGCGCAGCGGCCGCGCTATCTCGACGGATTGAACCCCGAGCAGCGCGCGGCGGTCGAGACGCTCGACGGACCGGTGCTGGTTCTCGCCGGCGCCGGCACCGGCAAGACGCGCGCGCTCACCACGCGCATCGCCCATATCCTCGCGCTCGGCAAGGCGCGCGCCTATGAGATCCTCGCCGTCACCTTCACCAACAAGGCCGCGCGCGAAATGCGCGAGCGCGTCGAAATGCTCGTCGGCGAGGGCGCGCAGGCGATGCAATGGCTCGGCACCTTTCACGCGATCAGCGCCAAGATCATGCGCCGCCACGCCGAGCTCGTCGGGCTCAAGCCCAATTTCACCATCCTCGACACGGACGACCAGATCCGCCTCTTGAAGCAGGTGCTGCAGGCGGAAAACATCGACGACAAGCGCTGGCCGGCGCGCGCGCTCGCCATGCGCATCGACGGCTGGAAGAACCGCGGCCTTCTGCCGAACCAGGTGCCGGCCGGCGACGCCGAGAGTTTCGCCAATGGCAAGGGCGCGGCGCTTTACGCGCTCTATCAGGAACGCTTGAAAATTCTCAACGCCGTCGACTTCGGCGACCTGCTGCTCGAGTCGCTCAGGCTCTTTCGCGAAAACCCCGACGTGCTCGCCGACTATCAGAAGCGCTTCAAATATATCCTCGTCGACGAATATCAGGACACCAACACCGCGCAATATCTGTGGCTGCGGCTGATCTCGCAGGGGCGCCGCAACGTCTGCTGCGTGGGCGACGACGATCAGAGCGTCTATGGCTGGCGCGGCGCCGAAGTCGAAAACATCCTGCGTTTCGAACAGGACTTTCCCGGCGCCAAGATCGTGCGGCTCGAACGCAATTACCGCTCCACGGGCCATATTCTCGCCGCCGCCTCGCATCTCATCGGACATAATGAGGGCCGCCTCGGCAAGACGCTGTTTACCGACGGCGAGGACGGCGAAAAGCCGACGCTCACCGGGGTCTGGGACAGCGAGGAGGAAGCGCGCGTCATCGGCGAAGACATCGAGCAATTGCAACGTCGCGACCATTCGCTCGAAGAGATCGCCATTCTCGTGCGCGCCTCCTTTCAGATGCGGGAATTCGAAGAGCGTTTCGTCGAGATCGGCCTGCCCTATCGCATCATCGGGGGCCCGCGCTTCTATGAGCGGGCGGAAATCCGCGACGCGCTCGCCTATCTGCGCTGCGTCGCGCAGCCTGCCGACGATCTCGCCTTCGAGCGCATCGTCAATACGCCCAAGCGCGGCCTGGGCGACGCGACGCTGCAATTGCTGCATGAATATGGCCGCCGCGAGCGCGTCCCTCTCATGCAGGCGGCGCGCGCGCTCGTCGAGACGGAGGAGCTGAAGGCGAAGCCGCGCGGCGCCCTGAAAAGCCTTATCGCCGACTTTGACCGCTGGCGCAGCCTCATCGACGCGAAGCCGCAAAATGAGCTCGCCGAAATGGTGCTCGATGAGTCCGGCTATACGGAGATGTGGCGGCAGGACAAGACGCCGGAGGCCGCCGGCCGGCTCGAGAACCTCAAGGAACTCGTGCGCGCGATGGAGCAGTTTCCCGACCTTGCGGGCTTCCTCGAGCATGTGTCGCTCGTGATGGAGGCGGAGGAAGGCAAGAGCCAGGAGCGCGTCTCGATCATGACGCTGCACGCCGCTAAGGGGCTCGAATTCGAGACGGTCTATCTGCCCGGCTGGGAGGAAGGTCTCTTTCCGCATCAGCGCTCGCTCGACGAGCAGGGCCGCGCGGGCCTCGAAGAGGAGCGGCGCCTCGCTTATGTCGGGCTCACGCGCGCGAAACGCCGCGCCAAAATCTTCTTCGCCAGCAACCGCCGCATTCGCGGCCTGTGGCAGCCGACCGTGCCGTCGCGCTTCGTCGACAATCTGCCGCCGACCCATGTCGAGGTGGTCGAAGCGCCGAGCGGTTCGCAATATGGCGGCTACGCCGTCTCGCGCTTCGCCAATCTCGACGTCTATGGCTCCGACTATTCGACGCCCGGCTGGAAACGCGCTCAGGCCGCCCGCACCGAGCCCGCCCGTGAGAAACCCGCGCGGGCCAAGCAGCCCGTGACGATCGACGGCGAAATTATCGCGCGCTCCTCGACGGCGTCACGCTATGGCGCGGGCTCGCGCGTGTTCCACCTGAAATTCGGCCCCGGCACGGTGGCGGCCGTCGACGGCAACAAATGCACCGTGGATTTCGACAAGGCCGGGCGGAAGATGGTGCTGGAGAGCTTTTTGCAGGCGGGGTGAGGGATCACTTGAGCGGCCGCTTTTGCGACGATCTGCGGACAGACGCCGCGGCTCGAAACCGCCTCGTACGCGATGGTATACGAATAGGCGCTGAGCAAACCGTCAAGGCGCCGCATGTTCACGAACAGCCGAGATATCAAACGCCGCCTCGAAAAAGAAGGCTGGGTTCTCACCCGCGTGACCGGCTCGCACCATGTCTTCCGCAATCCGAAGACCGGCGCCATAATCCCCTTGCCTCATCCGAAGAAAGACCTTGGTTCCGGTCTGGTCTGGACAATCTACAAAGCGGCAGGGTGGCCGAAGGATTGATGCGCGCATGACCTACTACGTCGCCATCGTCGAAGAAGAAGAAGGAAAGGCTGTCGGCGTCTGGTTTCCCGATCTTCCGGGCTGCGTCTCGGCAGGCGACACTGTAGATGAGGCCATGACCAACGCCGCTGAGGCGCTGGCGCTATGGATCGATGTTGCTGAAGAAAGCGGCCGGCCTATCCCGGCGCCGCGAACCCTCACGGAGCTTAAGCGCGTTCCGGAGGTCGCGGAGGACCTTGTCCGCTACATGGTGGCTCTGATTCCCTTCCGACCCTTACGTCACGCCGCCTGACGTTCCTCCTTGCCCCACGCCCACCGCGATGGCGAACGCCGTCGCCGCCATGCTGTTGCAGGCGCGCCACAGTCGTTGAAATTCTTCACGCAGCCGCCCAGGCTGGGCGGGGCGCGATTCCCACCGAGACGGCCGCGCGGTAGTTTTTTTGGGCGAAGGGCTCGCGCGCCGGCGGCCACCGCGCCATATCCTTGACAGTATTAGACGATAGCGCGCCTGCGTCGCTTTGTTCCGAGGGCAGCCATGGAGGCTCTTTCGTTTCTCGCCCGGTTCGGCCTTTCCGGCGTCGCGCTCGCGGCGGCGCTCGGCTGCGCTCAGGCTGCGCCTTACCGTCCCGAACTTTTCGCGCCGCCCGCCGCCGTTGCGCTCATTGCGCTCGAGAAGGCGCCGACCGTCGCGCCGCTCGACTTCGACGCCCTGTCGCTTCCCGCCGACGAGACGTCGCCTGTTGTCGCTCTTACCGCCGCTCGGCTGCGCGTGACGCCCGCGGCGCCGGACGAACTGGACCTCGCCCTGAGCCTTCTGCCCGACAATCAGCGGGAACTCGCGCTGGCGCTGTCAGACTGGACCGCCGCGCCCGACGTCGCCCGAGACGCCGCGCGCCGCGCCTTGCGCGCCAAGCTCGCACGCGCCTATGCGGCGCGCCAATTCGCGCCCTTCTGGATGGACGAAACGGGCTGGCGCGAGGCCGCCGACCCCGCCATCACGCGCCTGCGCGCGGCGAGCGAGGATGGGCTCGAGCTGCGCGGCGTCTCGATCCCCTCCGCGCAGAACGCCGCCAGCGTCGCCGAGGAATTGGCGCTCTCCGAAGCGGTCGCCCTCTACGCCTATCAGGCGCGCGGCGGCCGGCTCGAGCCCGGCCAACTCTCCCGCCTGATCGGCGCGAAGCCGACGCTGCCAGATCCCGCCGCGGCGGTTGCAGAGGTCGCCGCCGCCGGCGCGCGCGCGGGCGAAACCTTGCAGAGCTTCAATCCGCCCCACTACGGCTATCAGCAACTGCGCGAGAAACTCGTGGAGCTGCGCACGCATCGCGCCGGCCTGCCGGAACTCGACGACCGCCTCGCCGCCGCCGAGGCCGGCCTGTCCGACGCCCTGCCGCCCGCCAAGGCGAAGCGCCATCGCCCGCAGACGCCCGCGTCGACGTCGCAACTCGAGGCCGAGATCATCGCCAATATGGAGCGCTGGCGCTGGCTGCCGCGCGACATGGGCGAAGAGCGCATCGAGGTGAACATCCCCGATTTCGAACTCGCGGTCATTCGCAACGGCGAAGTGACGCATCGCACCCGCGTCATCGTCGGCAAGGAGCAGACGCCGACGCCGATCTTCTCCGACGAGATGGTCGAGATCATCGTCAATCCGTCCTGGTATGTCCCGCAGTCCATCATCCAGAAGGAATGGCATGGCGGCGTCGGCGCGGGCTACGAGGTCTCTTACCGCAACGGCCAGATGGTCGTGCGCCAGCCGCCGGGCGAGAAGAACGCGCTCGGCCGGGTGAAATTCGTCTTCCCCAACGACTATGCGGTCTACATGCACGACACGCCGTCGCGCGGACTCTTCGCCCAGACGCATCGCGCCTTCAGCCACGGCTGCATGCGCGTCGATCAGCCTTTCGCGCTGGCCGAAGCCGTGCTTGGCCCCAAGAGCGGCTGGTCGGAAGAGCGGGTGAAGCGGCTCGTCGGCGCAAGCGAGCGCTACATCAATCTCGCGAAGCCGCTGCCGGTGCACATCGAATATTTCACGGCTTACGTCGACGAGGCGGGCCGGCTGGTGCAGCGGCCGGACCTCTACGGCTATTCGGCGCGGGTGCGGAAGGCGCTGGGGTTCGCCGGTTAATGGCCTGTCGCCGCTTCCCGGCGCCCTGGCCTGCAAGAGAAAACGTCGAAGGCGATCCCCGCCCTCGCCGCAGTCCCATCCCTCCCCTTTACGGGGAGGGTGGTCCCGCGGAGCGGGACCGGGTGGGGTTCGAGCGCGCGCTCAGCGCCGCCCCGAAAACAAAGCCGCGCAGCCGACGACGACGACCTTTACATCCGTAAAGCGTTTGCCGAGTTCGCGCCGCAGCGTAGCCAGATCGTCGCGCGTATTGGAGAAGACCCCGTCCGAATTGTAATAGGCCATGAGCCAGCGCGCCGCCGCGCTGCGCTCGACGCCGCCCTGCAAGAGCGTGGAGCCGAAAATCACGGCGCCGGGGTTCATCAAAGGCGCGAGGAAATCGAAGGCGCAGGCCTTGGCCGCCATGTCGCCCGGCAGGCAATGCAGCAGATAATTGACGCCGACCGAGTCGAAGGGCGCGCCCTCGAAGGGGATCGGCTCCAACACATTGCGGACATGGGTTTCAGGCTTGTAGCGCGCGATGCGCTTCGCCGCGAAGGCGAGCGAATGGGGGTTCAAATCCATGAGCGCGACGCGCGGATCGGCCGCGGGAAAACGGCAATTGTCGAGGTAATAGCCGCTGCCGACGCCGACATCGAGGTGATTGGCCGTGACATGCCGGTCGTAATGGGCGAGCAGACGCGGCGTCGGGCATTTCCAGATCCAGCGGTTCGAAATCCACAGCACGCGCAGATCGTAAAGGTTCAGCATCCCCGGCGTGTAGATCGCCTGCCCGGCCGCGATCTCCTCAGGCGTGAAGGACATGTCTGTTCCTCGGTCTATTCCTCGGGGATTGGCGCGCGAGGGGTGGCAAAGCGCGCCGGGCCGTGGAAAAAGGCTTCAATCCGAAAAAGACACGAGACCTGGCACCCGCGCAATGGCCCCGCCTCCCCTTCTCGCCCTGCAGGGCGTCACGCTCACCCTCGGCGGCAAGCCGCTTTTGGACGGAGCCGATCTCTCCGTCGCCCCCGGCGCGCGCATCTGCCTTGTCGGGCGCAACGGCTCCGGCAAGTCGACCCTCTTGAAGATCGCCGCCGGCGAGATCGAGGCCGACGCGGGCGTGCGGTTCCTTCAGCCCGGCGCCTCCTTGCGCTACCTGCTGCAGGAGCCGGATTTCTCGGGCTTTGCGACGGTCGCCGCCTATGTCGAGGCGGGGCTCGGTCCGCTCGACGACCCGCATGTCGCCAAGACCCTGCTCGCCGAACTGGGGCTGACCGGGGACGAGGACCCCTCGACGCTTTCGGGCGGCGAGGGGCGGCGCGCGGCGCTGGCGCGCGTGCTGGCGCCGGAGCCCGATATTCTGCTGCTCGACGAGCCGACGAACCATCTCGATCTTCCCACGATCCTCTGGCTCGAAGAGCGTCTCGACGCGCTGCGCTCGGCGATGGTGATCATCAGCCATGACCGCCGCTTTCTTCAGGATCTGACGCGCGAGACGGTGTGGATCGACCGCGGCCGCGCGCGGCATCTCTCGCGCGGCTTTGCGGAATTCGAGGCCTGGCGCGACCGCGAACTCGAGGAGGAGGAGAAGCAGGCTCATAAGCTCGAGCGCAAGATCGTCAATGAAGAGCACTGGCTGCGCCATGGCGTCTCCGGCCGGCGCAAACGCAATATGAAGCGGCTCGCCGGGCTGCAGGCGCTGCGCGTCGAGCGGCGCAACCGCGTCATGCCGACGGGCGACGTCAAGCTCGAAGCCAGCGAAGCGCAGCTTTCCGGCAAGCTGGTCATCGAGGCGGTCAAATTACGCAAGAGCTATGGCGAGCGCGCAATTGTGGAGAACTTCACCACCCGCGTCCTGCGCGGCGACCGGCTGGGCGTCGTCGGCGCGAATGGCGCGGGCAAGACGACGCTCATCAATCTCCTGACCGGAACCCTGGCGCCCGATGCCGGCAAGCTCAAACTCGGCGCCGGACTGGAAATGGCGACGCTCGATCAAAGCCGCGCCAGCCTCAAGCCGGAGACGACATTGCAGGACGCGCTCACCGGCGGCGGCTCCGATATGGTCGAGATCAATGGCGAGCGGCGCCATGTCGTCGGCTATATGAAGGACTTTCTGTTCAAGCCGGAGCAGGCGCGCACGCCGATCGGCAAGCTTTCGGGCGGCGAGCGCGGCCGTCTCATGCTCGCCCGCGCCCTGGCCAAGCCCTCCAATCTTCTCGTCCTCGACGAGCCGACGAACGACCTCGACCTCGAAACGCTCGACCTCCTCGAAGAAATGCTCGCCGATTACCCCGGCACGCTGATCGTCGTGTCGCACGACCGCGATTTTCTCGACCGGGTCGCGACGAGCGTGCTGGTGAGCGAGGGCGACGGCCGCTGGCTCGAATATGCCGGCGGCTACAGCGACATGGTCGCGCAGCGCGGGCGCGGCGTCGAGGCGCGCGGCGGCGGCCCACGCGAGGCCCCGAAAGAGAAAGCGCCAAGGGAAAAGCCCGCCGAGCGGCAGCCGGTCAAGGCGAAACTCTCCTTCAAGGAGCAGCATGCGCTGGCGACGCTGCCGGCAAAGATGGAAGAGCTGCGCGCCAAGCGCGCCAAGCTGCAGGCCCTTCTCGACGACCCGGAGCTCTACGCCAAGGACCCCGCCAGATTCGCCAAGGCGAGCGAAATGTTTTCCGGGGTCGAAGCGGATCTTTCCGCCGCCGAAGAAGAGTGGCTGGAGCTCGAGATCAAGCGCGAGGACATCGAAGGCTGAGACCGGAGACACGACGCTAGAGCGGTTGCCTGCGCTCGGCGCGCCTGTCATTTTGGCGTCTTGGCTCGACGAAATGCAGGAGCAGAAGAATGGGCCGGGGCGGACTTATCCTTGCTTTCCTGTTCCTGGGCGCCGCCCTGGCGACGGCGCAGGAAAAGCCCAAGGACATCATCGCCGCGCATGTGCGGCTGCAAGGCTACCCCTGCGACGCGCCGATAAGCGCCCGGCGCGACACCGCCGCCTCGCGGCCGGACGAATCGGCGTGGGTGCTCGTCTGCAAGAACGCACGCTACAGGGTGCGCCTCGTGCCTCATCTAGCCGATATCATCGAACCCTTGTGACCGACGGAGCCGGCCGCGCCGCCATCGCGCGCGCCAGCACGAAAACCCGCAGCGCCGATGAGAGATTCGCCTCGCCCCGCGACGCGTCGACCCGGGCGACGAGGGCGGCGAGGGAGACGCCCTCGTCGGTCGCGATCTCTTTCAGCGCAAGCCAGAACGCGTCCTCGAGCGAGACGCTGGTGCGATGCCCGGCAATGACGATGGAATGTTTGACGACTCGGCCCGAACCGGGGAGGTCGCTCACGCCGGCTCTTCTCCGGTCTCGCGCCTATGCGCGTCGAGCCTCCGCGTCTCCAGCCGCGTTTGCGCAGAGCTCAGCGCACGCTCCGCCTTGCTGCGTCCGAAGGCGATGCGATTCTCCTGCCCCTGCGCGTCTTTCTCGCGCCGGGCGCGGTCCTTGCGGGCGCGACGCAGATTGACGATCTCGCCCATCAGGTCTTTTTGCGAAAAGCGTCGATGGAGACGACTTTTGCGTCGCCCTCTCCGTCGGATTCCCCAACTGGCGGCTCGGCCTTCTGCGGCGTCCTGGGCTTCTCGGGCGCAGGTTTCTCTGCCTTGGCGGGCGTTGGTTTGGCTTCCGCCTTCTCGTCCCCGGCCCGCGCGCTCACCAGGCTCGGGCGCGGCGGCGCGGTTTCCTCTTCATCTTCGTCCTCCACCTCCTCGAGGTCGGCTGTCTCGAAGCGCAGTCCGAACTCGACCGAGGGGTCGTAGAAGCCGGTGATGGCCGCGTAAGGGATATAGAGATGCTCGGGGATCGAGCGGAACGATAGCGTGACGCCGAAGCCGTCGTCTTCGACGGCGAGGTTGGAGTATTGGTGCTGCAGGATGATGGTCAGCTCCTGCGGCCATTGCTCGGCGAGGCGGCGGGAAATCTGCACGCCCGGGGCGTCGGTGCGAAAGCTGATGGTGAAGTGATGGTCGCCGGGGAGATAGCCGTTCTCCGCGACGTCTCCCAAAACCTTGCGCACCACGCCGCGCATAGCGTCCTGAACGAGAAGGTCGTAACGAATAAGATCGGTCGCCATGCGCTTGTCCCTGGAGCCCGATGTCGGGCCCCGCCCCGCCCTGCCCCCGGGAGACGGGAAAAAATGAAAGTGGAGGCTTCTGTTGCCAGGCGCCTCCGAGCCCCGCCTAGAAGTGCAAACCCCTAGGGCTTTGATCCCGGTGTGGGCGCCGCATTACGCGGCGACGGCCACCGGAGCATAGTTGTCGTTGGCAACTATAAGGTTTGACCCGATAACGGCGGTATCATGCCGAGCGAAAAATCACCCTTTACGCCCTCGTCGATCCTATTTCGCCCCCGCCGCAGCCCGCCGGGACGGGCTCTGGTGGAGGCGCCGGGTACCGCCCCCGGGTCCGAATGGTTTATTGCGGTGTTCGTTTATCGCCATAGCCGCCGTGAAGCGGCAAAGCGAATATAGGCGCTCCCCGGAATTTGTGAAAGGGGCGCGCAGGCCCGACGTCGTCGGTTTCTCAACCGTGACGTTAAGAGACGACGGCGGGCGCCTTTCGAATAAGGTTACTTTTCCCCGACCCGCTTCACCGCGCCGAAGCCCTTCGCCTCCATGGCGAGATGCAGCTTGTTCTGCAGCCCGGCGTCGTCACCCTTCACGAGAAGCGCGGCGTTGTCGGCAAGGGCCTCGCAAAGCGCCTCGACCCAGGGCTCTTCGCTCTTGGCGAAGTCGTTCAGCACATAGCCATGCACGAGCGCCTTGTCGCCAGGGTGTCCGATCCCGAGGCGCACGCGCTTATAGTCGTTGCCGACATGGGCGGTGATGGAGCGCAGGCCATTGTGGCCGGCGACGCCGCCGCCGGCCTTGATCCGGCATTTGGCGGGCGCGAGGTCGAGCTCGTCGTGAAAGACGACAATATCTGCGACCGGAATCTTGTGGAATCGCGCCGCTTCGCCGACGGAGCGGCCGCTCTCGTTCATATAAGTCTGCGGCTCGAGCAGCAGGACTTTCTCGCCGGCGATATTGCCCTCGCTGACGAGGCCCTGAAACCGCGACCGCGCCTGCGCAAAGCCGTGCCGGCGGGCGATCGCCTCCAGCGCCATGAAGCCAATGTTGTGACGGTTTTTGGCGTATTGCCGCCCGGGATTGCCGAGGCCGACGAAGAGCTGCATGGCGGCGTCCAGCGCTGATCCCTCGAAGGGAGACAGAGCCCTCCCCGCGCGGGGCCCTCCCCCGGCGACGGGAGAGGGCGTTCTTCGTTGTTACTTCTTCTTTTCCGGAGCGGCCGCCGCCGCGGGCGCCGCCTCTTCGCCGCCGCCAGCCGGCGGGGCGAGGCTCGCCACGGTGAAGTTCTTATCCGGATTGGTGGGCTTGCAGCCCTCGGGCAGCGGGATCGCCGAGATATGCAGCGAATCGTTGAAGTCCATGCCCGCGAGGTCGGCGGTGACCGCCTCCGGAATGGCGTCGGCCGGCACCGTCATTTCGATCGTGTGGAAGACGATGTTGAGCGAGCCGCCGCGCTTCAGGCCGGGAGACTGTTCCTGATTGATGAAGTGGACCGGCACGTTCACCTTGAGGCGCGAGCCGGGCTTCAGGCGCAGGAAGTCGACGTGGAGCGGGAAGTCGCGCACGACGTCGAGCTGGTAGTCGCGCGGAATCGCGCGCTCCTTCTTGCCGTCGATGTCGAGCTCGAAAATCGTCGTGAGGAAGTGGCCCGCGAAGATCAGCTGGGTTGTGGCTTTCTTGTCGAGCGAAATCGGCGTGGGCGCTTCGCCGCCGCCATACAATACTGCTGGAATGCGGCCCTCACGGCGAACGCTGCGGGCGGCCCCCTTGCCGGTCCCGCTGCGCACCGTGGCCGCGAGCGTCTTCATCTCGGCCATGTCGGTGTCCTTTTTAAAAAGAAAAAGCGCCGCTCGCCTCCAGGGGTGTCGGAAACGCAGGCGCTGGGCGCGAGCTTATAGGCGAGAGCGGCGGGCGAGGCAAGGCGCGCGGGCGACGGCATGGCCTCGCTTGCGTTCAAAGCCGCTGCGGCCTTAACAGAGTTATCGCGCAAACAAAAGATTCAGCGGCGCGCGCCGCGATTGATTCTTGCAGAGGAACCCAGCCGCATGACGACAGAATCCGCTCGCCGCAGGGTTGTCGTCACCGGCATGGGCGCGGTCTCCGCCGCCGGCGTCGGCGCGGCCCCCCTCTGGGCGGCGGCGAAGGGCGGCGTCTCCTGCATCCGGCCGCTGAAGCTCGCCCGCCCCTATCCGGGGCGCATCAAGATCGCCGCGCAAGTCCCCGATTTCGATCCGGCGGCCTATCTCGAGCCCGAGCTTCTCCCTTACTGCGATCCCTTCACCCAGTTCTCGATCGTCGCCGCCGACGAGGCGTTGGCGCAGGCCGGCTTCGGGCGCAAAGAGGTCGGCGGGCCGCGCACGGCGGTCGTCATCGGCACCGGAATCGGCGGCGCGACGACGATCGACGACACCTCGTACGGCGAATATGCGGAGGGAAAGCGCCCCGACACGCTGTCCGTTCCCCGCCTCATCCCGAGCGCCGCGCCGACGACGCTCGGCATGCGCTACGGCGCCAAGGGGCCGACTTTCGCTCTCGCCTCGGCCTGCTCCTCCGCCACGCAGGCCATCGGCGAAGCCTTCGAGATGCTGCGCGCCGGCCGCGCCGACCGCGCCATCGCCGGCGGCGCCGAGGCCTGCGTCACCAATGGCTCGATGCGCGCCTGGGAGGCCCTGCGCGTGCTGACGCCCGACCTCTGCCGCCCCTTCTCCGCGCGACGCAACGGCATGACGCTCGGAGAGGGCGCGGCGGTCTTCATTCTGGAGACGCTGGACGCCGCTTTGGCGCGCGGCGCAACGCCGCTCTGCGAACTCTCCGGCTACGGCACGACGAGCGACGCCTTCGATCCGCTACGCGCCGACGTCGAAGGTCCGGCGCGCTGCATGCGTCTGGCGCTGGAGAGCGCCGGACTGGCGCCCGCGGCCGTCGATTATCTCAACGCCCATGGGACGGCGACCTACGCCAACGACATCACCGAATCCGAGGCGATGCGCGCGGTCTTCGGCGACAGGCCGCCGCCCGTCTCCTCGACCAAGCCGATTCATGGCCATGCGCTCGGCGCGAGCGGCGGCCTCGAGCTGACGGTGACGATCAACGCGTTGCGCGAGCAGATCGCGCCGCCGACGATCAACTTCGTCGAGCCCGATCCCAAATGCCGGGTGGACCCGATCCCCAATGAGGCTCGGAAAATGCCGATCCGGGTGGCGCTCTCCAACTCCTTCGCCTTCGGCGGCGTCAACGCGACGCTGGTGGTGCAGGCGATATAGCCGCGCCGCCCACGTCGCGGCGCGTCCATATCCTTACTGAATTTTCCGCCGCGAACTTGCCATTTCGAGACGCGGGGGCAATCTCTCGGGCGGAAAGAATTCCGCCGTCGCTCGCGCGTTCCTGGCGATGATGGGGGGCCGTCCCCGCGCCTGCCGCCTGTGCCTGGCGCCGCCCACGCTTGCCACCCCTCCCGCGAAGCCCTAGGAAGGCTTGAAGCTTTACCGGTTGACGAAGCCATGACGGAACGAGGCAAAGAGCCGCCTCCCGCCGCAAAAGCGTCGGATTCAGGCGGAAAAGCTCAAAAGACTGCTGCGAAGAAGAACGCCGCCGCGCTTTCCGCGGCGCTCCGGGCCAATTTAGCGCGTCGCAAGGCCCGGGAGCGGGCGCTGCGGGCCGCCGCGCAAAAAGACGACAGCGAGGCGTAATGGACAAGATCAGGATCGTCGGCGGCGCGCCGCTCAATGGCGTCATCCCCATCTCCGGCGCCAAGAACGCCGCTTTGCCGCTGATGATCGCCTCGCTGCTCACGAAGGAGACGCTGACGCTCGAAAACATGCCGCTGCTGGCGGACGTGACGCAACTCGAGCGCATCCTCGGCAATCACGGCGTCGATTTCACCATCTCGGGCAAGCGCCGCGGCGACACCGAAAACGCCGGCCGCACCGTGCATTTCACGGCGCGTGAGATCGTCGACACCACGGCGCCTTACGAGCTCGTCTCGCGCATGCGCGCGAGCTTCTGGGTCTTCGCGCCGCTGCTCGCGCGCATGGGCGAATGTCGCGTGTCGCTTCCCGGCGGCTGCGCCATCGGCACGCGGCCCGTCGATCTGCTGCTGGAGGCGGTGAAAAAGCTCGGCGCCAACATCGAGATCGAAAACGGCTATGTGGTCGGCACGGCGAAAAACGGGCTCGTCGGCGGAGAAATCGATTTCGCCAAAGTCACCGTCGGCGGCACCCATACCGCGCTGATGGCGGCCTCGCTCGCGCGCGGAACGACAGTGATCCGCAACGCGGCGCGCGAACCGGAGATCGTCGATCTCGCCGAGTGCCTGCAAAAGATGGGGGCGCACATCTCCGGCGCTGGGACCTCGACGATCGAAATCGAGGGGGTCACGTCCCTATCCGGCGCGCATCACGCTGTCATGCCGGATCGCATCGAGGCGGGCACTTACGCCATGGCGGTGGCGATGACGGGCGGCGACGTCGTGCTCGCCGGCGCCCGCGCCGATATCCTGCAGGCGGCGCTCGACGCGCTCGTCGAGGCCGGCGCCACTGTGAGCGAGACCAATGAAGGGCTGCGGGTCGCGCGCAATGGGTCCGGGATCGCGCCGGTCAACGTCGTGACGGCGCCATTTCCGGCTTTCCCGACCGATCTTCAGGCGCAGTTCATGGCGCTCATGACACGGGCGAAGGGGACGTCCCGCATCACAGAAACAATTTTCGAAAACCGCTTCATGCATGTGCAAGAGCTCGCCCGGCTCGGCGCCCACATCAAGCTCGAAGGCGATACGGCGGTTGTCACGGGCGCGGATCATCTCGACGGCGCGCCGGTCATGGCGACGGACCTGCGCGCCTCCGTCTCGCTGGTGATCGCGGCCCTCGCCGCGCGCGGCGAAACGACGATCAATCGCGTCTATCACCTGGATCGCGGCTTCGAGCGGCTGGAGAAGAAGCTTTCGGATTGCGGCGCGCAGATCGAGCGGATCAGCGGACAGGGCTGAAGCGGAAACGCCCCCTCCCTGTCCCTCCCCCGCTTCGCGGGAGAGGGGACGCTCGCGATCGAACTCGATGAAGGCCACGATCTACTCCCTCTCCCGTGAAAGCGGGGGAGGGTTGGGGAGGGGGCTTTCGTCGCTATCCCCGCGCCGCGAGCGGCACGACGTTGTGAAGGTGCTGATCGGCGGTCTCGAAGAAGCGGCGGAGATTGCGCGCGGCCTGGCGGATGCGCTGTTCATTCTCGACCAAAGCGAGCCGCAGATAGCCCTCGCCGTTCTCGCCGAAGCCCTCGCCGGGGGCCACCGCGACGTCGGCCTTTTCGATGAGGAGCTTCGAAAAGTCGAGGCTCGACATGCCTCGAAAACGCTCGGGCACCGGCGCCCAGGCGAACATGGAGGCGGAGGGCGCCGGGATCGGCCAACCGGCCTGCGTGAAGCTCTCCACCATCACGTCGCGGCGCTTCTTGTAGATCGCGCGCATCTCGCGCACGCAATCGTCCGGGCCGTTGAGCGCCGCGGTCGCCGCGACCTGAACCGGCGTGAAGGCCCCATAATCGAGGTAGCTCTTGACGCGCGCGAGCGCCGCGCAGAGCCGCTCATTGCCGACCGCGAAGCCGATGCGCCAGCCCGCCATGGAGAAGGTCTTCGACATCGACGTGAACTCCACCGTCACGTCGATGGCGCCCGGCACCTGCAGGACCGAGGGCGGCGGATCATTGTCGAAGAAGACCTCGGCATAGGCGAGGTCGGACAAGATGAAGATGTCGTGCTTCTTCGCGAAGGCGACGAGATCCTTATAGAAATCGAGCGACGCCACTTCCGCCGTCGGATTGGACGGATAGCAGACGATGACGGCGATGGGCTTGGGAATCGAATGGATCATCGCGCGTTCGAGCGCGGCGAAATAGGCCGGGCCGGGCGCCGACGGCACGGAGCGGATGACGCCGCCCGCCATCAGAAAACCGAAGGCGTGGATGGGGTAGGAGGGATTGGGAACGAGCACGACGTCGCCCGGCGCCGTGATCGCCTGCGCCATATTGGCGAAGCCCTCCTTGGAGCCGAGCGTCGCAACGATCTGCGTCTCGGAATCGAGCTTCACGTCGAAGCGGCGCTGATAATAGGCCGCCTGGGCGCGGCGCAGGCCGGCGATGCCCTTGGAGGCGGAATAGCGGTCCGTGCGCGGGCGACCGGCGGTCTCGACGAGCTTTTCGACGACATGTTTCGGCGCCGGCAAATCGGGATTGCCCATGCCCATGTCGATGATGTCGGCGCCGCCGGCGCGCGCCTTGGCCTTCAGGCGGTTCACCTGCTCGAAGACGTAAGGCGGCAGGCGCTTGATGCGATAAAAATCCGACATTTCGATCTTTTCCGATTCAGGAATAGCGATTCTACCGGTTTTTGCGCGGCTTCGGCAAATGACGCGCGCGGCTGGGCCGTTTCAACGCCTTCGGCCGGCGACGCGCAGGATCAGCGCGGCCGTCACCGCCGGCCCCAGGGCGAGGGCAAGAAGGGCGTCAGAAAACTCTCCCGTCGCGCCTTTTATAAGGCCAACCAGCCAGGGCCCGGCAAGCCCCGACAGATTGCCGATGGAATTGATCATCGCCACCCCGACGACCGCGTCGGCGGGGCGGAGCGTAAGGGTCGCGAAGCTCCAGAAGGTCGGCAGCGCCGCCACCGAGCCGACAGCGGCGACAGTAAGCGCGATCATGGCGGCGAGGGGCGTGGGGGCGTAAGCCGCGCCAGCGAGGCCGACGGCGCCGAGGACGCAGACAAGCGCGGTGTGACGGACCGTCTCGCCTCTGTGGTCCGAGCTTCTGCTCCACAGCCACATGGCGAGCGCGCCGAAGGCGTAAGGGACGGCCGCAAGAAAACCCGTCGCTAGGATGCTGGCGCCAAAGCCCTTGACGATCTGCGGGAGCCAGAAACTCAAGCCATAGAGCGCCATCACGACGCCGAAATAGGCGACGCCGAGCGCGAGAACGCGGCCGTTGAGAAGCGCGCCCCAATAGTTTTCGTCGTGAGGCGGCTCTTCGCGCGCAAGCTCCGCCTCGAGCCAATCACGCTCGTCGCGCGCGAGCCATCGCGCCTCGGCCGGACGGTCGGGGAGGTAAAAGAAGCAGACGAGGCCCAGCGCAATCGAGGGCAGCGCCTCGATGAAAAACAGCCAGCGCCAGCCGGAGACGCCGGCGACGCCGTCCATGACCGTGAGGAGGACGCCCGAGATCGGCGCGCCCACGGCGCTGCCAAGCGGAACGGCGATCAGAAAACCGGCCAGGATGCGCGCCCGCTGCGCGGCCGGAATCCAGTAAGTGAGATAAAGGATCACGCCCGGCGCGAAGCCCGCCTCCGCCGCGCCGAGCAGCAGCCTCAGAACGACGAAACTCGTCTCGCTCCAGACGAAGGCGGTGATCGCCGCGATCAGCCCCCAACTCACCATGATGCGCGCCATCCAGCGGCGCGCGCCGACGCGGTGCATCACATGATTGCTGGGCGCCTCGAAGAGGCAGTACGTGATGAAGAAGACCCCTGCCGCCCAGCCGTAAAAGGCCGGCGTGAAGCCCATTTCCTTGTTCATCGTGAGCGCAGCGAAGCCGACGTTCACGCGATCGAGATAGGCGACGAAAAAGCCCGCCGTCAGCAAGGGGACGAGGCGCCAGGCGACCTTGGCGACGATGCGCTCGCCGTCGACTGTCGGCTCGGATTTCACCAGCGTTTCGGTCACGAAAGCGCCCTCGATGGACAGCGACGCGAGGCGGCTCTCGCTAGCATTCTGGGTTGGCCCTGGACCCCACCCGGCCCGTTTCGCGGGCCACCCTCCCCGCAAAGGGGAGGGATGGGATAGCGGCGAGGGCGCGGATCAACGTCGAGCGCTCATGAAACCCTGCAGATTATTCGCACGCTCGGTGTTCCATTCCCTCCCCCTTGCGGGGAGGGTGTCGCCGCGCAGCGGCGACGGGTGGGGACAGCCTTGGACCGGGGAGAAGGCGCACTCACGCGCTTCAAGGATCGCCATCACCGCAGTTCGAAGCCGAGCGCCTTCAGCGCCTCGCGGATGCGATCGCGGCCGCTCATCGCATCCGGCCCACGGACGCGCGAGAGCACCTGGCGGATCCAGCCCTGCTCGGGCAGGCCCTGCTCTTTCTGGAAGTCCTTGAACACGTGGTCGAGCGTCTCGACCGCCTCGCGCTGGGCGTCGCCCCACTGATACTGCTCGCGATGCAGCACGGCGGCCTGGCCGAGGCGCGGCTTGACGCCGGCGTTGGCGGCGGGGTCCGGCACGCCGACCGTCATGCCGAAGACGGCGAAGACATTCGGCGGCAGGTTCAGCTCCTTCGCCACGTCCTCGGGCTTGTTGCGCATGGCGCCGATGTAGCAGCAGCCGAGCCCCAGCGCCTCGAGCGCGACGACGGCGTTTTGCGCGGCGAGCGCGGCGTCGACGACGCCCGTCATGAAGATTTCGAGATAGGGCAGCGCCGCCGCGTCGCGGCCCTTGTCCTTGGCGAGCGCGTCGAGCCGCGCGAGATCGCACAGCCAGATCAAGAGCAGCTTGCAGTCGCGAATGTGTTTCTGCCCGCCGGCGAGGTCGGCGAGGCGGGTCTTGCGCGCTTCGTCCTCGACGGCGACCACGCTCCATACCTGAAGATTGGACGAAGTGGACGCGGATTGCGCGGCAGCCACGATCGTCTCCAGCGCGCCGGGCGGCAGCGGCTGATCGAGATAGTTCCGGTGCGAGCGATGCGCGAGGATGAGGTCGAGCGTGTCGTTCCAGATCGCGGGCTTGGGCGAATCCGCGCGCCGATAGCGCTCGAACGTGGCGGCGGCGCCGCGCGCGTCGAAATTTTCAGGGCTTACGGGCTTGTTCATGTTCTTCCGGGGATGGACGCCGCTTTCGCAGAAAGCCGCGCCGGGCCTTGCAAGCCCGGCGACATTTCCGCGGCAGTCTAGCAAGGCCCGCGATCGGCTCCAAGGGCTTTGCGGCGGCGCAGCAATGAACGGATTTATCGCGCGAGCCCCAGCCAGCGCAGCAGATTCGACCCGGATTGGCTTTCGTTGGCTTGCGGCGCGCTCTTATGGGGGCCGCCAACCCGCTTCGGCACGAGAATGACGCGGAAGTCGTTGACGTTCGTGCGCGTCGGGCCGGTGACGACGAGATCGCCGAGCGCCTCGAAGGCCGTGAAGGCGTCGTTATTGGCGAAGAGCGCCTTGAGATCGACGCCCTTGGCCTGGGCGCGCGCATAACTGTCCGGCGTCATGATGGCGCCGGCGTTCGTCTCGACGCCGTCGATGCCGTCGGTGTCGCAGGCGATGGCGGAAATATCGCCAAAGCCTTCGAGCGCCAGCGTCAGCCCCAGCAGAAATTCGGCGTCGCGGCCGCCTTTGCCATTGCCGCGCACGGTCACGGTCGTCTCGCCGCCCGAGATGACGGCGACCGGCGGCTCGAAGGGCTGTCCGTGCAGCGCAATCTGCTTGGCGATCCCGGCGTGCACCAGCGCCACGTCGCGCGACTCGCCTTCGAGATCGCCCAGAATGCAGGGGGTATAACCCGCGGCTTTCGCCACGGCGGCGGCGGCGTCGAGCGACCCCTGCGGCGTGGCGATGAGGATGTTCTCGACCCGATCGAAGATCGCGTCGCCCGGCTTCGGCGTCTCGCAATCGGGGCTGGAAAGGTGCTTGAGCACCGCCGGCGGCGGGTCGATCTTGTATTTGGCGATGACGGCGAGGGCGTCCTCACGGGTCGTAGGGTCGGGGACGGTCGGACCCGAGGCGATGACCGAGAGGTCGTCGTTCGGCACGTCGGAAATCATCAAGGCGACGACGCGCGCGGGCGCGGCGGCGCGCGCGAGACGGCCGCCCTTGATGGCGGAGAGATGTTTGCGCACGCAATTCATCTCGGAGATATTCGCGCCGCTCTTGAGGAGCGCCTTGTTGACGGCCTGCTTCTCTTCGAGCGTTACGCCCTCGGCCGGCAACGCCATCAGCGCCGAACCGCCGCCAGAAATAAGCGCGATCACGAGATCGTCTTCGGTGAGCCCTTGCACCTTCTGCAGAATGCGCTTGGCCGCCTCGCGGCCGGCTGCGTCCGGCACCGGATGCGACGCCTCGATCACCTCGATCTGCTTCGTCGGCGCGCCATGCTCGTAACGGGTGACGACGAGGCCTTCGAGCGGTCCGCCCTTCCAATGTTCCTCGACCGCCGCCGCCATGGAGGCGGCCGCCTTGCCGGCGCCGATGACGATCGTGCGTCCCTTGGGCGGCGCGATCTTCGCGAGATGCGACGGCAGGCAAAGGGACGGATGGGCGGCGCCGACGGCGGCGTCGAACATGGCGCGGAGAAGCTGGCGGGGATCGGCGGACATGGATCGCTTTCTTCCGGAAATCTGTCGGGGAATACCCCCTTCCTGTCCCTCCCCCGCTCACGCGGGAGAGGGGACGCTCACGATCAGCGTGGTCGGATCGGCAATGTCGATGAAGGCCCCCACCTGCTCCCTCTCCCGCTTCAGCGGGGGAGGGTTGGGGAGGGGGCGCTGTCGATTACGAACCGCTGATGGCGTTGGCCTTCTCGATCAGCGCCTCGGCCATGCGGATGGAGGCGATGTCGATCAAGCGGCCGTCGAGCGACACGGCGCCCTTGCCCTGCTTCGCAGCCTCTTCCATCGCCGCGAGAATGCGGCGGGCCTTGGTGACTTCGGCTTCCGACGGGGTGTAGACTTCGTTCGCCAGCTCGATCTGCGAGGGATGGATCGCCCACTTGCCCTCATAGCCCAGCACCGCGGCGCGCTTGGCGGCGGCCTTGTAGCCTTCCGGATCGTTGAAGTCGCCGAACGGACCGTCGATCGGACGCAGGCCATAGGCGCGGCAGGCGACCATCATGCGGGTCTGGGCGGCGTGCCACTGGTCCATCCAGTAATAATCGCGCTCGCCCTTCTCGTTCTTGTCGGTCAAGACGCCGTAGTCCGGGTTCACGCCGCCGATTACGGTGGTGCGGGCGCGGGTCGAAGCGGCGTAGTCGGCGACGCCGAAGGACATGGCTTCGAGGCGCTTCGACGCCTGGGCGATCGCCTCCACATTGGCCATGCCGAGCGCGGTCTCGATCAGCACCTCGATGCCGATCTTCTTGGTGCGCTTCTTGTACTGCTCGATCTGGGTGATCAGCATGTCGATGGCGTAAACGTCCTGCGGCACGCCGACCTTGGGGATCAGCACCACGTCGAGGCGCGGGCAGGCTTCGAGCACGTCGACGACGTCGCGATAGCAATAATGCGTGTCGAGACCATTGATGCGCAGCGTCATGGTCTTCTTGCCCCAATCGATGTCATTGAGGCCCTGGATGATGTTCTTGCGCGCCTGCTCCTTGTCGTCCGGCGCCACTGCGTCCTCGAGGTCGAGGAACACGACGTCGGCCTTCGACTGGGCGGCCTTTTCGAACATGCCCGGCGCGGAGCCCGGGACAGCGAGCTCGGAGCGGTGCAGACGCGGCGTGGCCTGTTCGATCAGGGTAAAGCTCATAAGATTTCCTTCCTTCTTCCTCTAAGTTTCAAAGATGCGCCTCGATCCGAAAAGGGACCCTGAGAGGCGCGCCAGGATGCATTTAGCCGGTGGCCCCGAGGCCCGCGGCGATGCAGCTGATCGAGATGAGCAGAGGCACTTTCACGTCCTCCTTCTGGGTTTCGTCCTGCGCCGAGCGGAAACGGCGCAAGAGTTCGACCTGCTCGCGATTGACTTCATTGATGACGGAGAGACGATGCGTGAGCCGCGCGGCATATTCCTTGAAGCGCTCGGTCAGTTCGCGATCGCCGGTGACGCGCAGGACCATGTCGCGCGTCAACGCATATTCGTCCTCGATCAGCTTGAAGATCTTCTCGCGCGCGGCTTCGTCGGCGACGAGGCTGGCGTATTGCCTGGCGATCGAAAGATCGACCAGCGCCAGCGTCTTCTCCACCTCGTCGAGAATGAGGCGGAACATCCGCGAATCCTCGAACATCCAGCGCAGAAGCTCGAGCCCGCGGTCGCCGCGCGCGTCGAGAAACGCTTTCAGGCCCGAGCCGACGCCATACCAGCCGGTGATCGAGTGGCGATTTTGCGCCCAGGCGAAGACCCAGGGAATGGCGCGCAGATCGGCGAGGCTCTTCGCGCCGAAGCGCCGCGCCGGCCGCGAACCAATGTTGAGGAGCGAAATTTCTTCGAGCGGGCTCGCCGCCTGAAAATAGGCGACAAGGTCGGGATCGGCGACCAACTCGGCATATTTGGCGAAGGAGGCCGCGGAGATCTCTTCGAGCGCCTCGTCGAACTCCTTGCGCGGCACCAGCGCTTCTTCACGCTCGGAGCGCAGCGCATGAGCGAAGACCGAGGAGGCCAAGAGCTCCATCTGATAGGCCGCGGTGCCGCGGTTGGCGTATTTGAAGGAGACGACTTCGCCCTGCTCCGTGACGCGGAAGCGGCCGCGGATCGAACCCGCCGGCTGCGCCGCGATGGCGTGGCCCGTCGGCGCGCCGCCGCGCGAAACCGAGCCGCCGCGGCCGTGGAAGAAGGCGATGGCGACGCCCATCTCCTGCCCGACTTCGGTCAGGCGCGCCTGCGCCTTGAACAGCTCCCAATTCGACGACAGGAAGCCGCCGTCCTTGTTGCTGTCAGAATAGCCGATCATCACTTCCTGCAGATCGCCCTGCGCCTGCGTGCTGCGGCGAACGACAGGAATGGCGAGCAGATCGCGCATGATCGCGGGCGCGTCCTGAAGGTCGGAGATCGTCTCGAAGAGCGGGACGACCGGCAAAGTGAGGTGGTCGACCCCGGCGGCGTCGGCGAAGAGGCCGGCCTCCTTGGCGAGAAGATAAACGCCTAGAACGTCCTCGGCCGAAGAAGTCATCGACAGAATGAAGCTGCCGAAGGCTTCGCGGTCGAGCCGCGCGCGCATGTCCGCGACGACCTCGAACATTTCGATGACGTCGCGGGTGTCGGCGGTGAGCGCATCGCGCGGGATCGGCGCGGCGCGCGGCGCATCGAGCTCCTTCAAGAGCCAGGCGCGCCATTCGTCGGACCGCACGTCCGGCGGCGTCTGCCCTTCCGTCTTGAGGCGCCACAATTCCTGCAGTGCTGCGGTGGTGCGCGTCGTGTTCTGGCGAATGTCGAGACGCACCGTGCTGAAGCGGAAGATTTCGACGGCGCGGCGCAGCGGGCGCACCAGATCGGTCGCCAGCGCCTCGCTCTTCGCTTCGACCAGCGCGGCCTCGAGCATCAAGAGATCGCCGATGAGCTTGTCGGCGCTGGTGTAGCGCGGGCCCGAGACCGGCTCGTCGTTGGCCGCCGCGAGCGTATGGTCGATCTTGCGCAGAATCGTGGTGACGAACTGGCGATAGGGTTCGTTGTGATTGCGCTGGGCGATGGCCGCGCCGTCGTCGAGCTGCGCCAAACGGCGCGACAGCTCTTCCTTGAAGGCCGGCGGGATGACGGCGGCGCGCTCGCTGATCGACAGCATGCGCACGAGATCGACGACGCGGGTGCGATAGTAGTTCAGGCTCGCCGTCGCGTTCTGACGCATGGTGCGGCGCGTCACCTCATTGGTGACGAAAGGATTGCCGTCGCGGTCGCCGCCGATCCAGGAGCCGAACTGGAAGAAGGGCGTAACCTCGAATTTCTCACTGGGGTAATGACGCTTCAGCGCCCGCTCGAAGGAGGAGAGCAGCTCTGGCGCCAGATCGAAAATGCTCTCCTGGAAGAAATGCTGTCCCCAGGCGACTTCATGTTCGACCGTCGGCTTCTCGAGATGCAATTCGCCCGTGAGCCACAAGAGTTCGACCTGATCGTAAATCGACTTGACCAGCGCCTCGCGCTCGCGGTCGGTCCAGCGCGTCGATTCCAATTCGCGCATCAGCAGATAGATGCGCCGATATTTTTCCAGGATCGAGACGCGCTTCGCCTCGGTCGGATGCGCAGTGATGACCGGCCGGATGCGCAGCGTCTGCAATTGCGCGTGAACCTCGGCGGCGCCGACCCCCGCGCTCGCCGCGCTGGAGAGCACATAATCGAAAGTGCCCAGCAGCTTGTCGTGGCCCTTCTCGCGCTCGATACGGCGCCGCCGACGCATGGCGTAGGCCTGTTCCGCAATGGAGACGAGCTGGAAAATAATGCCCTGCGCCTGCAGCGCGCGCGCCATCTGCCGCGGCGCGAGCCCCGCCCCGGCCTTGTTGTCGCGCACCACGGCTTCGATCTCCGGCATATGGCGGCGGATGACGGCGAGCAATTGTTCGCGCAGAAAGGCCGACGCCTCCGTGACGGAACGCGTGGCGAAAGCCGAGGGCAGGCTGATCGCGCGTCTCGTGTTCTCTGTCTCGGTCATGAAAACTCCATGCGCGTCTTTGAAACGCCTCTCGGGGCGGCGGGATGGCCGCGCCGGCGTCCCGCAGGACGGTGTCGCCGGCGCAAAGCCTGCATCAGGCGCGCTTGAGCACCTTCGCGACGGTCGTGCCGAACTCCGCCGGATTGGGCGCGACGGTCAGACCGTAGGACTTCATGATCTCGGTCTTCTCGGCCGCGCTGTCGCCAGCCGCCGAAATGATCGCGCCGGCATGGCCCATGCGACGGCCCTTGGGCGCCGTGAGGCCGGCGACGAAGCCGATCACCGGCTTGGAGAAGTTTTCCTTGATCCAGGCCGCGGCCTCGGCCTCCTGCGGGCCGCCGATCTCGCCGATGATCAGCACCGCCTCGGTCTCGGGATCCTTGTCGAACAGGACCAGATGATCGAGGAAGGACGAGCCGTTGATCGGATCGCCGCCGATGCCAACCGACGTCGTGATGCCGAGACCGAGCGCCTTGAGCTGCGAGGCGGCTTCATAGCCGAGCGTGCCGGAACGAGAGATGAGCCCGACCGGCCCCCGGCTGTAGATATGCCCCGGCATGATGCCGAGCATCGCCTTCCCCGGCGAGATGATGCCCGCGCAATTCGGCCCGACCATCATCGGGCGGCGATCCTTGGGGAAGCGCAGGAAATAGCGCTTCACGCGCATCATGTCCTGCGCCGGAATGCCGTCGGTGATCGAGCAGATCAGGCGAATGCCGGCGTCGGCCGCCTCCATGATCGCGTCCGCCGCGAAGGCCGGCGCGACGAAGGTGATCGAGGCCTGGGCGCCCGTCTCACGCACGGCTTCCCTCACCGTGTTGAACACCGGCACGCCGTGATGGGTCTTGCCGCCCTTGCCGGGCGTGACGCCGGCCACGACCTTGCTGCCGTAGTCGATCATCTCCTTGGTGTGGAAGCTGCCCTTGTCGCCGGTGATGCCCTGGACGAGGATGGGCGTTTTTTCGTCGATGAGAATGCTCATGATGTCCTTCCCCCGCCCTTACTTCACGCTTTTGTAAGCGGCGACGGCCTTCTCGGCGGCCTCGGCGAGCGTATCCGCCTGGATGATCGGGATGCCGCTCTCGGAAATGATCTTCTTCCCGGCCTCGACATTCGTGCCGGCGAGGCGCACGACGAGCGGCACGTCCTCGATGCGCTCGGCGCGCACCGCGTCGACGACGCCCTGCGCCACCCAGTCGCAACGGTTGATGCCGGCGAAGATGTTGACGAGCACCACCTTCACGCGGCGGTCCGAAAGCACGAGGCGGAAGGCCGTGGCCACGCGCTCGGGCGAGGCGCCGCCGCCGACGTCGAGGAAGTTCGCCGGATTGCCGCCGGCGTGCTTGATCATGTCCATCGTCGCCATGGCGAGGCCCGCGCCGTTGACGATGCAACCGATCTCGCCGTCGAGCCCGATGTAATTCAGGCTGTGCTCATGCGCCTGCGCCTCGCGCGGATCGCTCTGTGAGGGATCGTTCATGTCGACGATGTTGCGGCGGCGGAACAGCGCATTGTCGTCGAAGGACATTTTCGCGTCGAGCGCGAGCACCTTGTCGTCCTTGGTGATGACGAGCGGGTTGATCTCGAGCATGGTCGCGTCATTGTCGCGGAACGCGCGATAGGCGCCCATGATCGTCTGCACCGCGCGAGAGACCTGCTTGAGATTGAGGCCGAGCTGGAAGGCGAGTTCGCGCGCCTGGAACTGCAACAGGCCCACGGCCGGTTCGACGATCACCTGCAGGATTTCGTCCGGCGCGGTGCGGGCGATTTCCTCAATGTCCATGCCGCCGTGCTTCGAGGCGATGACGCGCACGCGCTCGAGTTTGCGGTCGAGCACGAAGCCGAGATAAATCTCGCGCTCGAAAGGATCGGCGACTTCGACATAGACGCGCTGGACGGGTTTGCCCTCGGGGCCCGTCTGCGACGTGACGAGGCGCTTTCCGAGCAGATCGCGCGCCGCCTGCTGGACCTCGTGATAGGTGCGGCACAGCTTGACGCCGCCCGCCTTGCCGCGCGCGCCGGCGTGAATTTGCGCCTTCACCACCCAATGCGAGCCGCCGAGTTCGGTCGCCGCGTAGACGGCCTGATCCGGGCTGAACGCCACGGTGCCCGGCGGGATGGCTACGCCATGCGCCGCCAGAATTTCCTTCGCTTGGTACTCGTGGACGTCCATTTCCCCGTTCCTTCCTCGCGTTCTTCGCGGTTATTGGGCGGCGTTGGCGCGCATCGCGTCAGCCGCCGATCTTGCCTTTGACGACCTCATAGACCGCTTCCGTCTCGGCGTTCGCCTTGGCGAGCAACGCATTGACCTCGGCGAGCTGCTTCTCGGCGAAGTCGCGGTCCTTGATGGACTTCGCGTTGATGAAGACGTTCAGCGCGCAACTGCGCAGGCCGGCGTTGGCGGCGAGCACGGCGACGCCGGCGTCGCTGATCACGTTGAGATTGCCCTTGTCGGCGGCTTCCTTCGACAGAGCGATCACCTCGTAGCAGACCTTGCAGGTCGCGAGCGGCGCGAGCGTCGCGGCCTTCAGGGCGTGCTGGATCGCCTCGGAGCGCTTCGCCTTTTCTTCGTCCGTGGCGCGCGGCAGGCCATAGGCGCCCATCAGCGTGTTGAAGGCGACGACGTCTTCGTCGATGCCCTTTGTCAGCTCGGCGCGCAGCGCTTCGGCGCGGGCCAGAGTCTTTTTCAGGTCCTCGGAGACCGCTTCATAGTTCTTCTTGCCGATGGTCAGATTGCAGACCATCGAGACGAGCGCCGCGCCCATCGCGCCCGAGAGCGCGGCGGCGCCGCCGCCGCCGGGCGTCGGCGCGTCGCTCGCGAGTTCGTCGAGGAATTTGCCGATCGTTTCAGTCTTCGCGCTCATCTCAGGCCAGTTCTTTCGCTTGGGCGTAAATGTTTTCGCAGTCGAACACCTTGTCGGCGCTCTCGAAGAGCTTGCCGACGCATTCGCGATGCAGTTTGAGCTTCAGGCCGCCGAGTCCGAGCGCCCCGATGACGATCTTCCCGTGGCGCTCCTTGGCCTTGTCGATCGCTTCGACGCCGCCGACGCCGAGCGGCGGCTGCGCGTTGCAGTCGGCGATGAGCTCGATCGTCGAATCGTTCTGCCAGTCCTTTTCGTCGAGGAGCGGCACGCCGATCGCGCCCGCCGCGAAGACGATCTGCGCGCCTTTGACGGCGCTGGCGCGGGCGGCGTTGTCAGGGGCCTCGATCGCCGTGGGCGTGAAGCCGAAACGCTCCTGGATCGCCTGGGCGGCGGCCTCGGCGCGCGACTTCTGACGCGAGGTGATGGCGACTTCCGCGCCCTCGATGTTCAGCATGGCGGCGGCGCGCATGCCGACGGGGCCGGTGCCGGCGAGCACGACCGCCTTCTTGCCCTTGAGATTTCCCGCCTTGGCGAGCAGCGCGACGCCTGCCGCGGCCGTCGTGTTGGAGCCGTTCGAGTCGAGCATGGCGGAGACGCGGAAATTGGAGAAGAAGCGCTTCTTCACCGCCTTGAACACCGCCTCGCCCGCGACCATCGAGCCGCCGCCGACGAAGATCGCCGTATATTGCTTCTCCTTCGGGCCGCGCGTGTAGATGCAGCCGTCGACGAGCGCGCCGACGTTCTCGGGCGTCACGGCGCCGTAGCCGATGATGTGATCGGCGCCGCCGTCATAGCCGACGACAGTGTCGAAAACGCTGGCGACGGGGTCGGTGTCGAAAAGGAAAAGAAGCTTCTTGGTCATCAATCTCTCCAGCGGACCACGCAGCCCGTCATGGCCGGGCCTGTCCCGGCTATCCGCGCCGGGACGTTCGATAATGTTGCGGGCGCTCGAGGCGCCCTTCCGGCTGACGGCGCCGCCGCAGCCCGCGCGCCCCTTACGCCGTCACCACATTGCGCGGGTCGCCCGCGACGAAGGCGTCGATATTGTCGATGAGCTGATCTGAGAGCACCTGCATCGCCTCCTTGGACGCCCAGGCGACATGCGGCGTGATGATCAGATTGGGGATCGTCGGATCGAGCAGCACATTGCCGTTTTTCGGCGGCTCGACGGTCAAGACGTCGAGGCCCGCGCCGGCGATGACGCCCTTGCGCAGCGCGTCGGCGAGCGCCTCTTCGTCGATGATGCCGCCGCGCGCCGTATTGATGATGCAGGCGGTCTTCTTCATCGAGGCGAGCTCCTTCGCGCCGATCATGTTCTTGGTCTGCGGCGTCAGCGGAATGTTCAGCGTGACGACGTCGGCTTCGCGCAGGATGGTCGCGACGTCGACCTTTCCCGGAATGTCGGTGACGTCGTTGATCAGAACCTTCATGCCGAGCGCCTGGGCGCGGGTCTCGACCTGCTTGCCGAGCGCGCCATAGCCGATGATGCCGAGCGTCGAGCCGGCGATGTCGTAGATCGGATAGTCGAAATAGCAGAACTGATTGGCGTAGCCCCAGCGGCCGTGTCGCACGCTGTCGACATAGTTTACGAGATTGCGGCGCAGCGCGAAGATCAGCGCGAAAACATGCTCGGGCAGCGTATTGTAGGCGTAGTTGCGGATGTTGGAGACGGTGATCCCATTGGCCGTCGTATAGGCCTTGTCGATCACGTCGGTGCCGGTGGCGGCGACGGCGATGAGCTTCAGCTTCGGCAGCTGCTTCAGCGTCGCTTCGCGCAGCGGCACTTTATTCGTGATGATGATGTCGCAGTCCTTGGCGCGCTCGACGATCTGGTCGGGCGAAGTCTGCGCATATTCCGTATAGTCATGCGGGAAATTCGGTTTGCGCACATTGGCGTCGAGCGTTTCGCGATCGAGAAAAACGATTTTGTGCGACATCAACTTCCCCCTTGTCATTCTTCTTGCGGCGGTCTCCCTCTCCGGGAGAGGCCCTCTCCCCGCGTGCGGGGAGAGGGCTTTGTCGAATTACATCTTGAGCAGCGGATTGGCGCGATAGACGGCCTGAGCCGCCGCGACGCCGGAGCCGGCCTCGACCTTGATGCCGTTGTCGAGCATCGCCATTTCAGCGCCAGCGATGGCGCCGAGCAGCATGAGCTCGTTCAGGTCGCCGAGATGGCCGATGCGGAACACCTTGCCCGCGACCTCGGAGAGGCCGGCGCCGAGCGCGAGGTTGTAGCGCTTGTAGGCGGTCTCGATGACCTTGGCGGCGTTGTAGCCTTCCGGCACCACGATGGCGGTGACGGTGTCCGAATTCCACTTCGGCTCCTTGGCGCAGGTCTTCAGGCCCCAGGCCGCGACCGCGGCGCGAACGCCCTCGGCGAGGTGATGGTGGCGCTTATAGACCTGGTCGAGACCCTCTTCGAAGAGGACCGACAGCGCTTCCTTGAGGCCGTGCAGCAACGGGATCGACGGCGTATAGGGGAAATAGCCGGTCTCGTTGTTCTTGATCATGTCCTGGAATTCGAAGTAGGCGCGGCGCGACTTGTTGGTCTTGCCGGCTTCGATCGCCTTGGGGCTCGCCGCCATCAGCAGCAGGCCGGCCGGCAGCATGAAGCCCTTCTGCGAACCCGACACGATGACGTCGACGCCCCATTCGTCCATGTGGAAGGGCAGCGAGGCGACCGAGGACACGCCGTCGACGAAGAGCAGCGCCGGATGCTTGGCGGCGTCGATGGCCTTGCGGACCGCGCCGATGTCGGAGGTCACGCCGGTGGCGGTCTCGTTGTGGGTGGCGAAGACGGCCTTGATCTCGTGATTCTTGTCGGCCTTCAGCGTCTCTTCGATCAGCGCCGGATCATTGCCCGTGCCCCAGGGGAGCTCCTGCTTGATGACCTCGAGGCCGAGACGGTTGGCGAGGTCGATCCACAGATGCGAGAACTGGCCGAAGCGCTGCGCCAGCACCTTGTCGCCGGGCGACAGCGTGTTGGTGATCGCCGCTTCCCAGCCGCCGGTGCCCGACGCCGGGAAGATGAAGGCGTGACCCTTCTCGGTCTCGAAGACCTTCTTGAGCTGCGGGAAGAGCGGCTTCACCAGATCCGGGAAGATGGGCGAGCGATGGTCTTCCGAGGCGACCATCATCGCGCGCACGACGCGGTCGGGAAGATTGGTCGGGCCCGGGACGAAGAGGAAATTGCGGCCCGGAATTCTGGAATTGGACATTTGTGAGCTCCCTTCGAGCTTTTCTGGGTTTCAATGGAGTCCGCCGGCGCAAAGCGCCGGCCGGCGTTTTTTTTGAAGCGCCGGCAGACCGGCGCGCGGCCTTTAGAACAGGCCCGAGATGCGGCCGTCCGCGCCCACCTCGATATTGTTGGCGGCCGGAACCTTCGGCAGGCCGGGCATGGTCATGATGTCGCCGCAGACCACGACGACGAACTCCGCGCCGGCGGAGAGGCGCAGCTCGCGGATCGGGATCGTATGGCCGGAGGGCGCGCCCTTGGCGTTCTGATCCGTCGAGAAGCTGTATTGCGTCTTGGCGATGCAGACCGGCAGATGGCCGAAGCCCTCCTTCTCCAGTTCCGCAAAGCGCGACTTGATGCTCGAATCATAGGAGATGTCGGCGGCGCCGTAGAGCTCCTTGGCGATCGTGCGCACCTTCTCGGCGAGCGGCAGCTCGTCGGCGTAGAGCGGCTTGAACTTCGAGGGCTGCGCCTCGATCGTCTGCACCACGGCGCGGGCGAGATCCGCCGCGCCGGCGCCGCCGGAACCCCAGTTGTCCGCCACGACGCAGTCGACGCCTTCCGCCTTGCAGAGACGATTGAGCGCCTCCATTTCGGCCGGAGTGTCGGAGGAGAACTTGTTGATCGAGACCAGCACCGGCACGCCGAACTTGCGGACGTTGCCGATGTGGCGCTTCAAATTCTCGAAGCCCTTCTCGACCGCCGCGACATTCTCGGCCTTCAGATCGTCCTTGGCGACGCCGCCATGCATCTTGAGGGCGCGGATCGTCGCGACGATCACGGTGACGTCGGGCTTGAGGCCCGCCTTGCGGCACTTGATGTCGAAGAACTTCTCGGCGCCGAGATCGGCGCCGAAGCCGGCTTCCGTCACCACATAGTCGGCGAGCTTCAGGCCCGACTTGGTGGCGATGACCGAGTTGCAGCCATGGGCGATGTTGGCGAACGGGCCGCCGTGAATGATCGCCGGATTATTCTCGAGCGTCTGCACGAGATTGGGGGCGATGGCGTCCTTGAGCAGCGCCGCCATGGAGCCCGCGGCCTTTAATTCGGAAGCGCGGATGTTCTTCTTCTCGCGGGTCTGGCCGACGACGATATTGCCGAGACGCTTCTGCAGGTCGGCGAAGTCCGACGCCAGGCAGAAGATCGCCATGACTTCCGAGGCGACCGTGATGTCGAAACCGTCCTCGCGGGAAAAGCCGTTGGAGACGCCACCGAGCGAGGAGACGATCGAGCGCAGCGCGCGGTCGTTCATGTCGACGACGCGGCGCCAGGAAATGCGGCGCGTGTCGAGGCCGAGCGAATTGCCCCAATAGACGTGATTGTCGATCAGCGCCGCGAGCAGATTGTTCGCCGCGCCGATGGCGTGGAAGTCGCCGGTGAAGTGGAGGTTGATGTCCTCCATCGGCACGACCTGGGCGTAGCCGCCGCCAGCCGCGCCGCCCTTCACGCCGAAGCAGGGGCCGAGCGAGGGCTCGCGCAGGCAGCAAAGCGCCTTCTTGCCGATGTAGTTGAGGCCGTCGGTGAGGCCGACAGTCGTCGTGGTCTTGCCTTCGCCGGCGGGGGTCGGCGTGATCGCCGTGACGAGAATGAGCTTGCCGTTGGGCTTGCCTTCGAGCGAGGCGATGTAGTCGAGCGCAATCTTGCCCTTGTAATGGCCATAGGGCTGGATGTGCTCGGCCGGAATGCCGAGCTTGTCGCGGGCGACGTCGACGATCGGCCGCATCTTGGCGGCCTGGGAAATCTCAATATCGGACTTGGGCGAAAGGTGCTGGTTGTCTTTCCCGCTCGCGCCCGGCGCGGCGGCTGACGTAGTTGACGACATATAGCTCCACTCCCTCTCGAGCCCGTGCTGCCAGGCCCTGGAAATTATCGACCCCCGATGCGCGCGCGGCGGAGGCGTCCCGCCGTCATCGCGTCCGCGGCCTCTTCAAACGACCGTCGCTTTAAGTTCGCTCTCGGCCCATCGATGCCCGACTCGCGCCCGGACCCTCCGCCGCATGCAATGAGCCCATCGAACGTCCTTGATTGCAGCGCTCCGTATGACGGCAATAAAAATTGCCCGTCAAGCAGCCATTCACGCGCGCGCCGGCAACGCTGCAACGCAGCAATCTGACCTTTCCCGCTCGCGCGACGACGCCGATCGCAGGCGCCGCATATTCTTCAAGCCGGGACCGGCTGCTACCCTTAGCCTATCCGAAGAGGTAGGCATGGGGCGCGGCGACAAAACTGAGAATACGTTGCAAATACTTCGTATAATGTCATTCCCATCAGACCGAGACGATGGGCGCGCAGCTGACTGCATCGTGATCGCGCGGTCAGGTCGGCCCCGCCCTGCCCCGTCCAGGACGGGAGGCGGCGGGGCGCCATCTGGCGGGAAACAGGCAGGTAAAAAAAATTTTTGTCGCACCTGCCTGTCGCATCGCCCGCTCTATCGGGCGATCAGCAAGCCTTATCACGCGGGCGCGATTTCCGGCACGAAATTCAGCGCCACCCCATTGATGCAATAGCGCAGCCCCGTTGGCGGCGGGCCGTCGGGAAATACATGGCCGAGGTGGGAGCCGCAGCGGCTGCAATGCACTTCGGTGCGCACCATGCCGTAGCCGCGGTCCACCGTCGTGCCGAGCGCCCCCGGCAAAGGATCGAAAAAGCTTGGCCATCCGGTGCCGCTTTCGAACTTCTGGCCCGAGCGGAAGAGCGGCTGGTCGCAGCCCGCGCATTCGAACACGCCGGCTCTTTTCTCGTGATTGAGCGCGCAGCTCCCCGGCCGCTCGGTGCCATGCCCGCGCATCACCTGATATTGCTCGGGCGTCAAACGCGCGCGCCATTCGTCGTCGGTCCGCGTGACGGGGAAACTTTCTTCTGTCATTGACGCTTCCTCCGGGAGGCCGCGCTCTCGCGCGACGCCATGTTATGTTGGCGCCGATTCCGGCTTTGGCCAGACCGCGCCGTTTGGGCTCGGACAGACACGAACATAGGCGACGCCTGAAAATGAGCGACAAGAAATTCGACGCCGTGGTGATCGGCTCCGGACTGGGCGGGCTCACCGCGGGCGCGCTGCTCGCCGAGGCCGGCTACAGCGTCTGCCTGCTCGAGCGCAATTTCAGCCTCGGCGGCGCGGCCTCGGTCTATAAGGTCGGCGACCTCTGGGTCGAGGCGTCGCTGCATCAGACCTCGGACGCGCGAAATCCGCGGGACGTGAAACACGACATCTTGAGCAGGCTCGGCATTCTCGACGAGATCGAATGGCTTCCGACCGGCCCGCTTTACAAGGTGAGCGGCGGCCCGATTGGCGAGCCTTTTGAACTACCGGTGGGCTTCGAGGCCGCCCATGACGCGCTCGCCGCGCGTTTCCCCGACAAGAACGCCGCCATCAAGCGGTTCCTGGGCGAAGTGGAACAAATTCACGACGCGCTGTGGAACCTGAAACAAGCGCGCGAGGAAGGGTCGCTCGCCAAGTTCACGCGCGGATTGTGGGAGGTTCAGCCGGCCGCTGACGGATGGATGAATTCGCTGGACGAGATTTTTACGCGCGATTTCGTCGGGGCCGAGGGCCTCAAATGCGCGCTCGGCGCCAATCTTCTCTATTACGGCGACGATCCCCGCCGGCTGTGGTGGATCTATTATGCGCTGGCGCAGGGCGGCTACATCGCTTCGGGAGGCGCCTATATCAAGGGCGGCTCGCGGCAGCTGAGCCTCAAGCTCGCCAAATGCATCACTAAGGCCGGCGGCCAGGTGCGGATGGGCCGGCTCGTCACGGAGATCGAGACCGACGCCGATGGAAACGCCATCGCGGTGCGCCATGTCGCGCGGCGCGCGGGCGACAATGAGGAGCGCATCGAAGCCCGCGTCGTGATGGCCAATTGCGCGCCGACGACGGCGGCGGCGATGATGGCGCCGCCCGCCCGCGCCAGGATGGAGGAAGCCTTCGGCGCCCGGCCGCTGTCGACCTCGCTGTTCTCCGCCAATTTCGGCTTGAGCGCCAAGCCGTCGACAGTGGGCCTTTCCAATTTCCTGTCGATCAACATGCCCTCGACCATGGGCCGCTTCGACCAATATGGCGACGGCGCAACGGCGATGGCGGACATGCCGAAGGGCGAACTGCCGCTCCACGCCGTTTCGAATTTTACGGCGGTCGACTCCAGCCTGTGGGACGAGCCGCCGGTTCTCTTGAGCGTCCTCGGCCTCGATCGTTTGGACAATTGGAAGGGCCTATCGAAGGAAGAGGGGATCTCGCGCCGCGAGGCCTGGCTGGACGCCATTCAGGCGCGGCTCGAGCAGGATTATCCCGGTTTCTCGGGCCTCGTGACTTCGCGCATGCTGCTCAACGCCTTCTCCATGTCGAGCTATCTCAACACGCCGGAGGGCGCCGTCTATGGCTTCGCCCCCCTGCCCCCGGATGAGCCGATCCTGATGGGCTTTCCGCGCACGCCGGCGACGCCGATCGGCGGGCTATTTCTCGCCTCGGCTTTCGGCGGCGAACATGGCTTCAACGGCGCCATGTTGTCTGGCGCGGAGGCGGCGCGCCTTGCGGCGCGGAGGCTGGAGGCGCCTTTGCCGGCGTAGCGCTTACCGGAGGCGCACCAGCGTCACCAGAGCCGCGCCGTCTTCGCCGACAAGGGCGAGCTTTCCGCCCTCGAACCTGTAGCCGCGGACGGCCTGCAAAGCCGCCAGATAGGCGCGCTCGACGCGATCGAGCGGGTCTGGGCACGCCATTCGCGTCGTCATCATGGGCCCGAAGCTCAGCCTGTCTGAGGAAACGATAGCCTTCCCCGCGATCCGGTTACAGCCGATGGTGGAGGCGTAGCGGCCGTTCTCTGCAAAATCTGCGCGGGTCCGCGCCATGTCGACCTTCTCGACGCCCGCGATCGCGACGATGCGCCATTGCCCCAACAGCGAGGGCGCGGCCAGGGCGGGATAGGACGCGAGAAGGAGCGCCGCGATCGTCACGAGGCGCATGAGATTCTCCTTTGAGCGGCGACCCGCAGACAAGCAGGCGACCGCGCCCCTCCTGCTTCGAGACGCCGCCTGTCGGCGGCTCCTCATGCTTCGAAACGCCGCCTGTCGGCAGCCTCATCCTGAGACGCGCGCTCGAGCGCGCGTCTCGACGGACGAGGCCGAGGGGAGATGACGACCGTCGCCTCAGACCTCGTCCGTCAGCACGAAGCGGTGGATCAGGCCGCCGATGACGCCGCCGAGCAGCGGCGCGATCCAGAACAGCCAGAGTTGCTCCATCGCCCAGCCGCCGACAAAGAGCGCCTGACTGGTTGACCGCGCCGGGTTCACCGAGGCGTTGGTGACCGGAATGTCAATGAGATGAATCAACGTCAAAGCGAGGCCGATCGAGATCGGCGCGAAGCCCACCGGCGCGCGGCCTTCGGTCACGCCGAGAATGACGAGCAGGAAGAAGCCCGTCAGCACGGTTTCGATGAGAAAACCGGACTGCCACGTGTAGCCTGCAGGCGAATGCTCGTCGTAGCCATTGGCGGCGAAGCCGTTGGCGAGCGAGAAATCAATATTGCCTTGCATGATTTTGAGCAGCACGAAGGCTGCGAAGGTCGCGCCGACGAGCTGGGCGATCCAATAGGGGCCGAGCTCCTTCCAGGGGAAGCGGCCGGCCGTCGCGAGGCCCAGCGACACCGCCGGATTGAAATGGCCGCCGGAGATCGGGCCGAAGGCGTAGGCGCCGGTGAGGACCGTCAGACCGAAGGCGAGGGAGACGCCGGTGAAGCCGATGCCGAGCTGGGGAAAGCCCGCCGAAATCAGCGCGCTGCCGACGCCGCCGAACACCAGCCAGAACGTGCCGAGAAATTCAGCGAAAAGCTTGCGGCCGAAGCCTGGCGCATAGCCCTCGACGAGCGGACCCGTGGCGCTGCTCTGACTCGAAACGGCGCCGACGCGATTGTCGCCAGCGCGCTTGAGCGACAGGCCGAAACCCATCCAGCTCGCCCCGGCGAAGATCAGATCGACGCCCAGGAACGTGCCGAGAACCCAGAGGCTCGACACCGGCCAATGAGCGAGGATGATCCCGCCGAGCAGCAGGGTGATGATCCCAGAAAAGACGACGAAGCCCCAGGGCGCGTCCTTGGGAAGCTGGAAGGCGAGAAAGGTGCGCACCAGGCCGGAAGCGACGAGCCCCGCGCCAAGCAGCAGCGTCAGGAATCCCGCGGCGAGCATCGGGTTCTCGATGACGGCGACGCCGCCGACGACATAGAGCAGGCCGATGAGGGTCCAGAGGAAGAATTTCTTCCAGGAACGCACGGCGACCGCATAGACGATTTCGACAACGCCGCTCACGACCATCGCGACGCCGACGACCATGACGCTGGCGACGGTCGCCCAGACGACGCTGCCGAGCGCGACAAAGCCGGCAAGCGCGAGAACGGCGCCAAAAGCGACCATCCAACCCCATTTGTCCCGTAGGGGGGCCGCCTCAGAGGCGGAGGGGAAACCAGCCGAAGAAAAAACTGTCATGCCGCATGCTCCAAAATAATTTCACTGCGCGATCAGCTTAACAATATAGGCGCGCAAATGACAACCGGAAGGGGTTGAGGTTAAACCTGCAACCCTTCGACGCCAAGCGGCGCTCGACGCGGCGATCTCGGACGCGCAAATTCGGGCGTGAGTAGAAAGCGAGGCTCGAGATGTTTTCCGACGAGATCTGGCTGGCGGCCGGGCTGCGAACGCCTTTCGCCGCCGTGGACGGCGCTTTCGCCGAACGCAACGCCCTCGAATTATCTGCGCCTGTCGCCGCCGCGATGAAGGCGCAGGCCAGAGGATCAATCGATTTCGGCGTCTGGGGCTCCGTCGCGCTGACGCTCGGCTTCGCCAATCTTTCCCGCGACGTCTGGTTAGAGGCCGGACTTGATCCGCACGCGCCCTCCTTCACGACGATCATGCAATGCAGCACCAGCATGGTCGGCGTCTTCGAGGCCGCGGGCATGTTGCGCGCCGGCGGTCCGTCGCTCGCCATGGTCGGCGGCGTCGAGAGCATGAGCCGCATTCAGTTCGGGCTCGGCCAGGCGCTGTCGGTCTTCTTGCGCCGCTTTGCGCGCCGCGGCTGGCGCGACCGGCTCGAGCTTATTCGAACGCTGAGCCCCAAAGACATCAGACTGCATGTGCCGCAGGTCGCCAATCGCATCACTGGCCGCAGCATGGGCGAGCACACGGAGGAGATGGCGAAACATTGGGCGATCGGCCGCGCGGAACAAGACGAGCTGGCGCTTCAAAGCCACCGCAACGCCGTCGCCGCGCAGGACGCAGGCTTTTTCGACGAATTGATTATCCCGCTCGACGGCGTGTTGAAAGACGCCTTTCCGCGGCGCGACTCCTCGCTGGAAAAGCTCTCCAAACTCGAGCCCGCCTTCGACCGCACGAGCGGGCGCGGCACGCTCACCGCCGGCAACAGTTCGCCCCTGACCGACGGCGCGGCGGCCATTTGGGTCGCCACGCGCGAAGGGCTCGCCCGGCTGCCGGACTCTGTCCCCCGCACGAAGCTTGTCGATTACGAAATGGCCGCGGTCGATATTTTCCACGAGGGCCTGCTGATGGCCCCGGCGCTCGCGATCCCGCGTGTCCTGGCGCGGCGCGGCCTGCGTTATGAGGACATCGCGCTCTGGGAAATTCATGAAGCCTTCGCGGCGCAGGTCCTTTGTCACATCAAGGCGCTCGAGGATCGCGCCTATTTGAAGGAGAAGGCCGGGATCGATACGGACCTCGGACGCTTCCCGCGCGAACGCATGAATCCCAACGGCGGCAGCGTTGCGCTCGGCCATCCGTTCGCGGCCACGGGGGCGCGCATTCTCAGCCAGGCGGTCAAGGAACTCGCCGCCATGGGGCCCGGCGCGCGCGCCATCGTCAGCATTTGCGCCGACGGCGGACAGGGAACCGTCGCGCTTCTCGAGAACTAAGGCCCGCGCCCCCGCGCCCGCATCGCGAGCGCGCGCGACAGCACATAGAAGATCGGCGTGAACAACAGGCCGAACAAAGTGACGCCGATCATGCCGCTGAACACAGCGACGCCGAGCGACTGCCGCATTTCGGCGCCGGCGCCATGCGACACGACGAGCGGCAACACGCCGAGGATGAAGGCGAGCGACGTCATCAGGATCGGCCGCAGACGCGTGCGCGCCGCCTCGATCGCCGCCGCGAAGCGGTCCTTGCCCTCGTCCTCGCCCTGGCGCGCGAATTCGACGATGAGGATCGCATTCTTGGCGGCGAGGCCGATCAGCACGACGAGGCCGATCTCGACGAGAATGTTCCGGTCCAACCCACGCAATGCGACGCCGCCCATGGCCGCGAGCACGCACATCGGCACGATAAGAATGACCGCGAGCGGCAGCACGAGGCTTTCGTAAAGCGCGGCGAGCAGCAGGAAGACGAAGACGACGGCGAGACCGAAGGCGAGCGCCGCGGTATTGCCGGCGAGCTTTTCCTGGAGCGCGATCTCCGTCCATTCGAAACCGAAGCCCTGCGGCAAGCTCTGCTTGGCGAGCGCTTCGATCATCGCGATGCCCTGTCCCGAAGACACGCCGCGATCGAGATTCACCTGCACTTCCGCGGCGGGATAGAGATTGTAACGCGGCACGCGGAAGGCGCCGGTCGTGTCCTGAAAGTTGGCGATGGCGCCGAGCGGCGTCATCTCGCCCGTTGCGCTGCGCGTCTTGAGTTCGGAGATGTCGCGCAGCGTGAGACGGTGCGGATTATCCGCCTGCGCCATGACCCGGTAAGTGCGGCCAAGAATATTGAAGTCGTTGACGAAGACGGAGCCGAGATAGACCGACATGGTCTCGAAGACGCGCGAGATCGGCACGCCGATCATCTCCGCCTTGGTGCGGTCGATGTCGGCGAAGATCTGCGGCGTGCGCGTATTGAACAGCGTGAAGGCCTGCGCCACGCCGGGCAGATGCATGGCGGGGCCGGCGAGCGCCCATGTCGCGCCTTCGAGCGCCGGCAGCCCCATGCCGCCGCGATCCTGCACATAGCCCTTCAGGCCGCCGCCAGTGCCGATGCCGGGGACGGCGGGCGGCTCCAGCACGAAGACGAAAGCTTCCTTGATCGGCGACAAGGCCGTGCGCAAATCGTCGCGGATGCCAATCGCCGTGAGCCCCTGCTTGTGCCGCTCCGCGAAGGATTTCAGCGTGACGAAGATGACGCCGGAATTCGGGGCGTTGGTGAAGGTGGCGCCGTCGAACCCCGTGAACACCACGCTCGACTGCACGCCAGGCCGCTGGAGGATCATGTCGCTCGCCTGCCGCATGACGGCGTCGGTGCGCTCGAGAGAGGCGCCGGGCGGCAATTGGAAGGCGGCGATGAGATAGCCGCGGTCGAGCGTCGGAACCAGTCCCGTCGGCGTACGCCGCAGGAGCTCCAGCGCGACGCCGATCAGGCCGGCATAGACGATGAGCGACGCGAGCCCCACGCGCACGAGCCGCGCCGTCAGCACGCCGTAGCGTTCCGACATTTTCTCGAAAAGCGCGTTGAACCGCACGAAAAAGGCGTGGAGGAGCGTGAGGAGCCGGCCTTCGGGCTCCTTTTCCGCGCCCCTCGGCTTCAGCAGAATGGCGGCGAGCGCCGGCGACAGCGTCAGCGAGACGAAGGCCGAGATGAGCGTCGCCGAGGCGATGGTGATGGCGAACTGCTTATAAAAGGCGCCCTGGAGGCCGGTGATATAAGCGACCGGGATGAAGACCGCGCAAAGCACGAGCGCAATGGCGATGAGCGCGCCCCCGACCTCGTCCATCGTCTTGTGCGCAGCCTCCTTCGGCGTCATGCCATGGTCGAGATAGCGCTCGACGTTTTCGACGACGACGATCGCGTCGTCGACGACGATGCCGATCGCGAGCACGAGGCCGAAGAGCGACAGCGTATTGAAGGTGAGGCCGACGAGCTTCATCACCGCGAAGCTGCCGATGAGCGAGACCGGAATGGCCGCCACCGGAATGATGGCGGCGCGCCAGGTCTGCAGAAACAGGATGACGACGACGACAACCAGCAGAATCGCCTCGACGAGCGTGCGCACGACCTGATCGACGGATTGCTGGATGAACTCCGTCGGGTTGTAGACGATTGAATAGTCGATTCCGGCCGGGAACTGCTTCTTCGCCTCGACCATCGCCGCCTCCACCGCCTCGGAGGTGGCGAGCGCATTGGAGCCGGGCTTCTGGAAGATCGCGATGGCCGTCGCCGGATCGCGATCGAGATAGGCGTTGACCGTATAGTCCTGCGCGCCGATCTCGACGCGCGCCACGTCGCGCAGGCGCACTTGCCCCTCCGCGTCGGAGCGCAGCACAATGTCGGCGAATTGGGCGGGCTCGGAGAGGCGCCCGAGCGTGCGCACGGAGAGCTGAAAGGCGCCCGGAGACGCCGCCGGCGGCTGGTTGATGGCGCCCGCCGCGACCTGCAGATTGGCGGCGCGCAGGGCCATGACGACTTCGCCCGCCGTCATGCCGCGCGCGGCGATCTTGTCGGGGTCGAGCCAGACGCGCATCGAATAGTCGCGCGCGCCGAAAACCCGGACGTCGCCCACGCCCTCGAGGCGCGCCAGCACGTCGCGCACATAGAGCGTCGCATAATTTGAAATATATTGCTGCGTGCGCGAACCGTCGGGCGAGCGCAGATGCACGACCATCATCAGATCGGGCGAAGCTTTCTTGACGACGACGCCGAAGCGCTGCACCTCCTCCGGCAGGCGCGGCGTCGCGATCGCCACCCGGTTTTGCACCAGAACCTGCGCCAGATCGATATTTACGCCGGTCTTGAACACCACATTGATCGTCAACAGCCCGTCGCCTGTCGATTGCGAGGCGATATAGAGCATGTCGTCGACGCCGTTGACCTCCTGCTCGATCGGCGAGGCGACGGTCTGGGCGATCACCTCGGCCGACGCGCCCGGATAGGTCGCGGTAATCGCCACCGTCGGCGGCGCGATGTCGGGATATTCCGACACGGGCAAGGTCCGCGCGGCGATGAGGCCGGCGATGGTGAGCAGCATGGAGAGGACGGCGGCGAAGATCGGCCGTTCGATGAAGAAATGCGGAAAGCGCATGTGTTTTGCTAATTCCCCAGCGGGACGATTGCGGCTTCGCTCGGCGCGACCGTCGCGCCCGGCCGCACCATGGGATTGGCGAGGCCCGCGGTGATGACGAGATCGTCGCGGTCGAGGCCAGCGAGCACGACGCGCAATCCCTTATGCAGGGGCCCGAGCGTGACCGGCTTGGCGACGACCTTGTGATCCGGCGTCACCGCCATCACGACCTTGCTCGTCTGGTCGGAGGCGACCGCCGCGTCGGGGATGAGCAGCGCCGACGCGTCGCCGCCATTGAGCCGCGCCCGGCCGAAGGCGCCGGGAGTGAGGAACAGATCCTTGTTGGGGATCACCGCGCGGGCGCGGATCGTGCCGGAATGGACGTTGAGCTGATTGTCCAGAAAGTCGATTGTCCCCTTGCGCTTCCACTCGGTCTCGTCGGCGAGCCTGATGTAGGCCGGCGTCTGCCCCGCCTTCTGGTGGCCCGCGCCGCTGCGCGCGTAATGCAGAAAATCCGATTCCGAGACGTCGAACTCGAAATAGATCGGATCGAGCGTCACGATGGTCGTGAGCAGGGTTGCCCCCGCCTGCACCAGATTGCCGATGTCGATGCGCCGGTCGGAGACGCGGCCCGCGATCGGCGCCCGCACCTGCGTCCATTCGAGATTGAGTTCGGCGTTGTGCAGCGACGCCTCGGCGCCCAGGAGCTGGGCGCGGGCGGAGTCGGAGCCGCCGCGCCGCTGGTCCATGTCGCGCCGGGTGATGGCGCCGCCGCCAACGAGCGATTCGCCTCGTGCGGCGTCTCTCGACAGCATGGTGGTCTGCGCCTGCATGCGCGCGACGTCGGCGCGGGCGCTGTCGACCGCGATCTGATAGGGGCGCGGATCAATGGTGAAGAGCAAATCGCCCGCCTTCACGATCTGGCCGTCGGTAAAATGGATCTTTTCGACCGCGCCGGAGACGCGCGGGCGCACTTCCACGCGCTGCACGGCGGCGAATCGGCCGGTAAATTCGTCCCAACGCGGAACCGTCTCGGAAAGCGGATGGGCTACTGTGACGCTCGGCGGCGGCGGGGCCGAGGGGGCCCCCTCTTGAGCGCCCGCAGCCAGCTTGACGGCGACGAGGGCGGCGACGGCGAGCCCGCCCAAGCCTAGCCAAATGCGGCGCGGATTGGCGAGTAATCGCGTGAATTCCATGGATTCTGATCTCGGGTGAGAGGGAAAACGGCGTCTGCAACGCGGCCGCGCGGCTGAAACTAGGACAGTCTCCCCCCGACGTCCATACTTGCCAGCCAGATAGGCTTGCTGCTTGCGTCGCTTGGACTTGACTACCCAGCTGTGCCATTGTCCGCGCGGCCGTCGCAGGGGGTGTCGCCGGCGAAAGCCGGCGGCGACGCTCCACGTCGGCCAGGGGATTATTGCTAAGGAGAGCTAGATGAAAAAACTTATCGTCGCGCTGGCGCTCGCCGGCGCGCTCGCGCCGACGCTGTCGCAGGCGCAGGTGAAGATCGACATGATGAAGGTGACCTGCGGGGAAGTGCTCGCCATGTCGCCGGACGATCAGGCGGACTTCGCCGCCTTCATGAGCGGCTTCTTCTCACAGAGAGCCGGCCGCAGCTTCATCGACATGGCCCTGTTCCAGAAGAACGTCGCAAGCGTGATGGATTGGTGCAAGTCCAATAAGGACACGTCGGTGATGGTGGGCCTCGAGCGCGCCACTGAGAAGAAGTAAGCAGAGGACGGCAAGCCACATGATCCGCAACGTCATTCTCGCCGGCGTCGCCGGCGCTTTCATGATCGCCGCCCCGGCCTCCGCGCAGGTCACGATCGACATGTCCGAGATTACCTGCAAGGACTTCGCGGGCTACGATCCCGACACCAAGAACTTCATCGGCAATTGGATGCGCGGCTACTGGATGTCGACGAAGAACCTCACGGTGATCGACACGCGCTACGTGAAGCGCAACACCGAGAAGATCGAGCGCTACTGCAGCAAGCTGCCGAAATCGCCGCTCATGCAGGCCATTCAGAAGAACGCCCGCTAAAGGCGCGAAGCCCGGCCGCTGGCCGGGCTTTTTTATGCGCGGCAGCGGGGCGCGCCCCGGCGCCGCCGATAGCCGAAGCGCCGCCGTTTGCGAAGTCTTAAGACCGTTGACGGATTATTGACCTTATGGGGCGAATTGGATCGACCGTCGGTCAAGTTTTCTCCAGTGTGAAAAAAGGCTTTCGGCTGAAACCGCCGAAACCGAAGTAGCGTAAGGGTTCAGTAATGAAAAAAATCGGTCTTCTCACGGCGGCCTGCCTCGCCGCGCTCAGCGGCGCCGCCTTCGCGGCCGACCTGCCGTATCGCAAAGCGGCCCCCGCCTTCGTGCCCCCGCCGCCGCCGCCCCCGATGTGGACCGGCTTTTACGCGGGTCTCAACCTCGGCGGCGGCTGGAGCGCCAACAGCGTCAATCCCTCCGCCATGACGCCTTATGTGAGCACGGCGACAGGCGGCATTTACTACTTGCCGGGCAACAACAATGGCGGCAGCAACGCCGGCGGCGTCGTGGGCGGCGGTCAGCTCGGCTATAATTACCAGATCGGGCCAAGCTTCGTCGTGGGCGTCGAAACCGATTTCCAGGGCACGAGCATGCGCTCGGGCGGCAACAACAACTTCGCCGTCTATCCCGATCCGATCATCCCTGGCGCCTATCTCACGCCCTTGTGGCCCGCCGGCAATTCGGGCATCGCGTTAAACTGGTTTGGCACCGTCCGCGGTCGCGCCGGCTTCCTGATCACGCCGACGCTGCTCGCCTACGGCACGGGCGGCTTCGCTTATGGCGGCGTTTCGGCGGGCAACTTCAACAACACGCGCACCGGCTGGACCGCCGGCGGCGGCGTCGAATGGATGTTCCTGCCGAACTGGTCGGCGAAGGCGGAGTATCTTTACACCGACCTCAACAGCGGCGGCTCGACGGGTCCTTTCGGTTTTCAGGTCGGCTACCATCGTCATCCGCAGATCAATACGGTGCGCGCCGGCGTGAATTATCATTTCAACTGGGGCGCAGCAGCTCCGGCTGTCGCCAACTACTGAGCGAAGGGGCGCCCCCCCTTCCCTTCTTGCAGAGATGACGACAAAGGCCCGGCCCGTCAGGACCGGGCCTTTTCGCGTCAGCGCGCACGCAGCGCTTGAAACATGCTTCTCGCTTCCCGCGGCAGTTTGCAAAAATAGTCCGGTTTCGTTTTCTGCCGGCGGAAATGACGCGCATCAGCTTGCCTATGTCCGTCCGCGCTTCTAGTGGAGAGTTAGTCCTGCGATCAGAATGCGTCTGAAAGCTGAGCAGGAGACGCTCGCGCAAATGTATTGGTCAAGTCGCTATCTTTTTGCGCTCCTCGCCGTCCTCGCCGCGGCGGCGCTCAGGTTCCGGCTTGACGGCGTCGTGCATAACCAGCCCTTCGTGACCTTCATCTTCGCGGTGCTGCTGGTCGCCGCCTTCGCCGGCTCGGGCCCGGCTCTCGTCGCAACGATTCTTTCGTCTGTCGCAGGCGTTTATTTCTTCATGGAGCCCGCGGGCGCCTTCAAGGCGTTATCGAGCGACAATCTCGTGCGGCTGATCGCCTTCTCGGCCATTGGGCTCAGCATCTCCGTTCTCACCGAAGCGCGAACTCGGGCGATCCGGGCGGCGGTCGATGCGCAAGTGCAGGCCGCCGAGGCGCGCAACCGTCAACTCGCTGAAGAGAAAATCCGAAAGCGCGAGGAATTCCTGCGCGGCGTGCTCGACTCGCTGCCGCATGAGATCGCGGTGATCGACGCCGGAGGCGCAATTCTTGCGATCAACAGCCGCTGGGAATGTTTCGCCCGCGGCAATGACGGCTCCGTGGAGATCGGCGCGAATTATCTCGACGTGAGCCGCGCCGCAGCCGAGAAAGGCGACTGTTTCGCGCGTGAGGCGCTGGACGGGATACAGCGCGTATCGAGCGGCGATATCGAGGAATTCTCGATGGAGTATCCATGCCACGCGCCGGATCGGGAACGATGGTTCCTGATGCATGCGGCGCGCGCGCATTGCGCGCCCGCGGCGGTCGTCATCAGCCACACGGACATCACCGAACGCGTGCGCGCGGAGAGAAGCCGCTCCGAGCTTATGGAAAAATTGCGCGAGTCCGACAGGCGCAAGGACGAGTTTCTGGCGACGCTCGCGCATGAGCTGCGCAATCCGTTGTCGCCCATTCGAAACGCCGTGCATGTCCTCCAAAGGGATGCGGAGGAAGGGAAGTGGAAGGCGCGCGATGTCGCCGTTCTGGAGATTGCCGACCGCCAGTCCCAGCATCTCAACCGCCTCGTCGACGACCTTCTGGAAGTGTCGCGCATCACCAGGGGCAAGATCGAGCTCAAGAAACAGCCCATCGACATCGCCGAGGCGCTGCGCAATGCGCTGGACATGGCGCGCCCGTCGATTGAATGCGGCAAACACACGCTCGACATCGTCATGCCGCCGGAACCGCTCATGGTCGACGGCGACCCGGTGCGACTGGCCCAGCTCTTCGCCAATCTTCTCAACAACGCGGCGAAATACACTGACCCGGGCGGGAGGATCACGCTGAGCGCCGAGGCGAAGGACGGCGCCGCGGTTATCGTCGTGCGCGACAATGGCGTCGGGATCCCAAAGGAGATGCTGCCGCATGTCTTCGATCTCTTCACGCAGGTCGACCGGACGCTCGGTCGCGCCCAGGGCGGCATCGGCGTCGGTCTTGCGCTCGTGCGTCGCATCGCGGAACTGCACGGCGGCGCCGTCGAAGCGCAAAGCGACGGCCTCGGCACGGGAAGCGCCTTCACGATCCGTCTGCCCCTGAGCGTCTGCGAGCCGTCGGACAAGACGGCGGAGACGAAGCGCGAAGCGTTCGACGAGACCAGTGCGCGCCGCGTTCTCGTAATCGACGACGAACGCGACGTCGCGGACAGTCTCGTGACGCTGCTCGAGACCTTCGGCGCCACGGTACGCGCCGCCTATAGCGGCGCTGAGGGAACCACGGCGGCCGCCGAGTTCCGGCCCGATCTCATCTTCCTCGACCTCGGCATGCCGCAACTCGACGGCTATGAAACCGCGCGTCGCATCCGCGCCCTGCCCGAAGGACGGGCGGCGACGCTCGTGGCGCTCACGGGATGGGGACCGGACCAGATTCGAGAGCGGGCGCGCGAGGCGGGTTTCGACGCCGAGCTCACCAAGCCCGCAACCCTGCCGGCCTTGCGGCGACTGCTGGCCGACGCCTCGCCGGCGCGCGTTACGCGGGCCGCGGCGCAGAACGACGTTTGAACCTGTTTCTTTGCTCGCTTCTCAGCGCGGCCGCATCATCGTCACAATCACAGCGTGTTTTGCGCCTTCGGGCGAAGGGGCAAAGAACAAGGTCTGGAACTGGAATGAAAAAGCTCATCCTCTTGGCTGGCTGCGCGGCGGCGGCGATGACCACCGTCGAGGCCGACGCCAAGCCTTCTCCGGCTGTCGCGGTCAGCGTTGTGTTGTCGCGGCCGACGCCCGCGGCGCGCAAGGCGGAAATCGGCCGACAGGTCGCGCTTATGTGCAATCTCTCGCTGTCCGCAGACGAATTGAACCGGGCTTCGGCCTTCATCGAAGCAAACAGGGCCAGAGGCGTGCACTGGGTCGCCGACCAGATCAGCCGGAGCGAGTTGAGCTACGCCTGCGGCGATTAAAGGCGACAGCCGCGCGGCGCATCCGACGCGCTGCGGCCCGCGGCTCGCTCCTTCGCTGCGAGACGATCAAGCAGGAACGCAACCTCGAAGGGAAGCGGCGCGGCGAGCGTGTCCCTCAGCGCCTGCCGAACGGCTGCTCCGAGTTGGGCCTGCATGAGAGACTCGTCGCGGGCCCGATTCACTGGTTTATACTCCGAGTCTCTCACAAGCGGCGGCCTGCTCTTGGTGGGCGAGGCGGCGCCGCCCTTCATGCGTATGTCCGACATGAGTGAGATGTGACGCGTGAGGCGGGCTTTCGAGCGTCGCCGTGCGCGGATGCGGCGCCGAGCCCGGCGCCCTCTCCTTCTGTAAGGAGACCCGGCGAGCCTGGCCCGCAGCGGACAAAGTTCACAAGCTGCGAGGCTGCAACCGCCGGCCATGTCGCGCGGCTGACCAAGGAGATTGGCGCCAGGGTCCATCGCCCCCTCAGGAACGAAACGCGCGAGGCCGCGTTGGATGCGTTCTGGAGGCTTCTCACATGCGCGAGAAAATTGCGCCGACCTCGGATGCGTTGCGGATCCGCATCGATCGAGGCCTCGCGGGGGACAAGGTGGCGAACCCGGACCCTGCGGCCGCCCCCCTAGGGACGGACGCCGAAGCGGCGGGCGCGCCGCCATCGGAGCAAGAGCGGGACATGGCGGCGCGCGGCGTCTCGATGACCCCGACCCTCGGCCAAAGCGACACCGGCGACGAGGCGGTCGTTTCCTTGCCCAAGGCGTTGGCGGGCGCCGCGCTCTTCCTTCTGGCCGGGGCCGTCCTGGTCTCTCAGAGGCTGCCGTGACCACGAGCGCCCGCACGACTTTTTCGCCGACAGAGCCTCAAATCGAAAAGGTGCGTCGGCAGGCGCTCGACGCGCAATCGGAGCGCATTGAAATCGTGGGCGCCGAGGGCTCGGTTCGCGGACGCGTTCACGCGGCGGAAGGCGACTCGGCGATATTGTGGGCATTCGGCGCCGGCGGCGGGATAGGAGGGCCCGCGGGCGGCGTCTACGGGCGCCTGGCGCGCCGCTTCCAAGCGCCGGGCATCGCCTCTTTGGAGTTGGACTATCGGCGCCCGGGCGATTTGCGCGCCTGCGTCGCCGACGCGCTCCTCGGGCTCTCCTGGCTCGAATGCGCCGGCAAGCGCCGCGTGGCCCTCGTCGGCCACTCCTTCGGGGGCGCGGTCGTCATCAACGCCGGCGTGCTCAGCGCGTCGGCGATCGGGGTCGCCGCGCTCAGCAGCCAGACGGCTGGAACGGACGTCGTCGGCGCCTTGAGCCCGAAGCCGCTGCTGCTGATCCATGGCGGCGAGGATGAAATTCTTCCCGATACCTGTTCGCGCCGCATTTTCGCGCGCGCCCGGGAGCCCAAGAAGCTGATCATCTATCCCGAGTGCCGGCACGGTCTCGACCAGTGCCGGGAAGAGCTCGAGCAGGATCTGTCGCTCTGGCTGCAATCCGCGCTGATCGGCTGACGCGGTCACATCGGACACCCACTTCCCGTGGAACACGAGGCCTCGACCGCCTCCCCTTCATTCGGCTCCGTCGACGGGTTATCGTGCCAAAAAACGAGTCGGGGAGGGAATAATGTCCAACAATACGCCGGACCGGCGCAAGCCGGCGGAGGAGCGCAGCCAGTCGCCGCTCTGGTTCGCCATCGCCGGGCTGCTCATCAGCCTTGCAAGTTTCAGCATGCAGGACCTTCAGATCGGCGACGTCGTCTTCTGGGCGGGCGGCGTCTTCGCGGCGATCGCGCTCGTGTATTACTTTTTCCAACCCAGGCATGGGCTCCCCACCGGCAAGCGCTGAGCGCCGGCCTGCGCGTCCTTTGGGGTTTGCGATCGCGGGCCGAACGACTATGTTCGGCTCGACGATTATTCCAGCTATGGGCCTGATATGTTCTTACCGCTTTTCGCGATCACCCGCCGCCGCCTGATCGCCGTCGCCGCTGGCGGCGCGCTCGCTCTCGCCCTCACGCCCGCCATGGCCGAGAAGGCGGGCTCCGGCTCGGTGTCGACGACGGAGCTGATGGCGCCCAACGCCCTGCCCGACATTGTCGAAGGCGACGCCAATGCGCCCGTCACCATCGTCGAATACGCCTCGATGACCTGCAGCCATTGCGCCGCCTTCCATCGCGACGTCTATCCGACGCTGAAAAAGAACTACATCGACACCGGCAAGGTGAAATTCATCCTGCGCGAATTCCCCCTCGATCCGCTCGCGACCGCCGCCTTCATGCTGGCGCGCGAAATGGGCGAAAAGCGTGACGCAATGGTCGACCTTCTCTTCGCCCAGCAGAAGAATTGGGCCTTTGTCGACCAGCCGCTCGACGGGCTCGCCAATGTCCTCAAGCAGGCGGGCCTTGGTCAGGAGAAATTCGAGGCGGTGCTCAAGGATCAGGACCTCTATAAAAAGATCACCGACGTGCGCGCCCGCGCCGCGGAGAAATTCGGGGTGAACTCGACGCCGACCTTCTTCGTCAACGGCGAGAAATATACGGGCGAACTCAGCGTCGCCGATCTCGACAAGATCGTCGCCGCCAAGGCGCCGGCGAAGTAGCCTGCAGTCGATGAGGGAGATCAGAAGGCCGTGCGCCGCGCCAGCGCCGCGGCCAGCGTCCCCTCGTCGAGATAATCGAGTTCGCCGCCGACCGGAACGCCATGCGCGAGACGGGTCACCTTCACGCCGAAGGGGGCCAGCAGGTCGGCGACATAATGCGCCGTCGTCTGTCCGTCGACGGTCGCGTTGACGGCGAGGACGATCTCGGAAACCTCGCCGCCGCGCACGCGCTCGATCAGCGCCGCGATCGACAGATCCTCCGGCCCGACGCCGTCGAGCGGCGACAAGACGCCGCCGAGCACGTGATAGCGCGCATTGAGCAGCCCGGCGCGCTCCAGCGCCCATAAATCCGCGACCGTCTCCACGACGACGAGGATAGAGCCGTCCCGCCTTGCGTCGCGGCAAATGGTGCAGGGATCGCTGGTGTCGAGATTGCCGCAAACCGAGCAGGCGACGATGCGCTCCTGCGCGACGCGCATGGCGTCGGCGAGCGGCGCGAGCAGCTCCTCGCGCTTGCGCATGAGATGCAGCACGGCCCGGCGCGCCGAACGCGGCCCGAGTCCGGGCAGCCGCGCCAGGAGCTGCACCAGACGTTCAATTTCAGGACCCGCGACGCGTTCGGCCATTTTTCAATTCGGGTGCGGCCGCCGCCTGCTCCCTCTCCCCGCAAGCGGAGAGAGGAAATCAATAGCCCTGCGGCGATTAGGAAATCAGAAGGGCAGCTTGAAGCCGGCCGGCAGCTGAAGCCCGCCGGTCATCGCCTTCATCTTCTCCGCCATGACCTCGTCGGCCTTGGTGCGGGCCTGCATATGGGCGGTGACGATAAGGTCCTCGAGAATTTCCTTCTCCTCGGGCTTCACCAGGCTCGGGTCGATCGAAATCGCCTTCAACGCGCCTTTCGCGGTGAGCCTGACTTTCACGAGGCCGCCGCCGGCCTCGCCCTCGACCTCGGTGTTTTCGAGTTCGAGCTGCGCTTCGGCCATCTTGGCCTGGAATTGCTGCGCCTGTTTCATCAGGCCCATAAAGTCCATCATCGGTGCTTCTCCTCAATCCTCCTCGGGCGCCAGGTCGTCATAGGGCGCCTCGTCATAGCGCACTTCGGTCGCCTCCTCGGCGAGGCGGGGAGCCTGGCTGGCGGCGTCGTCGCGGCTGCGCACCGCCACGATCTGCGCCCCCGGGAAATGTGCGAGCACGCTCGCCACCACCGGGTCGGCCTCGAGCCCCGAGCGGACGCGCCGCTCTTCCGCCTCGCGCGTCTCCTTCAGCGTCGGCGCGCCGCCCGCGGCGACGACCGACACCATCCAGCGTTCATTGGTCCAAAGCTGCAATCTCTGCGTCAGCAGCGAGGCGAGATCGCGCGCGCCCCCTGGGGCAAGCTCGAACTCGATGCGCCCCTGCTCGAAACGCACCAGCCGCACCTCCGATTCGAGCGCGATTTTCAAGCGAATGTCGCGCTTCTCCTCGGCCAGGGCGACGAGGGCGTCGAAGCTCGCGATCGTGACCGCCGGCGCTGCCGGGGCCTGCGCCAGAACCGGCCTCGCGGCGCTTGCCGCCTGCGGCTGCGGCGCGGCGCGGGTGGCCACAGGCCCGCCGCGCGGCGGGCCCGCCGGGGCGGCGGCCGCCGGCGCCGAGCCTTGGGCGCCGAAGCCCAATTGCTTCAAGGCTTCGCCCGGCGTCGGCAGATCGGCGGCATAGGCAAGCCGCACCAGGACCATATCGGCGGCCTGCAGCGGACGCTGCGAGCCGCGCAATTCGTCGACGCCCTTCATCAAGATTTGCCAGGCGCGGGTCAGGGCCGGGACCGACAGGCGCAGGGCGGCGTCGCGCCCGCGCCGCTGCTCCTCGGGCGTCAGCGCCGCGGATTGCGCGGTTTCAGGCGCGAGCTTGAGCCGCGTCGCAAGATGGGCGAACTCCGCCATTTCGAGCAACGCCTGCGCCGGATCGGCGCCGCCGTTGTACAAATCTTCCAGCAGCGCGATCGCCGTCGCCACGTCGCCCGCCATCGTGGCCTCGAAGAGATCGATGACGCGCGACTTGTCCGCGACGCCGAGCATCAGCCGCAGATCGTCGGCGGAGATCGCGCCGCTCGCGCTATGCGCCGCGCCATAGGCGATGGCCTGATCGAGGAGCGACAGCGCATCGCGCACCGAGCCTTCTGCAGCGCGCGCGATCATGGCGAGCGCGTCGGGATCGATCGCGACCTGTTCCCTCTCGCAGATTTTGCGCAAATGCGCCGCGAGCAGGCCGGCGTCGATGCGGCGCAGGTCGAAACGCTGGCAGCGCGAGCGCACCGTCACCGGCACCTTGTCGATTTCCGTCGTCGCGAAGATGAATTTCACATGCTCGGGCGGCTCCTCGAGCGTCTTCAGCAGGCCGTTGAAGGCGGCCTTGGAGAGCATGTGCACTTCGTCGATGATATAAACTTTGGTGCGCGCCATGACCGGCCGGTAGCGCGCATTGTCGATAATCTCGCGCACGTCGTCGATGCCGGTATGGGAGGCGGCGTCCATTTCCAGGACGTCGACGTGGCGGGAATCGATGATCGCCTGGCAATGCGCCCCCAGCGCATCCATGTGGATCGTCGGCTGGTTGATCGCCGGGCGGCCATCCGTCGCCGGCAATTCGTAATTGAACGCGCGGGCGAGAATGCGGGCGGTCGTGGTCTTGCCGACGCCGCGCACGCCGGTCAGCAGATAGGCCTGATGGATGCGGCCGAGGTCGAAGGCGTTTTCGAGCGTGCGCACCATCGGCTCCTGGCCGATCAAGTCCGCAAAGGTCACGGGCCGGTATTTGCGCGCGAGAACCCGATAGGCGGCCGCAGGCGCCGCCTCGCCGAACAGCGACGGTCCGGCGTCCTCGACTGATGATCTCGGCTGGTCGTGCTCCTGGTCCATGCGTTACGCGCCGCCAGAAAGACAAAAGGCGCGGGCAGAAGCGGCGAGGCCCTGCGCTGCGCGCCTGTCGGAAAGTAGGAGGCTGGACGAAGACCCGCTCAAGCTCGTTAGGGCTGCTTCCTTCCGGACCTGACCCGGTTGGCGAGTGAAACGTCCAACGCCAACCTCCCGCGACCTATGTGGCAGAGGATGCGCCGCGATGCAAGGGGCGGCCCCGCGGCCCCGCCAAGCAATGGGAGCCGGACGGCCCGCTCTGGCCCGCTCCGATCTGAGTAAGCGCTGGCGCCGCCGGCTATTCGGCGCCCAAATGCCGCGATCGGCGATTCGCGGGAGGGCGGGCGTGCTCGAACACATTGGCATCATTCATCTCTGGATGGCGCAGTCGACGGAGGCCATGGCGTTGACGCTGACGGGCGCCTTCGGCGCCTTCGCGCTGTTTCTGGCCTGGCTCAGCTTCGCCTCGCCCGTCACCCCCTTCGCGCAAACCCTCAAAGGCGTCGTACCGCCCTTCGTCGGCGTGCCGGCGACGCTGTTCGGGCTGCTCATGACCTTCTTGTCCCATGACGTCTGGGAGGTGAACGGCATGGCTTATCGCGCGCTCGCCCAGGAGCACGAGCAGCTCGTCACTCTCGGGGCGCTCAGCGATAACCACGGCGTCGACGCCGCCGCTCTGCCCCGCGCCATCCGCGACTATGTCGAGGCCGTTGTGGGCCTCGAATGGAAAGCCATGGAAAATGGCGAAGAATCACCCGAGGCCGAAAGCGCGCTGAACACGCTGACGCGCGTCGCGAGCAGCGCCAAGATCGAGCCGGCCTTTCAGCGCGTGCTGATCGAGACGGTCATGAAGCTGCGCTCGGCGCGCGAGCAGCGGCTCGCCGTCGCGGCGGCCTATCCGGACGACCGGAAATGGGCGGCGGTCATCATCATCGCCTTCATCACTCAGGTCAGCCTCGCCGTGGCGCATCTCGAGCGCGCGCGGCCGCAGCTTCTAGCGCAGGCGATTTTCGGGGCCGCCGCCGTCGTCGCCATTTCCCTCGTCGCCTCGGTCGTCGAACCCTATTCGCCGCCGAAAGCGGTCAGCTCCGACTCGCTCGAGCAACTGCTCGGAAAGCTCCCCAAGGAGTGACCTCTCGCCCTTTCGCGACCTTAACCGTCTGGAACAGGCCAATCGCCGTCAGCGTTACGCCCGAAGCGGCTGTAAGGGGCAATTCCCAGCAGGACTCGAGGCACCCCCATGGCGAAGCAAAGCGAATGGGACAAAGAGAATGTGTCCGCCAAAGGCGAGCGGTCGAATGGCGACGGCGGGCAAAAGACCGACGCCATCGAAATGCTCAAGTCCGACCACCGCCGGGTCGAGCAGCTTTTCGACAAATATGAGCAGGCGCGCCGGCGCGCCGAGAAAGCCAAGCTCGCGCAGCAGATCTGCCTCGAGCTGACGATTCACGCAGAGCTCGAGGAAGAGATTTTCTACCCGGCTTGCCGCGAGCACGTCGACGACCCGCTCCTCGACGAGGCGCAGGTGGAGCACGATACGGCGAAGATTCTCATCGCGGAAATCGCCATGGGAACCCCAACGGCCGATCCCATGTTCGACGCGAAGGTGTCGGTGCTCGGCGAATATGTTCGCCACCACGTCCAGGAAGAGGAAAAGAGCGCCGAAAGCATCTTCAACAAGGCGCAGGAAGGCGGCGTCGACACGGCCGCCCTCGGGCGGCGCATGGCGGCGCGGCGCGAGGAGCTGATGGATGAATTCTCCCAGGAGCTTCTGCTGCCGCAACCCAAGGCGTTGCATGTGACGCTGGCCCAGGACGAGGAAGTCTGGGCCGGCCCGCCGAGCGGCGGACGCGGCATGCGCGGCGCTCGAGGGGGCCGCGGCATGGAGGAGCGGTCGACCTGGGAGAGAGAGGGCGAAGAGGGCCGCGGCTGGGCTGAGCGCGAGGAAGGCGCCTATGACGAGCGCCGGTCTGCGCGCGGCGGCGGCCGGGAAGGCGAACGCGGCTGGCATGGAGAGCCCGAGCGGCACGCGCAGGCGGCGCGGCGCGGCCGGGAAGAGCGCGAAGGCGGCGGCGGCCGTTCGCGCGGCCGCGAAGAGGAGCGGGGCGGCGCCCGCGGCGAAGAAGACCGGGGCGCCATGGCGCGCGGGCAGGAGCGCGGGCAACAGCGCGGTGAGGAACGCGGCGCGGCGCGAGGCGGCGGCCAGGAGCGCGGGGCCGAGCACCGAGGCTGGCGCGGCGACCCCAGGGGCCATTCGGAAGCCTCCCGCCGGGGGTGGGAGCACCGGCGCTGACGGGCCCGTGAGATACGCTTAGAAAACCGAGCCGCGTCCTCCGGGACGCGGCTTTTTCGCGCCTTGGCAAAAAATCCGCGGGGGTATTCACCTTTCCGCCGGAAAGCGGGTGCGCAGGGGGCGGGCGCTTGCTAAAGAAAGCGCCAAAATCGGAAGGAAGATTGTGACCGCCGCAGAGAAAGCCCCGGAGAGACAAGGCGCCGACAGACTTGCGGCCGTCCTCGCGCATTTCGAGCGCGCCGGATTCACCCGCCATGAGCCGAAACTCCTGCAGCCGGCGGGCGTCTTTCTCGACCGCTCGGGCGAGGATTTTCGCGGCCATCTCTATCTGACCACCGACGCCTCCGGCGCTGAACTGTGCCTGCGGCCGGAATACACGATTCCGGTCTGCCTCGACTATCTCGCCGCGCCGCAGGCCGGGCGGGCCGCCGCCTTCGCCTATGGCGGATCGATCTTTCGCGCGCCCATGCACGGCGCGGCGGGAGAAGGCGAATTTCTTCAGGCGGGCATCGAGAGTTTCGGCCGCGAAGACCGGGAGGCGGCCGACGCGGAAATTCTCGGCGCCGCCCTCGACGCCGCCCGCGCCGCCGGCGCCGGCGACCTCGCCGTGCGCATCGGCGACGCCGGATTGGTCGGCGCCTTTCTCGATGGGCTCGATCTGCCGCCGGTGTGGCGCCGTCGCGTCGAGAAGGGCCATGCGCGCGGCCAGTCGCTGTCGCAGATTTTCACGCCGCCGCAGCGCAACGGCGCCGAAAAGGCCGGCGTGCTCGCCGCCTTGACCAAGGCCGATCCGGCCGACGCGCGGCGGCTCGTCGAAGACCTTCTCTCCATCGCCGGCATTACGGCGGTCGGCGGCCGCAGCGCGGCGGAGATCGCCGAGCGCTTTCTCGACCAGGCGACGCTCGCGGAGGGGGCCGGAATCTCGCCGGAAAAACGCGCGCTCGCCGAAGCCTTTTTCGTCGTCGAGGGCGCGCCCGACATTGCCTCGGCGGCCTTGCGCCGCCTCGCCGAGGATGCGAAGCTCGATCTCGCCGCAGCGCTCGACCGCTTCGACACGCGCGCGAGCTTCATCGCCGCGCGCGGCCTCGATCTCGACGCCATGGTTTTCTCGGCGAGCTTCGCCCGGCAACTCGACTATTATTCGGGCTTCGTTTTCGAGGCGCGGCAGGCGGCGTCGAGCGAGCCCGTCATCGGCGGCGGCCGTTACGACCGGCTTCTCAAGACCTTGGGCGCGACGGCGGACATTCCGGCCGTGGGCGCCGCCGTCTGGATCGACCGGCTGGCGCGCGCCGCCGAAGCGCGGGGCGCGGCATGACGCAAAAACTCATCGTCGCGACGCCCTCCAAGGGCCGCCTTCAGGAAAACGCCAACGCCTTCTTCGCCCGCGCGGGTCTGGAGCTGACTCAGGGGCGCGGCGCCCGCGACTATCGCGGCGCCATCGCCGGGCTGGACGGCGTCGAAGTCGCTTTTCTCTCGGCCTCCGAAATCACGAGCCGCCTGGCGCGCGGCGAGGCGCATTTCGGGATCACCGGCGAAGATCTCGTGCGCGAAGAAATCGCCGACCCGGACAGCAAAATCGAGTTGCTCGCGCCGCTCGGCTTCGGCCACGCCAATGTCGTCGTCGCCGCGCCGCAGGCCTGGATCGACGTTCGGGCCATGGCCGATCTCGCCGACATCGCCGACGGCTTTCGCGCCCGGCACGGGCGCGGGCTGCGCGTCGCCACGAAATATGTGAACACGACCCGCCGTTTCTTTGCGCAGCACGGCGTCGGCGACTATCGCATCGTCGAGAGCTCCGGGGCCACCGAAGGGGCGCCCGCGGCGGGCTCCGCCGATCTCATCGTCGACATTACGACGACCGGCGCGACCCTCGCCGCCAATGCGCTGAAGGTGCTGGAAGACGGCGTGATTTTGCGCTCCCAGGCCAATCTCGTCGCCTCGCTGGCCGCGCCCTGGAGCGAGACGGCGCGCGAAGCCGCGCGGGTGATCCTCTCCCGCATCGCGGCGGAAGAGGCGGCCCGCACGACTCGCGAGGTGCGCGCCGCCCTGCCCCTCTCCGACGAGACGCTGCGCGCGGCGGAAGCAACCTTCGGCGCGCGCCTGCGCGAGCGCCAAGGCGAGACGGCGACCTTCGCCTGCCCGACGAAACACGCGCCGGCGCTGGCCGACTGGCTGATCGGCAAGGGCGCGCAGAGCGTCACGAGCGCACGGCTGGATTACGTCTTCAACGCCGGCAATGCGCTGTGGGGACGGCTCGCAGGGCGGATCGGTTAAAGCCCGCTTCGGGGAAACCTCGTCAACGCGTCTGCGTCAACAACAGGAACGCCGCGACGGGGTTTGTCGTCAAATAGCGCTTGGCGAGCCGCTTCGGCTCCAGCCCGAGCCGGAACGCCCATTCGAGCCCGCGCCGCTGCATCCATTTCGGCGCGCGCCGCTTCGTCCCTCCGATGAAGTCGAACAGCCCGCCCGACGTCTTGATGATCTTCAATTCTTCAGGCGGGGCGCATAGTCGCGCACGAAATGCTGCTCGAGCGGAACGCCCATTGCGAGCCAAAGCATGTCGGGCGCGAGCGCATTGATCTCGTCGACCTTCTCCGCGAGGCGCCGCCCTTCCAGAAAGCCGTGCGAACGGCCGAGGATTTTCAGATCGGGCGCCGCGCGCCGCGTCGCCTCGAAGGCCGCGCGGTTCGCCTCTTCGCTCCCGCCGAGAAGATAGAAGCTCGCGCCCGTCTGTTGCGCGAGCAGCGCGACGACCGGATAGAGGTCGGTTGTCGCGACCCGCTCCGGCAACGGATTTCGCGAAAAGAGATGCGAAGCCGAGACCAGCGGCTGGCCGTCGGCGGCAATCGAGTCGGCGTTGTCGATCAACCGGGCGAATTCTTTGTCGAAGACCCGGCGCGCCAGCACTTCGCCATTCACCGAGGTGAAGTAATAGGGCCCTTCCGGCCGCGCCGGGGCTTGCGCCAGATCGAGCATCAGCCGCGCCGTCTGCATCAGATCGAGCCGGGCGACGGCGGCGCCGCCCACGAGAGTCGTCTCAATATCGTCGAGGATCACGACGCGCTTCCCGAGTCTGCCGGAATATGGCGAAGCTACAGGAAGCGAGACGTAAACTCAGCAATAAAAATACGGTATGGTTAGCGAGGTTTTCCCGGTGGGATGGGGTCCGACTCCAGAAGCGCGAACAGCAGATGGTCGCGCCATTGCCCGTTGATATTCAGATAGGCCCGCGCATAACCCTCCTGCCGAAAGCCGACCCGCTCCAGAAGACGCTTGGAGGGCTCGTTATTGGGGAGGCAGGCGGCCTCGATCCGGTGCAGCCCCTGGCGCTCGAAAACATAGGCGCAGGCCGCCCGCACTGCGCGGGTCATATAGCCCTTGCCGGCGTAGGGCTCGCCCATCCAATAGCCGAGCGTCGCCGCCTGCGAGACGCCGCGGCGGACGTGGCCGAAGGAGAGGCCGCCCATGAGCGCGTCGTCCTCCTCCCGAAAGACGAAGAAGGAATAGGCCTCGTCGCGGGCCATTTCCTCGGCGTGGCGGCGCACACGATATCTGAAACTGGCGCGGGTGAGGTCGTCCGCGGGCCAGATGGGCTCCCAGGGCGTGAGAAACGCCCGGCTTTTCTCGCGCAGCGTCGACCATTCGACATAGTCGCGCATCTCCGAGGGGCGCAGATACACCCCCTCGCCCCGGATCGGCATGTCGCGACGGCCAATGACGCCAAAGAGAGCCATGTCCAACCCGTAACGCTCAAATTTGCGCCGCGCGGGCGCGCTCGGCGATGAAGGCGGCGACGCGCGCCTCGTCGTTTTCGAGAACGGTGAAACGCTCCGGCGCCTCGAGGCGCGCTGCAAGCGGCTCGGGCAATCGCGGCCGGTGGCCGATGGCCCGCTCGATCGCCTCCGGGAATTTCGCGGGATGCGCCGTCGAGAGCGCGACGACCGGCGTCGCGGGGTCCTTTTCGAGCCGTGTGCGCGCCGCGCGCACGCCCGTCGCCGTATGCGGATCGAGCACATAGCCGGCTTCGCGCCATGTCCGAGCGATTTCCGCCGTGGTCTGCGCCTCCCCGACCGACAGCGCCTCGAATTCGGCTCGAATGGCCTCGAGCGGCGCTGGCGGGATCTCGAAGGCGCCCGACTGCTCGAGCGAGGCGAAGGCCGCGCGCACCGCCGCATGGTCGCGGCCCGTCGCGTCGAACAGGAGGCGCTCGAAATTGGAGGAAACCTGAATGTCCATCGAGGGCGACTGCGTCGGCGTCACGCCGCGCGGTTCGTATCGCCCTGTCGCCAGCGCGCGGGCGAGAATGTCGTTGGCGTTGGTGGCGACGATCAGCCGGTCGACCGGCAGGCCCATGCGCTTGGCGATATAGCCGGCGAGCACGTCGCCGAAATTGCCGGTGGGCACGGCGTAGGAGATGCGTCGATGCGGCGCGCCGAGCGCCACGCCGCTGGTGAAATAATAGACCATCTGTGCGACGACGCGCGCCCAATTGATCGAATTGACGCCGGCGAGCGCGACCCGTTCGCGGAACGGCTTGTTTCGAAACAGCCGCTTGAGAATGTTCTGCGCGTCGTCGAAGGTCCCTTGCAGCGCAATCGTGTGGACGTTGTCGTCGGCGACGGTCGTCATCTGCCGCCGCTGAACCTCCGAGACGCGCCCATGCGGATAGAGGATGAAGACGTCGACGCGCGGCAGGCCGCGAAACGCCTCGATCGCGGCGGCGCCCGTGTCGCCGGAGGTCGCGCCGACGATGGTGGCGCGCAGATTCCGCTTTTCCAGGAGGTCGTTCATCATGCGGCCGAGAAGCTGCATCGCCAGATCCTTGAAGGCGAGCGTCGGCCCGTGGAAAAGCTCCAGGACGAACAGGTTGTCGGCGATCTGCGTCAGCGGCGCGATGGCGCGGTGGCGGAAGCTCGCATAGGCCGCCTCGGCCTGGCCCGGCAGCCCCGCCTCCGACGCCGCCTCGCTCACGAAAGGCGCGATGAGCCGCGCCGCCGCCTCGGCGTAGGGAACGCCGGCAAGCGCCGCGATCTCGCCCGGCGCGACATGCGGATAGGCGAGCGGCGCGTAAAGACCGCCGTCCGTCGCCAAGCCGGCGAGCAAAACATCCTCGAAGGCAAGCTGCGCGGCTTCTCCGCGCGTCGAAAGATAACGCAACTGTCTCGATCCATTCGGGCAGGCGACGCGAGGACGCGCGTCGGCGCCTTTCATAGCATATTCGCGCGCCTCGCAAGCATTGGCGTGTGCGCGATCTAGCCGTCGCGGGCCAGACGGGCGCGGGCAAAAATCATAAAGATCACGACGAGCGCCACGGCCAGCGAGAACCAGGTGAGCGCATAGGACAAATGGTTGTTGGCGAATTCCGGGGTCGCCGGAACGAGGCGCGGCAAGCCGCTCGGCCCCGCACTCGAGGGGCGTTCGAGCGCCAGCGTGAAGGGCGCGGCGTCCGAGAGGCCCAGCCGGGCGGCGATGGCGTCGGGATCGCGCGTGAACCAGGTGAAGCGGTCCGGCGTATCCGAAGGCGTAAAAAAGTTGCGGCGCTGGGGGGCGTGCAGAAGGCCGGTGAGCGTGACGTCGCCCGCCGGCGGCGCGCGCCCTGCGGCGTCATCCGCCCGTGACGCCGGAATAAAACCGCGCTCGACGAGAATCTCGCCGCCCGAGGCGAGGGCGAAGGGCGTCACGACCATATAGCCCGGCTCGAGGCCGAAGCCCTCCGGCGGCTTCATGAAGACGAGCGCGTCTCGCCCCGGAAGGTAACTGCCTTCGGCGGCCACATGAGCGAATTCATAGTCGGCGGGCGCAAGCGACGCCCATTCGCTGCGCGGCGGGACGGGCTTCGGCGCGAGATGGACGCGCGCCTCGACGCGGGCGATGAGCGCCTCTTTCTCCCCGAGGCGGCGCAATTGCCAGACGCCGAGGCCGAGGAGCAGCGCGAAGACGAGCGCGGTCGCGACCGCCGGTCCCCACAGCGCCCGCGCGCCGCTCCTCATGATTCGCGCCGGCCCTCTTCCGCCTTGTTGAAATATTGCAGGGCGATCAACAGACCCTTCGTTGGGCGCAGCAGCCCGACGCAGACGATCACCGAGAGCGGCAGGAAGATCAGCGCATGGATCCAGTACGACGGCTGATAAACAACCTCGATGTACCAGGCGAGGCCGACAATGATGAAGCCGGCGATGGTCATCACGAAGATCGCCGGCCCGTCGCCGGTGTCGGCGAAGGAGAAGTCGAGCCCGCAGACCTCGCATTGCGGCGCGACCTGCAGAAGCCCCTTGATCATATGTCCCTTGCTGCAGCGGGGGCACTTGCCGAGCAACCCGTCAATGTAGATTTGCGCGGGCGGATAAACCTGCTCTTCAGCCATTCTAAGCTCGCTTGCTAAAGAAAACGGCCACGGCGGCGCCGTGACCGTCTCAATCCGGTCGTGAGGTTGCTCGCGGAGCCTTACTCCATCGCGCCGCCCCAGTTCCCCCAAACATATATGCAGAAGAACAGGAACAGCCAGACCACGTCGACGAAGTGCCAGTACCAGGCGGCGAACTCGAAGCCGAGATGCTGATCCGGCTTGAAGTGGCCCTTGAAGGCGCGGGCGAGGCACACGATCAGGAACAGCGTCCCGACGATCACATGGAAACCGTGGAAACCCGTGGCCATGAAGAAGGTCGAGCCGTAATTCGTCGCCGCCGGATGCGCCGGATCGAAGGAGAAGGCGAAAGGCGCATGGGCATATTCATAGCCCTGGATGGCCGTGAACAGCAGGCCCAGCGCGATCGTAGCGATCAGGCCTTTCTTGAGCTGGTCGCGGTCGTTGTGGAGCAGGCCGTGATGCGCCCAGGTCAGCGTCGCGCCGGAGGTTAGAAGGATAACGGTGTTGAGCAGCGGCAACTTCCACGGGCTCAGCACTTCGACGCCCTTCGGCGGCCAAACGCCCTGGAACAGTTCGGTGCGGGTCACCTGCCAGACGTCGTCGGGAAAAATGCTCGAGTTGAAGAAGGCCCAGAACCAGGCGACGAAGAACATCACCTCGGACAGGATGAACAGAATCATGCCGTAGCGATGATGCAGCTGGACGACGGGCGTATGATCGCCCTTGTCCTGCGCCTCGCGGACGACGTCGCTCCACCAGCCGTACATGACCGCGAGGATCGCGGCAAAGCCCGCGAAAAACAGCGTTCCGCCCCAGGTCTGGCCGTAGATCGGCGCGCCCTTGTGCTGCGCCATCCACATGATGGCGCCGATGGCGGTGGCGAGCGCGGCGAAGGCGCCGGCGATCGGCCACGGACTCGGATCGACGAGGTGATAATCGTGTTGAGGTTTCGCGTGTCCGTCGGCCATTTTTAGTTTTCCTCGTCATGCGCCGGTCGCCCGGCGTGTTCTTAGGTTATACGCTTCCCGCCGTGCGTCGCCGGCGGTCAGGACTTTGGCTTCTGCCCGGCCGCGTCGCTGGTCTTCGCCGGCGATTTGGTCGGATAGAAGGAATAGGACAGGGTGATTTCCTGCACCCGGCGCATCGTTTCGTCCGATTCGAGCGCGGGATCGAGATAGAAAACGACCGGCCATTCGGCCGTCTGATGCGGGCCCAGACGCTGCTCGTCGAAGCAGAAACACTGCACCTTCACGAAAAAGGCGCCCGCCTGATCGGGGCTGACGTTGTAGGCGGCCTGGCCGCTCGTCTCCTTGTCGGAGAGATTGGCGACCTTGTAATAGACCGTCGTCGTCTCGCCCGTGCGCAGGGAAACTTTCGCGACCTCCGGCTCGAAGCGCCAGGGCAGATCGCGCGAGACATTGGCGTCGAAGCGGACTGTCAAATGGCGTTCGCCCTGTGTGGCGGCGACGGTTTTTCCCACTTGTGGCGTGCCGCCGAAACCGGTCGCGGCGCAAAAGGCGCGGTAGAGCGGCACGGAGGCGAAGGAAAGCCCGAGCATGCCCAGAGAGCCAATCACCAGCGCCGCGGCGACGGCGCGCGGAGAGCGACGCGTCTTTTCTGGGGCCGGCCCGGTCATCTCAAATTGCCCGACTGGCGACGGCGCCGCCGAGCCGGACCACCGTGATCGCGTAAAACAGAATGGCGAGCAGCGCCACGGCCACGCCGATGGCGATGTTGCGGGCGCGCCGGCTGCGCGCCTGCTCGGGGGTCAGCACGACGCCGTCCTCGGCCTGGCCGCCTCTCGTCTCATTGTGCTGGCTGCTCATGTGTTTTCCCTTTTGTCCCGCTTAGACGTATCCGGCGAGATGCGCGGCGCGCTCGGCGACGATAATGAGGAACAGCAGGAACAGATAGGAAATGGAGAACAGGAACAGCCGCAGTGACGCGCGGCGCGCTGCGTCGCCCTCGCGCTTGCGATAGACCCGCACCGCGAGCCAGACGAGATAGAGGCCCGAAACGATCGCGACGACCCCATAGACGCCTGTCGCAAAGCCCATCAGCCAGGGAAGGACGCCAAGCGGCGCGAGCAGCAGCGAGTAGATCAGGATCTCGAGCCGCGTGCGGTCGGCGCCATGGACATTGGGCATCATCGGAACGCCGGCGCGGCCGTAGTCCTCATGCTTGAGGATGGCCAGCGCCCAAAAATGCGGCGGCGTCCAGACGAAGATGATGGCGAACAAGACCACGCTCGCGAGCGAGACGTCGCCCATCGCGGCGGCGTAGCCGACGATCGGCGGCAGCGCCCCGGCGGCGCCGCCGATGACGATGTTTTGCGGCGTCGAACGCTTCAGCCACATCGTATAGATCACGACGTAGAAGAAAATGGTGAAGGCGAGCAGCGCGGCCGCCAGCCAGTTGGTGGCGAAGCCCAGCGTGAAGACCGAGAACAGCGCCAGCACGAGGCCAAAGGCGAGCGCCGATTCGGGCTCCATGCGGCCGGCGGGAATCGGGCGCAGCCGCGTGCGGGTCATCACCGCATCGATGTCGGCGTCGAACCACATGTTGAGCGCGCCCGACGCGCCCGCGCCCACAGCGATGGCGAGAAGCGCGGTGAAGACGATGAAAGGATGCGGCGGCGTCGGCGCGAGCAGAAGCCCCGCGAGCGCCGTCAGCACGACAAGCGACATGACGCGCGGCTTCAAGAGCCGGAAATAATCGGACGGCGCGGCAACCGGAATGCGCGGGCTCTGGCCGTCGTCGAGATAGGATGCGTCGCTCATCGCCGTCGCTCTTGACACTGACAGGAACGAGTAGGCCGCGGTTATCGCGGCAGCCGGCGCAGGGTCATACCCGCGCCGGCTGTTGTCGTCTGTTACTGGTGGCCCGGTCCGGAGATGCGCGGCAGCACCTCGAACTGGTGGAAGGGCGGCGGCGAAGGCAGCGTCCATTCCAGCGTCGTGGCGCCGGGGCCCCACGGATTCGCGCCCGCCTCACGCTTCCGCGCAAAGGCTTCATACACAGCGTAGAAGAAGATCAGCATGCTCAGCACGCCGATGAACGCGCCGATCGACGAGATGTAGTTCCAGAGCGCGAAAGCGTCCGGATAGTCGATGTAGCGGCGCGGCATGCCGGCGAGGCCGAGGAAGTGCTGCGGGAAGAAGGTGAGGTTGATGCCGATGAAGAACACGATGAAGTGCGCCTTCGACAGGGTCTCATTGTAGAGATAGCCCGTCATCTTCGGGAACCAGTAGTAGAAGCCCGCGAAGACGGCGAAGACCGCGCCGAGCGACATCGTGTAGTGGAAGTGCGCCACCACGAAATAGGTTTCGTGCAGCTGACGGTCGGCGCTCGCATTCGCCAGCACGACGCCCGTGACGCCGCCCATGACGAAGACGAAGATGAAGCCGATCGCCCAGACCATCGGCGCGCGGAAGGTGATCGAACCGCCCCACATCGTGGCGATCCAGGAGAACACCTTGATGCCGGTCGGCACCGCGATCACCATGGTGGCGAAGACGAAGTAGCGCTGCGCATTGAGCGACAGGCCGACCGTATACATGTGGTGCGCCCACACGATGCAGCCCAGGAAGCCGATGGCGACCATGGCGTAGGCCATGCCGAGATAGCCGAAGACCGGCTTCTTGGAGAAGGTCGACACGATATGGCTGATGAGGCCGAAGGCCGGCAGGATCAGCACATAGACTTCCGGATGGCCGAAGAACCAGAACAGATGCTGGAACAGCAGCGGATCGCCGCCGCCGGCCGGATCATAGAACATGGTGCCGAAGTTGCGGTCCGTCAGCAGCATGGTGATGGCGCCGGCGAGAACCGGAAGCGTCAGAACGAGCAGGAAGGCCGTCACCAGCATGGCCCAGGCGAACAGCGGCATCTTGTGCAGCGTCATGCCGGGCGCGCGCATATTGAAGATCGTGGTGATGAAATTGATCGAGCCCAGGATCGACGACGCGCCCGCGAGATGCAGCGACAGAATGACGAAGTCCATCGCCGGACCGGGATGGCCGATGTTCGAGGACAGAGGCGGATAGAAGACCCAGCCGCCGCCAAAGCCCATCATGCCCGGCGCGCCCTCGACGAACATCGACAGCACCAGAAGGATCAGCGAGACCGCGAGGAACCAGAAGGAGATATTGTTGAGGCGCGGAAAGGCCATGTCCGGCGCGCCGATCATGATCGGCACGAACCAGTTGGCGAAGCCGCCCATCAGCGCGGGCATGACCATGAAGAAGATCATGAGCACGCCATGCGCGGTGATGAAGACGTTGTAGAGATTTTTGCCGGCGTCGGCGCCCATCGAGGGGTCGGCGTGGTTGATGAGCTGCGCGAGTCCCGGGAAAACGCCGATGCCCGGATACATGAGCTCCGCGCGGATTGCGACAGACATGAGCGCGCCGACCACGCCGCCGATGACGGCAAGGATCAGATAGAGCGTGCCGATGTCCTTGTGGTTCGTGGAGAAGAGAAAGCGGCGCAGGCCCCTCGGATGGTCATGCGCTGCGGCAGTCGAACTCGCCATCGTTTTGTCCTCGATGTCTTATGTTGTCTTGCGTCGGGTTAGCGAGCCTGCTCGCTCGAGGCGAGGCGCGTGCGCGACTCGGCGGCCGAGAACTTCTTCTTCGACTCGGCCAGCCACTCGTCGTATTTCTCGCGGCTCACGACCCGGATGGCCATCGGCATGAAGGCGTGGTCTTTGCCGCAGATCTTCGAGCACTGGCCATAATAGACGCCTTCCTTCTCGGCCTTGAACCAGGTCTCGTTCAAACGGCCCGGCACCGCGTCCATGCGTACGCCGAAGGCGGGGATCACGAAGGAGTGAATGACGTCCGCGGCCGTGATTTGCAGCTTCACCACCTCGTTGACCGGCACATAGGCCTCATTGTCGACGGCGAGCAGGCGGGGCTCGCCCTCCTTCAGCTCGGCATCGGGCTTCATGAGCTGGTCGAAGCCAAATCCGCCCCCCTGATCCTCCGGATATTTATACGACCAGTACCACTGATTGCCCGTCACCTTGATGGTCAGCTTGGATTCCGGAATCTCGACCTGATGGGCGAGGATGCGGAACGACGGGATGGCGATGAAGACCAGGATCAGGATGGGGATGAGGGTCCAGACGATCTCGAGGCCCGTGTGGTGCGTCAGCTTGGAGGGCACGGGGCTGGCCTGCTCATTGTAGCGCCAGGAGACATAGAGCAGCAGGCCGAGAACCGACAGCGCGATGAAGGTGATGATGGGCAGCAGGATGCCGTTGTAGAAGAACTGCGTCTCGCGGCCGACCTCGGTCACGGTCGCCGGCAGGCCGATGCCGCCCGGCGTTGGCTGCCCCTCCACCTGGGCGTAGGCGAAGCCGGCGAAGAGGACGACCGGAAGCGCGACGGCCGCCGCAAGCGCGCCGACAGAAAGGAAGTTTCGATTGCCCGTGGACATGCAGGTCGCCTTTCGCACCTTTTCGTCAGACAGTGTCATTCTTTTCATGCAATTTTCGAGCACGCTTTCGCCGCCGCAAGCTTTTGCCCGACCCGGCCCGGTTCAACCACAAACGCAAGCCACACGCAATTGCTGCGTCGCCGTACCGCGGCTGACAAATGGTCGCGCTGAAAAGATTCCCGCAAGGTGCGCGGCGCGGCGCGCGCGTGGCGGCGGCTTGACAGGCTCATTCGATTTGCTAGGCAACGGCGCGCCGCGATGCGGCCTTTTTTCCGCACATAGTCGGCGCAGGAACGCCCCTCTGCTTTTTGGAGAGATCATGAGTCTTCTGCGCGCCGCGACGTCCCCTGGCCCCTTGCGACATCTCGTCGCGGGCATCTTAGGAGCCGCGCTCGCGGCCGTCAGCGGCGCCGCTTTGGCCCAGGGCGTGGTCAAATCCAAATATGGCGACTGGGAGATTCGCTGCGAGACGCCCGCCGGCGCGGCCGCCGAACAATGCGCGCTGGTTCAAAGCGTCGTCGCCGAAGACAAGAACAACGTCAATCTGGTGGTGATCGTGCTCAAGACCAGCGACGGCAAGAGCCGCCTGCTGCGCGTGGTCGCGCCGCTCGGCGTATTGTTGCCGAACGGCCTTGGTCTGAAAATCGACCAAACGGACATTGGGCGCGCCGGTTTTGTCAAATGTCTGCCAACCGGCTGCGTCGCCGAAGTGATGATGGACGACAAGCTCGTCGACCAGCTGAAAAACGGCAAGATGGCGACCTTCATCATTCATCAGGTGCCGGAAGAAGGCATTGGCCTGCCCTTGACGCTGCAGGGCTTCAAGGAAGGTTTCGCGAAGCTGCCATGAGAAACGGCGGCCCCTCGAGAGGAGCGCTCACACGAATGAACAAGGGTTTTGCTGGATTGGCGGCGCTCGTCCTCTTGGCGGCGTCCGGCGCGCAGGAGGCGACGGCCTTCGATTTCCCCAAATGGCCCGAGGCCCTCGGCGGCAAAAAGGAATCGCCGCAAACGCCTGGCGCCACGACCGATTGTCCCGTGATCGTCGCGGAGGACGGCGCGCAGATGCTGCGCGCGCCCGCCGGCGCGGACGCGGCGAGCGTGCATCACCAGGTATCGATCAAGAACATCGCGCGCGAATGCATCCTCAACGGCGACCAGATCGTCATCCGCGTCGGCGTCGAGGGCGACGCCATGCTCGGCCCCGCCGGCGCGCCTGGCTCTTACGGCGGAACCATTCGGGTCGCGCTGCGCCAGACCAAGGACGATTCGATCGTCTCCTCGAAGAACTATCGAATCAACGCCGTCATCCCCGCCAACGGGACGCGCGCCGATTTCAGTCTTCTCGCCGAGCCGCTGTCGGCGCCGGCGAACGGCAAGGCGCAGGAAGAGTACGAAGTTCTCGTCGGCTTCACGGAAGGCTTAGCCGACGCCGCCGACAAGCCGGCGCGCGGACGCAAAAAAGGCCGGCGCTGACGCCGGCCTTCAATGATCTTAACACGCTCCTGAGCGATTCAGGTCGACACATAGCGCGCGCGCTCGGCGAGCGACTTCACCTCGTTGATGCCGGCAGTCACGAAGTCCCTGCCCGGCGCGCCCTTGGCCAGGACGCCTTCGGCGACTTTCACGGCGGCGTCGGCGGCGGCGGCGCGCACTTCGGCGGCCGCCTGGGCCTCGGCCTGGGCGATCTTCTGCTCGACCTGCTTGACGCTGCGGGCCATGAACTCGTCGAGACGGCGTTTGCCCTCGGCGGCGATCAGCTCCGCCTCTTCCTTCGCCTGCGCGACAATGGCGCGCGCTTCGGCCTCGGCCTCTTCGCGCTTCTTCTCGAAGGACGCGAGCAGCGATTCGGCTTCCGTACGCAGGCGCTCCGCCTCGGCGAGCTCGCCCTTGATGCGGTTGATGCGGGCGTCGATCAGCGCCGCGAACTTCGAATGGGCGCCCACCCAAAGCAGCACGAGCACGAAGATCGTGAAGCCGACGGCGACGTAGAATTCCGCGTCGAAATGCATGGAACGCGTCTCCTTTAGCGCTTCACGGACTGATATTCGGCGGCGAGCCGATCGCGTTCGGCGGGAACGCCAGTCAGTTTCTCGATGATCGAGGCGGCGGCGTCGAGCGCGATCTGCTCGACATTGGCGAGCGCGGCGGTCTTGGCGGCGCCGATGCGCTCTTCGGCCGCGCGAATCTTTTCGGCGGCGTCCGCCTCGGCGCGCGTACGCTGGGCGGCGGCCTCATTGGCGATCTTTTGCTGGGCTTCGCGGCCGATGGCCTGCGCCTCTTCGCGCCGGCGGCGCAGATGTTCGTCATTGGCCTGCGCCGCGGCCTGCGCCTTCGACTGCATGTCGCGCGAGGCGTCGAGGTCGGCGGCGATCTTGGCGTCGCGCGTCTCGATGATGCCGCCGACGCGCGGCAGCGCGATGCGCGACATCAGAATGTAGAGAACGCCGAAGATCAGAACCAGCCAGATGAGCTGCGGCGCGAAATTCTCGGTCTGGAAAGGCGGAAAGACGCCTTCATGATGAGCCTCGCCACCCGGCGCGCCCACGGATTCGTGAGTTCCTTGGGTTTCCTGCTCGGCCTCGGCGGCATAGGCGGGAGAGATGATCGCCATGGACATATCCAAAGTCTTCGACGCGGCTGCGGATGGAACGCAAAAACGCGCCTCTGCGAGGGGCGTTGAGAAGCCGCGAGGCGCACGCTGTCGCAGCGCGCCTCGCGCGGTCGGAGAAAGCCTTTAGGCCTTCAGATACAGCAGCAGCGCGATGACGAAGGCGAAGATGCCGAGGCCTTCGGCGAGCGCCGCGCCGATGATCGCGTTGGTGAACTGCGAGGCGGCGGCCGTCGGATTGCGCAGCGCGCCATTGACGAAGTTGCCGAAGATGAGGCCGACGCCGATCGCCGCGGCGCCGGTGCCAATCGCGGCGAGACCCGCGCCAACCAGCTGCATTTCAGTAGCCATAGTTTTCTCCAGTCTATTGGGGCGACTTTTATTGTTGGATGTTTATCAGTGGCCCGGATGAATCGCGTCGTTGAGATAGACGCAAGTGAGAACGCTGAACACGAACGCCTGCAGGCAGGCGACGAGAAGCTCCAGCGCATAAAGAGCGACGATTGCGAGCAGCGGCACCGGCGCGAGCGCCGCATAGGCGCCGCCGGCCGCGAGCAGCAGCACGACGAAGCCGCCGAACACCGCGAGCGTCACGTGGCCCGCGAGGATGTTGGCGAAGAGACGAATGGACAGCGACACCGGGCGCGACAGGAAGGAGATGATCTCGATCGGCACGAGAATCACCAGCACCGGCAGCGGCACCCCATGCGGCACGAAGAGGTTAATGAAGCCCAGCCCGTTCCGGTAAAAGCCGTAGAAGGTCACGAGCAGAATAACGAGCAGCGCGAAGGCGCCGGTCACCACGATCTGGCTCGTCACCGAATAAGTATACGGGATGAGGCCGATCAGATTGGCGATCAAGATGAAGGAGAACAGCGAGAAGACGAAGGGGAAGAATTTCATCCCTTCCTTGCCCGCGGTCGAGCGCACCGTATTGGCGACGAACTCGTAGAGCATTTCGGCGAGCGCCTGGAAACGGCCCGGCACAATGGCCTTGCGCGAGGTGGCGATGACCATCAGCAGCACGACGCCCAGCGCGGCGAGCAGCATGTAGAGCGAAGCGTTGGTGAAGGAGGTTTCGACGCCCGCGATTTCATGCGGGAAGTAGCGGTGCAGTTCGAACTGTTCGATCGGATTCGGCGCGGCCGCTGCTTCAGTGCTCATCGTCCCTGCCCGGACGTTTCCGCCCGGCCCTCGATTTGAAGGCGCATACGCCGCGCCTGATGACTGTTCCAATTCGCGAACGGCTCAGTCCTTCGGCTTCGCCACGCGATAAATGTTCCAAAAGCCAGCCGCTATGCCGAGACCGAGCAAGACGATCATCAGCCAGGGCTTGGTGCCGAGCCATTCGTCCGCCTTCCAGCCGACGAAGCCGCCCACCAGCACGGCCCCCACAAATTCGGAAAAAGCGTTGAGCCCGACGCTCAACGCCCGCGACAGGCCCCTTCTCTCGGGCGGCGGCGCCTCCTTGGCGAGTCGCTCCTCGTCACGCTGACGCAGCGCGGCGTTGAGCTTCTCGAGCCGCGCATTCAGCGCGTCCTGTTCGGCGTCCCGCTTGTCGTCGTCGGTCATCGGCTCTCTCCGTCGCGCCCTGCGTGAGCGCGCAAAATGAACGATGGCCGGGACGGCTTGGTTCGGGGATTTATCCGGCTTTCGGGAGCGGCTGATCGAAAAACCCCAGCCTCGCGGCCAGGCCCTTTCGAGCCGCGCGCAACATATTGAGCGGCCACTCTTAAGTCAAGGCGCGCCGCTTTTGCGCAAATATCTTGATTTATATGGAAAAACCATTTGTTGCGACGATTTGCGCGGCTGAAAGTTTGTGCATTTGCGAAAGGCGCCCCCATTCGTGCGGAGCCGCCGCGCTCATCGCGGCCGATCGTTTCGGGGCCGAGACCTCTTGGACCTTCCCGGCCCCTGCACGGTTATCGGCACGGGGTCCCGCCGCGCGGCGGGAACAGGGAGGAACCCATGCCATATGCGCGTCTCGCCCTTATCATCGCGGTCGCGACCCTGGTCATTTTCTGCGTGAGCTATCTCAACGTCTACCAGGCCGATCATATCTGGCTCAGCGCGGGCCGCCTCTGGATGGCCGTGGCCGCCGGCGCGGCCGTCGCGGCGGCGCTCGTTGCGTTCTCGCCCGACGTCTATCGCAGCGGCCCCGCCAATTCGGTGATCGTCGCCGCTGCGATCACGGTCTTCGCCGCCGCCGCCTGGCTGGTTCGCACCCAGGACGGCGTGCACGAGATGACTTTTCTGCGCGCGATGATCCCGCACCACTCCGCCGCGATCCTCATGGCCGAGCGCGCGCAACTGCGCGACCCGCGCGTGCGGGAGCTGGCGCGGCGCATCGTCACAGATCAAATGCAGGAGATTTCAGAAATGGAGCGGCTGATCGCCGATCTCGAACGCACCGGCGGCAGGCCGGCGCCGGCGCAGCCGCGGGACGGGCAGTCAAAGACAGTGAGCCGGTGACGGCCGCGGCCGGCGGCTCAGCTCGCCAGCGCGAATTTCTCGGCCTGCTCCAGATCGACCGAGACGAGCTGCGAAATGCCCCGCTCGGCCTGGGTCACGCCGAAGAGCCGGTCCATGCGCGCCATGGTGATCGGGTTATGGGTGATCGTCACGAATCGCGTGTCGGTCTTCTTGCGCATTTCCTCCAGCAGGTCGCAGAAGCGTTCGACGTTCGAATCATCGAGCGGCGCGTCGACCTCGTCGAGCACGCAGATCGGCGACGGGTTGGTGAGAAACACTGCGAAGATCAGCGACATGGCGGTCAGCGCCTGCTCGCCGCCGGAGAGTAGCGTCATGGTCTGCGGCTTCTTGCCGGGCGGGCGGGCGAGAATGTCGAGGCCGGCCTCCAGCGGGTCTTCGCTTTCAACGAGCTGAAGCTCCGCCGAGCCGCCGTCGAAAAGCAGCGTGAACAGCTCCTTGAAATGGGCGTTGACCTTGTCGAAGGCGGCGAGCAGGCGCTCGC